>CALKAI010000166.1 GCA_937983275.1 uncultured Trueperaceae bacterium | reverse complement strand
GGCGCCGGCACGGGCTCGTAGCCCTGCGCCTGCAGGGAGAACGCCCCGCGCCCGCCGCTGAGGGAGCGCAGGTCGGCAGAGTACGACTGCGCCTCCGCCAGCGGAACGTGCGCCGCGATGACGCTCACCGTGCCCTCGGTCTCCATGCCCAGCACGCGCCCGCGGCGGGTGTTCAGGTCGCTGATGACGTCGCCGGTGAACCGCTCGGGGACCCGCACGCGCAACAGTACGACCGGCTCGAGCAGCACCGGCCGGGCCTCCTGCACGGCCTCGCGGAAGGCCGCCGCGGCAGCCACCTGGAAGGCGATGTCCTTGCTGTCCACCGGGTGGTCCTTGCCGTCGAAGACGGTCACGGCGACGTCGACCACCGGGAAGCCGGCCAGGGGGCCGCGCTCCAGCGCGGCCCGCACGCCCTTCTCGCAGGAGGGGATGAACTGGCTGGGGATCGCGCCGCCGACGACCGCGCTCTCGAAGCGGAAGCCGGAACCGGGCGGCAAGGGCTCGACGCGCAGGGCGACCTCGGCGAACTGGCCGGCGCCGCCGCTCTGCTTCTTGTGCCGGTAGCGGGCCTGCGCCGTGCCGGTGATCGTCTCGCGGTAGGCGATCCGCGGCGTGCGCGTGTCGACGGCCACGTTGAAGCGCTCCTCGAGCGCCTTGATGGCCACCTCCAGGTGCACGTGTCCCATGCCCCACAGGACGGTCTCACCCGTCTCGGCGTTGCGCTCGAGCTGCAGGGTCGGGTCGGCGTCGAGCAGCTTGGCGACGGCCTCCAGGAGGCGGTCCTCGTCGGGCCGGGTGCGCGGGTAGAGGGCGAGCGCCATCACCGGCTCCGGCAGCGAGGCGGGCTGCAGCCGTAACCGCCGGCCCGGTTCGGTGAGGGTGTCGCCGGTCCGCACGCCGTCCTGCTTGGCGAACGCACCGATAGAACCGGCAGGCAAGGAATCCACCTCCACCAGCTCCTTCCCCTCCGGCCGGTAGATGTGGCTGGGCCTGAACTCGAGCTCCTGCTCGTTGTCGTAGATGGTGGTGGCGGGGCGGAGTTCTCCGCCCAGAACCCGGAAGGTGGACACCTTGCCCAGGTAGGGGTCGACGGTGGTGCGGAAGATGCGGGCGCTGAAGGGCGCGTCCGGGCCCAGTTGCGGCGGCTCGCCCTCGAGCACCGGCAGCGGGCCGTGGTCCTCGACGCGGCGCACGCCCCGCGTCAGGAAGTCGAGGAGCAGGGTGACGCCCATCGCCTTCGTCGCGCTGGTGACCAGCACGGGCGCGAGTTCGTTGCGGCGCACCGCCGCGCAGAACGCCTCCACCAGCGTCTCGTTGTCGATCGGTTCGTCGTTCAGGTAGCGGACCATCAGTTCGTCGTCGGTCTCGACGATCGCTTCGACGAGCCGTTCGCGGTAGTCGTTGGCGAGGCCCTGGACGGAGGCGGGGATGGGCGCTTCGAGCGGCTCGCCGTCGGGCCACAGGTAGGCGGTCATGGTGAGGAGGTCGACGATGCCGTGGAAGTTCTCTGCCTGACCGATGGGGATCTGGATGGCGGCGATGTTGCCGGTGAGGGTCGACTCGATTTGCGCCATGGTGCGGAAGAAGTCGGCGTTCTCGCGGTCGATCTTGTTGACTACGAATAGGGTGGACAGCTCCCGCTCGAAGGAGTGGTTCCACACCCGCTCCGTGCCCACCGCGGGGCCGGAGACGGCACTGACAACAATCAGCGCCGCATCGGCCGCCAGCAGCGCCCCGCGAATTTGCGCGACGAAGTCGGCGTAGCCAGGCGTGTCGATGATGTTGAAGTGGTTACCCCGCCACTCGAGCGGGTGAACGGTGCTGTAGATGGAGATCTTGCGGCGCTGCTCCTCGGGCGTGAAGTCCGAGGCGGTGTTGCCATCCTCTACCCTGCCGGGCGCAGGGATGACTCCCGCGCGGTAGAGGAGCGCCTCGGTAAGCGAGGTCTTGCCGGCGCCGCTGTGCGAGAGGATCGCGATGTTGCGGGTGTCCTGCATCTCCGGGTCCTTCCTGAATGGTGGCCTCGGGATGACGTAGGGACGACGCTTGACTGCGGCTTATCTGTCTGGTGGGCAGAGTATAGCAGTCCCCGCGCTATGCTCGACGTGTGAACAGCGAGCACGAACTGAAGTTTTCGACGCCCGAGGAGGGCGCACCCGACGAGGCGGCGCTGCGTGAGGCGGTTGAGGCGGCCGGCTTCGAACTCGGCCCCGCCGTGGACGTTTCCCACAAGGACCGCTACTACGACGACTCCCGCCTGTCGCTGTCGCGGGCCGGTTACGCCCTGCGCAGGCGCATGGGCGAGGGCAAGGTCGTCGCCACCCTGAAGACGAAGGGGACCGTCGCCGGCGCCAGTCACCAGCGGGGCGAACTGGAGCTGCCCCTGGAGGGGAACGACTGGCCCAAGGCCATCTACGACCGGATCGCCCCCGTCTGCGTGCCGGGCTACCTGCAGCCGCAAACGGTCATCGAGACGGAGCGGGTCATCTACTCGGTCCTGGAGGAGGGCGCCGTCATAGCCATCCTCTCCTTCGACGCGGTGACGGGCAAGGCGCAGAACGGCACGGCCAGCGTGTCGTTCAACGAGGTGGAGGTGGAGGCCAAAGGCGAGGTCGAGGAGCGGAAGCTGGAAGCGATCGCCCAGGCGGTGGGCCAGGTGCTGCCCCTCGTTCCCTCCGAGTCGACGAAGCTCGAGCGGGTCAGGCAGCTGCTGATGGGCGGCGGCCCGTTCGCCTAGGCCGCCCCGCAACTGCCCCGGCAGGCACTGTGCCCGCCCCCAGTGTGGTCTATACTCATTGTCAAAGGTGAGGAAGCTGACTTAGCGTGACTATGCCTGGCTGGGCCGCCCGCGCGGTCGGTCAGGTGCCGGCGGCAGCCGGGCAGCCATTGGGGGTGGCGCTCAATGCCAGAGAAGCACAAACTGCTGATTCCCCTCGACGGGACGGCGTTCAGTCGACGGATCGAACCGGCCGTACAGAAGATCTTCTCGACGCAGGACTGGCGGGTGCACCTGCTGCACGTCGCCAGGGTGCCCGTCGAGTACCCCTTGCCCGCCTACGGCCCGGGCCTGGTTGGCGCCGACTACCGCGTCTACCTCTACGCCTACGACATGCCCGGCTCCCAGCTGCACCCGCTCTACGACGACGATGAGCTGCGGGAGTTCCGCGGCGAACTGGAGGAGGACCTGCAGCGGGAGGTGCGCCTCTTCGAGGGACTGGGTTACGAGGTGGAGGCCAGCGTCGACTTTGGCGACCCGACCGACGCGATCGTGCACAATGCCAAAGAGCTTGAAGTCGACGCGGTAGCCATGGCCTCCCACCACCGGGGCGGCTTCGAGCGCTTCTTCACCGGCAGCGTCGCCAGGCAGGTGCTGGACCGGCTGGAGATCCCCATCCTGCTCCTCGACATCGACGAGGATGAGGCGCAGGAGGCCCGGCAGGAGACGGCGGCGCAGGAGCGGACCGGAAGCGCCGACGGCGAGGACGACGACATGGTTGTAGTGGCCCCGCCCCAGCCGACCAGGCGCGAGGGCAACTAGGCTTTAGAGTCTGGATAAGGGCGATACAGGAGGAGGGGCGATGGATCGCGACAGAGACTCAGCAGAATCCAACCGGATCAGAAGGACCGCATCGGGCATCCCGCGGGACGACCACCGGGTGGTGCCGGCTTCCACCGGCGCTGCCACGCTGGGTGGGCTGGACGGCGAGGGCATCCTGAGCGTGGTGTTCGACGCCGAGGGCGAGGCCGTAGCGTCGCAGGGAACCTGGTTCCCGCGGGGCAGCGAGGTGGACCTGACGCACCTCGATGACGCCATGCGCGACGGCCGGACGGTCCGTTACGAGGGCCCCGCCGAGAAGGCAGAGACAGCCGGCCACGACGAATCAA
The DNA here is from genome assembly GCA_937983275.1 of uncultured Trueperaceae bacterium. Lineage (GTDB taxonomy): Bacteria > Deinococcota > Deinococci > Deinococcales > Trueperaceae > CALKAI01. The sequence continues at coordinate 7,924 of CALKAI010000166.1, read as the reverse complement.
GCACCCGCGAGGTCTCCCGCGAGGTGATGGTGACCGGCATCCGCACCTACGAGGAGGAGGGCGGCGGCTTGCGCGTCCTCGTGAGCTTCGTTCCGGAGGAAGAGATGGACGAGGAGAAGGACCACAGGGGCGACGCCCTGCACCCGAAGGCGCACAAGTGGTACGAGCCGTTCAACGAGCAGCAGACCGAGTACACGATGCGCGACTTCATGACGATGGACCTGGACTCGATAGTGCGCATCGTGGGGATCGACCATCCGGGTCCGTTCAGCAGCGACGGCGAGGAGCAGCGCTTTCGCCGCAACGCCTGGCTGGATTACGAGACGGACATCGAGAACCGCGACGAGTGGGGAACCGCCCGCCAGGGCGACTACACCCCGTACGGTGAGGGGCGCAGCGACTGGACGGGTTCGATACGGGGCCGCGGTCCCAGGCGCCGTGACCGCGAGGTCCACAAGGTGCGCCTGCACGAGCTGGCCCACCTGAGCAGCGACGAGATCGCCGACATGGTCGCCACCGGCGACATCGAGCTGGTGGTGCGCAAGCAGGATGTTGCGGATGTCTCGGCCGGAGGCTGGAGCGGCCGCATCGCCCGCCTCTTCGAGGAGGTAAGCGACTCCCTGGACCGCGCGCCCGAGAACGAGAACCGCACGATCATCGTGAACATCGTGGCCAACCGCGGCGAGGAGTAGGCCGCGGCGGGACCAAACTTCAAGCGCAGATAAGCCCTTGGACGGAGGCGTGCTCGCCTCCGTCCCATTTTCGTGGGGCCGGCTGGGGCCTGCTGCTATACTCCCGCCATGAGCTTCGCCAAGGGCTACCCCACCGTTCAGCACGACGACCCGGAGCTGTTCGAGCTCCTCGAGGAGGAGTTCGAGCGGCAGCGTGACGGACTCGAACTGATCGCCTCCGAGAACTTCGTCTCCCCCGCCGTGCTCGCCGCAACCGGCAGCGTGCTCACCAACAAGTACGCCGAGGGGTACCCGGGCAAGCGCTACTACGGCGGCTGCGAGGTCATCGACAAGGTCGAGCAGCTGGCGATCGACCGCCTGAAGGAGCTGTTCGGCGCGCAGTGGGCGAACGTGCAGCCGCACTCCGGCTCCAGCGCCAACCTGGCCGTCTACAGCGCCCTGCTCGAGCCGGGCGACACCGTGCTGGGCATGGACCTGGCGCACGGCGGCCACCTCACGCACGGTTCGCCGGTCAACTTCTCCGGCAAGAACTACCGGGTCGTCGGCTACCCCGTCGATCGCGACACCGAAACCATCGATTACGACGTGGTGCGCGACCTCGCCCGGGAGCACCGGCCCAAACTGATCATCGCCGGCGCCAGCGCCTACAGCCGCACCATCGACTTCGCGCGCTTCCGCGAGATCGCCGACGAGGTGGGCGCGTACCTGCTCGCCGACATCGCCCACATCGCCGGCCTCATCGCCGCCGGCCTCCACCCCGATCCGGTCCCCTACGCGCACGTGATCACCAGCACCACCCACAAGACCCTGCGCGGCCCGCGCAGCGGCGTGATCTTCGGCAACGACGAGGAGATCGGCAAGCTGGTCGACCGGGCGATCTTCCCCGGCAACCAGGGCGGCCCGCTCGAGCATGTGATCGCGGCGAAGGCCGTCGCCTTCCGCGAAGCGATGAAGCCGGAGTTCAGGGAGTACAGCCGGCGCATCATCGAGAACGCCCAGGAGCTGGCCGGGCAGCTGGCGGGCCACGGCTACCGGGTCGTCTCGGGCGGCACCGACAACCACCTGTTCCTGCTCGACCTGCGCGAGCAGGGCGTGAACGGCAACCAGGCCAGCAACCGCCTCGACCGGGTGCGCATCACCGTCAGCAAGAGCATGATCCCCTTCGATCCGGAGAAGCCGTGGGTCACCTCTGGGATCCGCATCGGCACGCCGGCACTCACCACCCGTGGTTTTGTCAAGGCGCAGATGAGCGAGGTCGCTTCCCTCATCCACGCCGGCATCTCCCGCTCTGCCCCGCGCGAGGAGATCCTGCAGCGGGTCGTCGAGCTCGCCCGCAGGCATCCGATGCCGGGTGAGGAGGCCCCGGAGGCCGTCTCCCAGTCCCGCAAGTAACCCATAGGGCGGCTTTTCTCCTGGCCGCCGCGAACCCCACAAAGTGAGCTGGGCGTTCGTGTTAGCCTCGTCAGTTAGAACACAGTTTTTACGTGTGAGACGAATTTTGCCAACACGCCGCGGTGACTCATGCGCCCGTACAGGGTGTGGCCGCGCGTCAGGAGGAGAGAATGCACACGATCTGTCTGATTCCCGGTGACGGGATTGGCAAGGAGGTCATTCCGGCTGCCCGCAGGGTGCTGGAGGCGACCGGCCTGAACTTCCGGTTTGTCGAGGCGCGGGCCGGCTGGGAGACGTTCGAGCAGGAGGGCAGGAGCGTCCCCGAGGAGACGATCCGCATGGTGGAGGAGGCCGATGCCGCCCTGGCCGGTGCCTTCACCAGCCCCAGCCGCAAGGTGGAGGGGCACCATGGCGCCATCCGCTACATGCGCCGCCGCCTCGACCTGTTCGCCAACCTGCGCCCGGCGCGCACCCGCCCGGTGCCCGGCTGCTTCCAGGGCGTCGACATGCTGATGGTGCGCGAGAACACCGAGGGCCTCTACGTGGAGCAGGAGCGCCGCTACGGCGACACGGCGATCGCCGATGCCGTCATCACCCGTGGCGCCAGCGAGCGGATCGCGAAGGTGGCGCTCGAGCAGGCGATGAAGCGCCGCAAGAAGCTGGCGATCATCCACAAGGCGAACGTCCTGCCGCTCACCTCGGGCCTGTTCCTCGAAACCGCCCGCGAGCTGGCGAAGGAGTACCCGGAGGTCGACGCCTACGACGTGATCGTCGACGCGGCGGCCCTGAAGCTGGTGCGGGAACCGGGCTCGTTCGACGTGCTCGTCTCGACGAACCTCTTCGGCGACATCCTGAGCGACCTGATCGCCGGCCTCGTGGGTGGCCTGGGCCTCGCACCCAGCGCCAACGTGGGCGAGCACCATGCGGTGTTCGAGCCGGTGCACGGCAGCGCCCCCGACATCGCCGGCGCCGGCGTGGCCAACCCGATCGCAACCGTGCTGACGGCAGCGATGATGCTCGACCACCTGGGTGAGGCCCAGGCGGCCGACCGGGTCGAACGCGCCGTCGACAAGGTGCTCGCCGAGGGTCCCCTCACCCCCGATCTGGGGGGCAAGGCCACGACCGCCGATGTGACCGGGGCGCTGGTGAATGCGCTCGAGGAGAAGGTGGCGTAACTGCCGTCCAGGCGCCGGGCGTCGGGTTGATGTCCCCATTTTTGCTTTTTCTTGAATCCTGAACCGGGTTCGGGATTTGCGGGAACACGAAGCGGGCCGGAGCTGCTCAGATGAGACTCCGGCCCGCTCAGGTTCAGAACCTCTCAGAAACCTCTGAGCCTCCCTTGGTATAAGGTGTCAATCGTGATAACTGCCCCCCGCCCCCAGCGGTTTTGTGCCGCCACGACGCTGCCATCGCGAATCGTCGCTGCCCTGTCGCGAAGCGCCGCAGGAGCTGCCGCGTGACCTACGCGCTGCAGCAGGCGATGCGGGCGATCAGGGGCAACTGGGTCGCGTCGGTTTCCACCATCACGACCATGACCCTGTCGCTCACCATCCTGGCGGGCTTCAGCCTCATTAGCCTCAACCTGAATACGGTGCTGGCGAATTTGCAGGATGAGCTGCAGGTCTCTGCCTTCCTTCTCGACGGCGCCAACCATGCGCAACTGGTGCAGGAGATCCGCTCCTGGCCGGAGGTCGACGAGCGGCGCGTCTACTACGTGCCGAAGGAGGAGGCCCTGGCGGGGCTCACCAGCGACCTGCCTGCGCTGCAGCAGGCGGCCAGCCTGGTGGATAACCCGCTGCCCAACAGCATCGAGTTGCGCCTGTTCGACCCGTCGCAAACCCCGGCGGTGGCGCAAAGGCTGGCCAGCCAGCCGGGTGTCGCAGAGGTCATCGACGGCAGCGACGCCGTCGAACTGTTCCTGGCGATCAACGACTCGCTGCGCATTGGCGGCTCGATACTTATCGTCATCCTGCTCTCCAGCGCGCTCTTCGCGATCGTCAACTCGATCCGGGCGGCGATTACCGGGCGGCGCCGGGAGATCGAGGTGATGCGCCTCGTCGGCGCGACCCGGTCGTTCGTGCGGGCGCCCTTCCTCCTCGAGGGGCTGCTGCTGGGGCTCATAAGCGCGGTGGTGACGCTGGCGCTGGTGGTGCCCGGCTACCTGATGATCATCGAGCGGCTGGGCGAGCAGCTGCCGTTCGTGCCGCTGGTGCGCGACACCAATCTGCTCGCGCAGGTCGCGGGACTGCTGGCGGCGCTGGCGATCCTGGTGGGCCTGGTGGGGAGCGCCATCGGCATCTCGCAGCATCTTCGCGAGGAGGTGTGATGTTGCGGCGATTGGCGGCTGCCCTGCTCCTGCTTGGCCTCCTCTTGCCCCTCCCCCACCGTTCCCTGCAGGCGCAGGTCGAGCTGGACACCAGCCGCCGCGAGGCGCTGGAGCGGCAAATCGAGGAGTACCAGCAGCTGCTGGGGGCGCGTCAGCAGGAGGAGCAGGAGCTGTCGGAACAGCTCTCACAGACGAGCGCCGAACTGCAGGAGACCACCGCCCAGCGCGACCGGATCCTGGGTGAGCTGGCACAGCTGCGGAATCAGCAGGCGCAGCTTCAGGCCCAGATGGAGCAGCTGGACGAGGAGCTGCGCGCCACCGAGGAGCGGATCGAGCGCATCCTGAGCGACCTGGAGGCCCTGAAGGTACGCATCGAGGCGCTGCTGGTCAACCTGCACCGCCAGGACACCGCCCGCTTTGCGTCCGTGCTGACCGAGGTGAACTCCTTCTTCGAGCTGCAGGTGAAGAACCGCTACCTGTCGCTGCTGGGTGAGCAGGACACGGAACTCATGCACAGCCTGGAGGCGAACCGCCAGGAGCTGCTCGAAGCGCAGCTGCTGCTGAGCGATCAGCTGAGCAGCCTCGAGGCGACCCAGGCGCAGCTGGCCCAGAACGAGGCGCAGCTGGCCCAGTCCGAGGCGCAACTGCGCGAGGTCATCGCCCAACTCGAGTCGACCCGCGAGGGGCAAATGGCGCAACGCCAGCAGGTGATCGCCGCGCAGGCGCAGCTCGAAAGCGAGCTGGGCGACCTCGACCGGCAGCTGGCGAACGAGATCCAGCGGCTGCGCGAGGAGCAGGCGCGGATCGAGCGGCAGCTCGCCCAGGAGTTCCTCGCCCAGCGGGAGCGCGAGCGGCTGGAGCAGCAGGCGCAGGATGTTGGCCAGCGGATCGAGAACCTCACCGGACCGATCGTCGAGTCGGACTCCGGCTACATCTACCCGCTCACCAACCCGACCGTCCTGGCCCGCTACGGTGTCGACAACAACTCCTACATGACGTTACGGGCCCAGGACGACAACGCCCCCGTCCTCGCCGTCCAGGACGGCGTGGTGCGCGGCGTCTCCTTCGTGAGCGCCAACGACGGCTACATGGTGTCGATCGCGCACAGCGATACGCTCTCCTCGGTCTACACGAACCTGCGGCCACCGGAAGTACAAGTGGGGGATCGGGTTTCTCAGGGGCAGGTGATAGGCTACCTGGGCGGTAGTTCTCTGCTTCCGGCCAATACCCTGAAGCTTTGGGTACAGGTCAATGAGGGGGGTCGAAGCTCGTTCGTGGATCCGAGTACCACGCTGGGCCTGTAAGTTCGTCAGGCAGCTGGAGGCAAGTTGATCTGTCAAGCCTGTAACGCGCAGAACCCTGCAGGGGCACGCTTCTGCAGCATGTGTGGCGAGCGCTTGCAGCAACGGGGCACCCGGGAACGGCGGCGGGTGACCGTGCTGTTCATCGACCTGACCTCGTTCACCACCCTCACCCTCGGTTTCGACCCGGAAGAGTTGCGCGACCTGGCCGACGAGGTCCTGACCGTCGTCGCCGGCGTCATCGAGGACTTCGACGGTTACGTGGATGCCTTCCAGGGGGACGGCCTCATCGCCCTCTTCGGCGCACCCAGCTCCCACCCGGACGACCCGCAAAGGGCGGTACTGGCCGCTTACGCGGCGTTGCGTTCCATCGAGTCGATAGGCCGAGCCAAGGGCTACCCGCTGAAGGGGCGCGCCGGCGTAAACACGGGTACCGTCATCGCCGGTACGGTGGGCAGCGCCCGCTCGCGTGACTACACCGTGATGGGCTCGACGGTGAACCTGGCCGCGCGCCTGGAGGCGGCCGCCATCCCCGGTGAGGTGTGGGTGGGGCCCGATACCTATGAGGCGACCCGGCACGTGCTCGTCTACGAGCCCAGCCCGCCGGTGAGTCTCGCCGGCTTTCCGAACGTGCGTACCGCCTACCGGCTGGTTTCGCCGCTTCACGAGTACGACAGTGACCCCTACGGCTACCTGGGCTTCGTGGGCCGCGAGGCTCAGCTTGCGCAGTTGCGCCGCAACTTCCGCGAGGCGGTGGCGGCGGGCAGCGAGCGGCAGGTGTGGCTCTACGGCGGCCCCGGCATGGGCAAGACGCGCCTGCTGCGGGAGTTCCAGAAGGAGCTCCAGGAGGTGCGGGTCCTGTGGTTGGGCGGAGTCCCCGGCGCCGGCCCCGCCTGGCGCCAGCTCGCCAAGCAGCTTTTCGACCTGCGCGAGGGTGAGGATTCCCGTGTCGCGCAGCAGCGCAGCCTGCTTGCCCTGCAGGACCTTCTGCCTGGCGAGAAGGCAGTGCACGAGGCGGTCATCGCCTCCCTGGGCCTCACCTCGCCCGACGACTCGTTCACGACCGGTCTGGGCAGTAACCTGCCGCCCAGGGCGACCGGCGGAGCTGGCGAGGATGAGGCGGGAGCACGCCTGCCGGCCACACTGCGGGCTGCAATGACTCCGGTCGAGGCGTGGGCGCACGTCCTGCGCGCGGTGACCCATGCGGCGCCTAACGGAGCGGCCCTGCTCATCGACATGCGGGTTGCCAACCCCGGCTTGCGGGAGCTGCTGAAGCGACTCTCGGGACTGAAGGCGCCGCTGTTGGTGGTGAAGGCGAGCAGGCAGGAGCCTCCGCCTGGTTTGCCGGTGACTGCTATCGAGTTGCCCCCGCTGGATCGCGATGCGGCCCTGGAGCTCCTCGATCAACTCGTGGGGCCAAAGTTCCGGGCGGCGGCGCATACCTTTGTCGATCAGGTGAGCGGTGTTCCCGCGCACCTGATTGAGCTGGGCCGCTCGCTGTCGAGCGCGCAGCCAGGCACGGTGGCCGGTTCGATGGCCTCGCTCTTGCAGGCGCGTCTCGACCTGCTGAGCCACGACGAGCGGCAAATGCTGACCGTGGCCGCACTGACGGGTGAGCGTTCCTGGGAGCGCCTGCTCCTGGACCTGTGCGAGGGCGACGAACTTAGCCTGAAGCGGCTGCTGCGCGAGAACCTGCTGGTGCGCGAGCAGTCGTCGGACATTCCCGGGACGGTGGCGTACCGCTTTCAGAGTGACCTGCTGCGCCACGCCGTGCTGCGGATGGTCCCATTTGGCGACCGTCCCCTGGTGCACCTGCGGATCGCGGCCTGGCTGGAGGAGCATGCGCCGCTGCAGCACTCGGAGCAGATAGGCACGCATTTCGCGCTGGGCGAGAACCCCGAGGCGGCGTTCCCCTACCTCCTGGCTGCAGCCGACATCGCTGCCAATGGGAACGACGCTGGCCTGGCCGAGCGTTCACCCCGCGCCCAACGCGTATACGAGCAGCTCCTGGAGCTGGACTTGCCGCCTGACCTGGAGGTACGTGGCCGGCTGGCCTACGCCACCTACCTTCTCGAGCGCGGAGACGTTTCGCGGGCACGCTCGATCCTGGATGGTGCCGGTGCGCTGCTCGCAGTCGAGGGGCAGGAGTTTCCCGAGGGTGTGGTCGAGATGTATGGGCTGCTCAGGTCGCAGCTGGGGGAGTTGCAGTCAGA
>CALKAI010000165.1 GCA_937983275.1 uncultured Trueperaceae bacterium | reverse complement strand
GTACACGGTTACACGGTCGTGTTCGACGAGAATCGCCGGGTGGGCGTGACGGTTCCCGAGGATGCGGCGAGGAGAATTGCTGAGAGGGCAGAGGAATTCTCTGCCCTACCCGATGCCTCTGTTCAGCACTCCATCCTCAACTACGCGCTGGGCGACATGGCTGGGGTGTTGGTGAGAATGCGCCCCTTCCTGGGTCAGCTTGGAACTGCCCCGTCGATCCGCATGCCGGACTCCCATAACGCCGGCGACTTCGGTGCGGCTCTCGTAGGCGCTCCGCACCAGGATGCGATTACGGCCCATGAGCTCGAGGAACACCGCACCGACGGCCACCTGGACGTGAACTCGGTGCGGGCCGGCGCCGTCGTCGTCGCACCCGTCAAGGTTCCCGGGGCCGGAATCTACATGGGGGACATGCACGCTGGCCAGGGCGACGGTGAAATCGCCGGCCACACGATGGACGTTGCCGGGAGTGTCACCTTGCAGGTGTCGGTTCTGAAGGGCCGCACGCTCGAGGGTCCGGTCATCTTCCCGCTCGTCGAAGACCTGCCCGCCCTCGCGCGTCCGTTCAGCGCCGAGGAGCGTACGCGCGCCGAGCGCCTTGCCCGGGAGTGGGGTGTTGGAGAGCTCGAGGAGGTGGCGCCCATCTCCGTCATTGGTACCGGAACCAACCTGAATATCGCCATTGAGAACGGCCTGGGCCGTGCCGCCAGGCTGCTTGGCGTGAGTGAGGCAGAGGTCCGCAATCGCGCCACCATCAACGGCGGCATCGAAATCGGGCGTGATCCGGGAGTGATTCGCGTGACCTTCCTGGCGCCGCTCAGTGCGCTTGATGAGGCTGGCCTGGGAGATATTGCGCGGGAGCAGTACGGGCTGTGACGGCGGCATTTTCGAGTGATAGTAGGGAGGGTAGTAGGGAATGAATAATCCCGCCAGGGGAGAGGTTCATTCCTCTCGTCCCTGGCGGGATTGCTTGGTGGGTCGTGTAGGACTCGAACCTACGACCCGCTGATTAAGAGTCAGCTGCTCTACCGACTGAGCTAACGACCCAAGCGACTCACCAATATATAGGACGTACTGCCCCGACTTCAATAGATCGTGAAGCACGGTGAGCCGGGGCAGTCGTCCGCGCGCAGGCGCGGTGCCGGGGGTTCAGGTGTCGCCCCGTTTCACCGCCTGCACCCAGGGGGCCAGCTGCTCCCTGGAGAGCCGCCCCCAGGGCGCTATGCGGGCGTCGGCGTAGCCCATCTCCTCGACATCCTCCAGGTACTGCTTGTTGGAGATGAGGGTACCGCGGCACAGCGGCGTGCCGTTGGACGCACCCTGGTTGAAGGGCGAATCTGCCGCCTGCTGGTTCACCAGGCGCAGCGCGAGCCGCGCTATCAGGTCCTTGGGAATCAGCGAGGCCAGGTCGGGGTAGACGTAGCCGAAGAGGGTCAGGTGGCTCAGCAGCAAGGGCCAGTCGTCCCCGGCGAGCTCGAGGAGGCGTGGCCAGTCGAGTTCGGTTGCCTCGGCCTGAAGCAGGTGCAGCACGTTGTTGCCGTCGTACCGCTCCCGATCCATGAGGCCCGCCTTCGACCAGATGAGCTCCTCGGGCGCCACCACCTGGGTGTCGACACCCCACATCGTCACCGGGACGGCACGCGCCAGCCACTCCGGCTCGACCTCCCACAGTCCCGAGGCAGCCCGGAATATCAGGTCCACGAAACTATTGCCGCGCCAGGCCTTGGCGATCCAGTACCCGTAGGTCAGTTCGGTCTCGTAGCCCGCATCCTTGAGTGCCTCCAGTGCGTCATCGACCTCCTCCGGGCACAGGAAGACGTCGAGATCCTTCGTGTCGGGAACGCGGCCGGTGTAGGTGTAGGAGGCAAAAGAGCCGGCCACCATGTAATTGACCTGTGAGTCGTTCAGTACCTCGAGGACATCCGCATAGAAGGCGTTCGCATCGTCCGGCGGGTTAATGCTCTGCTTCGGTTCGATCATCGCTCCTCCTGCAAGTACCCGTAGGGGTACTGGCATTGGCCATTACTCGGGGGCAGCTGGTCGGGGGTGCACCAACTTTAGGCCCGGAAGTGAGCGGTTGACTGTCGGGCCGTCTACAGGGCAAAACGGCGAAAGTGCCACTCCAGGCGTACTTTTTCACTATTGCGGGCAACGAGGAGAAATCAACAGCAGCCGACGCCTGAAAACGGGATCCTGCATTCAGTATTGGATTGGAGTTCAGGTGGACAGCACGAGGATCGAGGACAGTCGGGCAGTCGCGGTACCCACCGGGAAGAATGGCCCGGAGATGAAGGGGTCACGCGACGTGCTCCGGGAGGCGAAAAGCAGCAGGAATGTGTTCCGCTGGCTGCTGTGCGCCTTGCTGTTGCTCGCCTTCGCCCTCCTCCAGCACTTCGGCGTGAGTGCCGGGACGCTGATGCAGGTGGGTTACCTCGTAGTGGTGGTGGGCGCGCTCCTCACCGGTCCGGCCGGCGGGGCCGTCGCGGCCCTGACCGCTGCGGCTGTCGTAGGGCCGCTCCCCGGCGCAAACTCGCATCCGCTGATCTACCTGGCCGTAGCGTTGGCTGCCGGGCTGGCGATGGACAGCTTCAGGCGCAGGCTGCGGGAGCAGGAACAGGCCCAGCTGGCAACCCTCGTGAAGCTCGCGCAGGACGCCGAGCCGGGCGATGAAGCCCGGGCCCACTGCGAACGGGTTGCCCACAACGCGTGGGAGCTGGGCGCGGCCATGGGGCTCAGGGGCAAGGAGCTGGAGGATCTCTACCTCGCCGGCCTGCTCCACGACATCGGCAAGGTGTCCGTTCCGCGCGACATCCTGCAGAAGCCGGACGACCTGACCCTGGAGGAGTTCCTGGTCATGCGCCGCCATGCCCGGCTGGGCGAGAACCTGCTTGGCACCACGAAGCGCTTCGGCAACGTCGCCAAGGGGATAGGAGCTCACCACGAGCGCTGGGACGGCAGCGGCTACCCGGCCGGGCTCAAGGGCACCCAGATCCCGCTGGCTGGCCGCATACTGGCCGTCGTCGACGTCTTCGAGGCGCTCACCAGCGACCGGCCCTACCGTATGGCCTATAAACTGGATGATGCCGTCGCGAAGCTGCGTGAGGGCGCCGGCACCCAGTTCGAACCGCAGCTCGTCGAGAGATATCTGGAGCTGGTCGAAAGGGGCCGCATCCGGATGGACGGTAACCACACCTGGGCTGGGCAGGAGTAGCAGAAGCACCCGCAAACCTCGTTCCCGGCAGGGTACTTGTCAAGCGCGTGCCGCTGATATACTGTAATCCCGACTAAGCCGATACGGATAGTCGGAATGGAGTTCGACGTGCCCAAGATCAAAGCCGCACTCGCAAGCTTCGTGGCTCTGCTAAGCCTTTCTGCGTTGGCAGCACCGGTAACCGGTGCCGACGGCGTTGTTGTGGACGTAGAGAACCCAGATCGCGTAGTTGCCCTGAACAGTTCCGTGCTTGAGGTCATGTACGAGCTTGGCCTGGAAGAGCGGGTCGTCGGAACCGACAACTCGGGGCTCTACCCCGAGAACGACCTGCCCAAGGTGGGGCATCCGTACAACTACGGCGTCGAAGGCGTCATAAGCCTTTCGCCCGATCTCGTCATTTCGGCACAGGAGAACATGAAGCCCGAAACGGCAGCCCAGCTGCGCGACGCGGGCATTCCGGTCCTGGTCCTGTCCCACTCCGGTGAGGGCGGCATGGAGGCCCTCTATACCCGGATTGGCCAGATCGCCACGGTGTTCGAAGTAGAGGAGAGGGGAGAGGAGCTCGTAAACCGCATTCGGAGCGACCTCGACGCCCTCCAGTCTGAACTCTCGCAAATCCCCGAGGACGAGCGGCTGGATGTCATGTTCATCTACTCCCACTCGCTGGGCGATTCGACCATCTACGGGGGCGAAGATACCGGGCCTGGCGTACTGATCGAGCTTGCCGGTGCCAATGATGCTGCAGACTTCATCGATGGCGCCCACGTCACCATCAGCAGCGAGGCCCTCGTTACCGCCAACCCTGATGTAATTATCATGATGCAGCGCGGCCTCGACGCCATCGGCGGGGTCAGCGGCTACCTGCAGCTACCCGGCGTCTCCCTGACCACCGCCGGCCATAACGAGGCCATCTACACCGTCGATGACTCGGTCCGCTGGATCGGTCCCCGCTTCCCCCAGTTCGCTGCGCAGCTCGCCCGCGATCTCTACGGGATAGAAGTCCCCTAGAGACCGGCTCAGAATGGCGACCGTTACCGCAAACACCACATCCCCAGCCAGGAAGCGCCGTGCCACGGCGCTTCTCGTGCTTATCCCGCTGTTCATCATCGTCGTGATCTTCGCGATCGGCTCCGGGGCCGTGGTGATTGCGCCCATGCAGGTGGTGAGCATCCTCCTGAGCTACGTGGGCATAGAGCCCGTGCGCGAGTACACGGAGCTGCAGGCGACGGTCCTCCACGCGATACGCCTTCCCCGGGTGCTGCTGGGCGCGCTGGTAGGCGCCGGCCTGGCGGTCTCAGGCGCGGCCATGCAGGGCCTCTTCCGCAACCCGCTTGCCGATCCGGGGCTGCTGGGCATCACCAGCGGCGCCTCGGTGGCAGCCGCGGCAACGATTGTTCTGGGGCTTACCGGGCTGGGTATCTTTACTCTGCCTGTTGCGGCTTTTCTGGGGAGCCTGGCGACCACCGCACTCATCTACTTCCTCTCCCAGGATGGCGGGCGGCTTAGCGTAGCCACCATGCTCCTGGCCGGCATCGCCGTGAACGCGCTGGGCGGGGCGGCCACCGGCCTGTTCACCTTCCTCGCTACCGACGACCAGCTGCGTACGATCACCTTCTGGAACCTTGGCTCCCTCGGTGGGGCGACGTGGCAAGGCGTCCTGACCGCAGGGCCGTTCATCGTGCTGTGCATCATCGGCATGCCGCTCATGGCGAACGCCCTCGATGCGCTGCTGCTTGGTGAGGGTAACGCCAGACACCTTGGAATCAGCGTTGATAGGGTGAAGTGGACTATAGTCACGCTGGTCGCCCTGGGCGTCGGGGCCGGAGTCGCCGTCTCGGGTAGCATCGGTTTCGTTGGCCTGGTCGTACCGCACCTGGTGCGCCTCTGGATAGGCCCCAACCACCGGGCCCTGCTGCCGGCCAGCGCACTGCTTGGAGCTACTCTGCTTGTCTTGGCTGATCTGTTTGCACGAACTATCGTAGTACCCGCGGAGCTTCCCATAGGAATCGTCACCGCGCTGGTTGGCGCCCCCTTCTTCCTCTTCCTTCTTCTCAAAGGGCGCAAGAATGGGAGGTTGACTTGAACGTCACCGCCGAACGCACAACTGCTCAGGACAACAACGTCCTGTGCGTACGCGACCTGACCTTCTCGGTGCAGGACAGGACGATCCTGCGTGAGATCGAACTCAACCTGCTCGCAGGCGAGTTCCTCGTAGTAGTTGGCTGCAACGGCGCCGGCAAGAGCACGCTGCTGAAGCACATAACCGGTGAACTGGGCACCAGCACCAACATCGCCCTTTTCGGCGAGGACCTGCCCGAGCACAAGCCGCGCGAGCTGGCCCGCCGCCGTGCCGTGCTGCCGCAGAGCACGAGCCTCTCCTTCGGCTACGAAGTCGAAGAGGTCGTCCTCCTGGGCCGCATTCCGCACCAGTCGGGCCGCATCGACCACGACAACGAGGCGCGCATCGCCCGCGACTGCCTGCGCCGGGTGGGCCTCGAAGGCTATGAACACCGCAACTATCTGACGCTTTCAGGCGGAGAACAACAGCGCGTCCAACTCGCCCGCGTCCTCGCCCAGCTCGAGGGAACCAGCGGCGACCGCCTGCTCCTCCTCGACGAGCCCACCAGCAGCCTGGACATCGCCTACCAGCACCAGGTCCTGCGGATCGCCCGCGAACTGTGCGAGGAGCAGGTGGGCGTCATGG
>CALKAI010000164.1 GCA_937983275.1 uncultured Trueperaceae bacterium | reverse complement strand
ACCGGCGGCCGTGGTCTCAACAGTTGCCGTTCCTGGCGAACTGATGCTGACAGATATCACCGGGAAGATGACCGCTTGGCCGCCAGCGTCCACCACCATCGCCTCGCCCTCCAAACTCAACTGAGAACCACTTGAGGCCGTCGTCGCGACCGAAAGCCTGTTGTTGGCAGCGCTGATCCCCGTCACCTGAAAACCCGCCCCGCCATCAAGAAGCGCGAACGACACGGCTGAGCTACCGGAAGCGTACGGAGTATTGGAAACTGCCCCCAGAACAGCAGAGCGCAGCTCCTGGGTGAACACCTCGGTAATCCTGCGTAGTCTGGCCTGCGTGCTGGTCGCGGCTTCCTGACCACTTTGAACCTTGACTCCCTGTGCGATCGCCCCGTAGGCAACCGCAATGAGGATGGTCAGCACGGCCAGAGCAATGAGCACCTCGATCAGTGTCATGCCTGCCCGCCTCCGGCGGCCCGTTGGAATCCAGGCTGTTACTCTCCTATGGATCATTGCGGCCCTCAACTGATACCTGGCAGTGCACCGGGACCGTCGGACGGATCGCCTGGTTGAGGGCCTGCCGTCCGCCCCTCAACGCAGGTCTCGTCACCCTGAGCCCTTGCGCACACCAGAATCTCGTACTGAACCATTCGCGCATCTGCAAGCGAGATCTCGCCCAAGTTGGTGACGCTGGCCCGATAGTTAGCTGCCTGCCCCAACCCCACTTCCCCCTCCAACTCGGGGAACACCGTAAGCAGTTCCCCGTAATCCCAGGTCAATGAGCTGTCGCCAGCCAACAGGAGCTCATCGCCACCCGCGACGCGCCGCCCCAAGAAGTTCAAGAGCTGAACGCTTTGCGTGCGCTGTCCGGAGTTGAAGTTCTGTTGAATGCTTGAGACGTAGGTTGTTACGACAGCACCGGTAATGACTCCGAGAAGCACCAGTGCGACGAGCGTTTCGATGAGCGTCAGGCCCATATTCCTGCGGGCGGGGCTCACGCTTCCCCGGACGGACTTACGCGAGAACCTCATCCGACCACCTCGGCTCTAACCTCGCCGATCAGAGAAATCGTCAGTTTGATTGTTTGACGACTTGTACTCACCCACAAGTCTTTCGGGAGTGAGTCGAGCGACTCGACTCTGCCTGGCGGAGTAAAGGCGAGCGCAGTACCTTCTGGCCAATTGGTGGAAACGGCCTCCGGCAGTTCAAACTCCTTGAGCACGACCGCTTCTCCGGTATCGACGAGTGTGAACTGCCTCCCTGAGCGAACTAGTTCGACGGTAGTACCCCGGGAAGCAGCGGCTGTAGCACCTTGCCAGATGGTCTGTTGCAAGGATGTAACGGCCGCCCGTTGTTCCTGGTTCGCAAGTAACTGACGCCCGTTGAAAATCCCGATCCCGCCTACAATCCCAAGTATTGCGAGCACGACGAGCAGCTCGAGAATGGTCAAGCCCGCGACCCGCCGCGGGTTGCGGTACGCGGTGCGCGTCATTACCAAAGGGTGGCTAGGCTGTGATTGTCGGGGGCCTGCAACATCTCTGAAAGTATGGTAGCAGGGTCGGAAAGCCTAGTTTACCCCCATCAGTACGGAGTTCTTGAGATATGAAAATTGTCTCAGGAAGTGAAACTTTACCGGTGCGTCACATCGCTGAGGAACTTCCGAAGATGGACGGCGAGTTGCGGAAACTCGATAAGGAAGGCGTCGTGGCCGTGCGGTGACACGAGGCGCTCGTAGCGGGCATTCGAGAGGCTTGCGGCGAGCCGCTTCTGCTCTACCTCTGGGTAGAGCACATCGCTGCTGATTCCCACGACTAGTGCCGGTTGCTCGATTCGAGCGAGCACCTGTTCGATGGAGCGCTCGCGACCTTCGGCGAGGTCGAAGTCGTCCATAGCAAGGGTTAGGTGGATGTAGGTGTTCGCGTCGAACCTCATTGCCAGCTTTACGCCCTGGTACTCGAGGTAGGAGGCGATCTCGAACGATTCCGTCAGGCCCGAAAGCTCGCCCTCAACAGCAGTGCCGATAGCAAGCTTGCCGTTGAGGGAAGAACGCTCCCCAACCCGCTCGCGTCCGAACTTCTGCTCAAGCGAATCGAACGAGCGGTAGGTGAACATCGCCACGGCCCGGGCGAGGCCCAGGCCGGTCTCCGGCTGATTACAAAGGGGGTAGTGGCCGTCCTGCCATGACGGGTCGCTCATGATCGCCCGCCGCGCCACCTCGTTGAGACCGATTGCCCAGGCAGAGTGCCCCGCCCCTATCGCTATAGGGGCGATCGCCCGGACGAGCTCCGGATACATGACGGCCCACTCGAGCACCTGCATGCCGCCCATGGAGCCGCCTATGACTGCGGCCAAGCTACTCACGCCCAGCTCCTCGACCAGGAGCCTTTGAGCGCGAACCATGTCCCGGATCGTGTAGCGGGGAAAGTCGATACCGTAGGGCCGGCCGGTTTCGGGGTCGAACGAGGTAGGGCCCGTCGACCCGTAGCAGCCACCCAGCACGTTCGAGGAGATGACGAAGTAGCGGTCCGTGTCGATTGGTTTGCCGGTGCCAATGAGTGGATCCCACCAGCCCGGCACCTGCTCCCGCTCGTGCACTCCCGCCGCGTGCGCGCTGCCCGTGAGGGCGTGGCACACGAGAATAGCGTTGTCACCGCGGGCGTTCAGCTCGCCGTACGTTTCGTAGGCGAGGGCGACCTGAGGGAGTTCTGTGCCCTTCTCTAGCTGTAATGGCCTTGCCGGTGTCGCGACGTCTACAACGCCGGCATTTGCGGCGAAGGCGCCGCCCGGCTGACCGGCAGAGGCTCTGGCCAGCAGGGCAGCGTGATCACCCCAGGTCTCGTGGACTAGGGTCGGAATTCGGGACATCCTCAGGCCGCTGCGAGCTTCTGCGTCGCGTCGAGCGCCTGTTGGAAATCCTGGATAAGGTCGTCGATGTGCTCAAGGCCCGTCGCAACGCGGATCTGGCCTGGGCCCACGCCTGCGGCCAATAGCTGCTCCTCGGTCAGCTGAGAATGCGTCGTCGACGCGGGGTGGGTCACGGAGGTCTTGGCATCGCCCAGGTTGACGAGGCGGGAGGCGAGCTCGACGTTGTTCAGGAATGCCTTGCCAGCCTCGAAGCCGCCGTTAAGATCAAAGGTAAGGAAGCCGCCGGCACCGCGGGGATAGTGCTTCTGCACGCGCTGCTGCAGGGGGTGGCCTTCGAGGCCCGGGTAGTTGACGGACTCCACCTCCGGTTGCTGCTAGAGCCACTGGGCGAGGGCGAGAGCGTTCTCAATGTGCCTCTCTGCCCGAAGCGAGAGCGTTTCCAGGCCCGTGAGGAAGAGGAATGCGTCCTGAGGTGACAGGGTGGCGCCGATGTCGCGCAGGCCCTCAGTGCGGGCACGAATCGCGAAGGCGACGTTGCCGAGGGGGCTGCCCTCGCCAAAGCTCTCCCAGAAGTTGATGCCGTTGTAGCTGGGGGAGGGCTCGGTGAAGAGCGGGTAACGGCCGTTGCCCCAGTCGAAGTTGCCGCCGTCGACGATGAGACCGCCGATGCTGGTGCCGTGGCCCTTGATCCACTTCGTCGCAGAGTGCACCACCACGTTCGCACCGTGCTCGAACGGCCGGTACAGGTAGCCGCCCATTGCGCTGGTGTTGTCGATGATGACGGCGACGCCTTGCTCGCGCGCTACCCCTGCGATCGCGTCGAGGTCGGGCAGCTTGAGCGAGGGGTTGGGAATCGACTCGAGGTAGACGGCTCGCGTGTTGTCGTCGATGAGCCGCTCGTACTCTTCAGACGTGTCGTCCGCGTCAGCAAAGCGGACGGTGGTGCCCAACCGATTGAGCGTGACCTTCAGCATGTTGGCGCTGCCGCCGTAGAGGTTGGGTGAGGCGACGATGTTGTCGCCGGCCCGGGCGACGGTGGTGAAGGCGATGAACTCGGCGGCGTGACCGCTGGCGACCGCCACGGCGGCGCTGCCCCCCTCAAGGGCGGTGATGCGCTTCTCGAGCACGTCGTTCGTGGGGTTCATGATGCGCGAGTAGATGTTGCCCAGCTTCTTGAGGGCGAAGAGGTCGGCGGCATGATCGGCATCGTCGAAGTTGTAGGCAGCCGTCTGGTAGATGGGGACGGCGCGGGAGTTAGTAGCGGGATCGGCCTCTTCCTAGCCGGCGTGGATCTGCAGCGTTTCGAACTTGTACGACATGGATTCTCCTGTTGGATTCTGCGAGAGCTCTGTTTTGACGCTGGATATACGGGCCCGGCCCTGCGGGAGCAGGACACGATATCCTTCCCCTGCAAACGGGCATGACGGGCCCCTGCGAGCACACGGGTGCCGCGGGGAGTGCGAACCTAGCTGGCTGGCCGGCTAGGCCGCACTAGGCATTCGCTCAGATTGTCGAATGGTGATATATGCGTTTTGCTGGTGCGCGTGCATATGGCCTCCTTCGTGCTGTAGAGGCTCTCGCCCCTATCTGCCCGGTGGCTCACCATCGTGGCTTTGCCAACGGCTGGAGTTAGCACCCGCCTGAATGGAGGCTGGTTGCTGCGGAGTCGCGGGGCCAGTTCCCTCGTCCGCTCTCGATAAGGTCCCGCGCGCAGCGGAACAGTTGGAGTAAAGCACAGGTTCACCGCCGCACGCAAGGTGCGCTACTGGCAAGGCCGGCCCGATACACTCTCTGTGGTGACTGTTCAGGCAGATGACCTCGTGCCCGCACGGCACCGCTGGAGGCGAAGTGAAGAGCGATGAGCTGAAGAGAATACCGATGCTCGACCTAAAGGGCGAGGTCGAGGAGCTGTGGCCGGAGCTGAGCGAAGCTGTGCTGCGCGTGCTGCGTAGCGGGCAGTACGTGTTGGGCCCTGAGGTCGAGGCGTTCGAGGCAGAGGCCGCCGCCTACCTGGGCGTAAAGCACGCCGTAGGCCTGAACTCAGGCACGGACGCGCTGGTCATCGGCCTACGCGCTCTCGGCATTGGTCCCGGCGACGAGGTGATTACCACTGCCTTCTCTTTCTTCGCGACAGCCGAGGCAATCCTACATGTGGGTGCCACACCCGTGTTTGTGGACATCGAGGAGGAGTCGTTCAACATCGACCCGACCCTCATCGAGGCGGCAATCACGGAGAAGACCAAGGCGATCCTGCCCGTGCACCTCTACGGACGGCCGGCGCAGATGGACCAGATCATGCAGGTGGCCCAAAAGCACGGCCTGAAGGTGCTGGAGGATTGCGCGCAGTCATTCGGGGCGCGCTTCCACTCAGGAGATGCCTCCACTTCCCACCTTGACGGACGCATGACCGGGAGCATTGGGCATGTGGGCGCGTTCTCCTTCTATCCGACGAAGAATTTGGGCGCTTACGGCGACGGCGGCTTGCTTGCTACGAACGACGATGATGTGGCGCGCCTGGCACGAATGCTCAGGAATCATGGCGCCTCCCCCGAGCGACGTTACGAGCACGAGATGGTTGGGTACAACTCTCGGCTCGATGAATTCCAGGCGGCGGTGCTGCGGGTGAAGCTTCCTCATGTCGATCGCTTCAACCAGTTGCGGCGAACCGCAGCCGCGACTTATACGCAGGAACTAGCGCATCTCGAATCTATTCGCCTGCCGGTTGACGCGCCAGGTCACGTTTATCATCAATACTCGGTACTGGTAAATCAGTTGCCTAGGGACGCAGTTGTAGGAGGCCTGGCTGCTGCAGGCATCGCTACTTCCACCTTCTATCCGCGTACTCTTTCCACACTTTTCAATGAACTCGGCCGTCAATCTCATGCTCGGAATTCCGCACCAGTGGCTGAAGCAGTCGCTGGCAGAGTAATAAGCTTGCCAATTGGGGCAGGCATTAGTCAGGAACATATAGAAAGAGTCCGAGGCGCCTTGGAGCATATCTCTGACTGACGTTTCAAGCATCTTTCAGTAATGCATCCAATTGGGTCCCCTTCCGGCCGATTGAAGTAACATTTTGCACCCCGCATAAGCACCCTTTTCCCTTATCTTCATGAGAGGGCATTTTGTCTTTTTCCTAGGAGGGTGCAAATGCGAAAATCTGACGGCTTCGCGCTCATCCTGGTTGTTCTGGTAAGTTCCCTGGCATTATTGACATTTCTCTTTGCTTCATCGACGCTTGCCCTGTCCAGCAGAAGTGCGGCTGCCGGTGAGCGGAACTCTACCCAGGCATTTCTCGCAGCTGATTCCGGCCTCAATACTCTTCTTGCTCGTGCCACAACGAGTCCCTACGACGGGGGCACTTTCACGGCGTGGATTGAAGGAGAACTGGGTCTCCTTGTCAAGGGACATCTAGTTTCCCGCAGTTGGGGGACATCTACTTTCCCGCGGTGA
>CALKAI010000163.1 GCA_937983275.1 uncultured Trueperaceae bacterium | reverse complement strand
GTAAAAGCCTAGGACCGGCGACGCAAAAGCCCAAAACTACCGAGGCAAAAGCTTAGTGCAAGAGCTGCTCTTTTCTCAGCCCCGTCCCATCCGTCTCCGGTTATCCTGAGGGGCGGAGGTTCCACGTGGTTTCCTGGTTCTGGTTCGTCTTGGCACTCATCATCGGCGCCGTTGCCGGCGCGCTCACGGTCTTCCTCATGGGGCGCAAGCCCCGGGTCGACGAGGACCGCGTCAGGGAGCTGGAGACGCAGCTCGATGAGTACCAGCGCGAGGTGAGCGACCACTTCGTCGAGACGGCCAGCCTGGTCAACAACCTCACCCGCTCCTACAAGGCGGTTTACGACCACCTCGAATCGGGCGCCTACCGGCTGGTGGGCGAGGAAGCCCTCCAGAAGCGGCTCAAGGACGTCGAGTCGAAGCCGATCCTCATCGAACCGCTGGGAACCAGGGGCCTGCCCACGCCCGACCCGAACTCCCGCGAGGCGCTCGAAGCGCAGGTCGGTACCTCCTGGACGAGCGAGGAAGCTGTAGAGCAACCCAGAGCCGAAGAGACACAAGAAACCGGCGGCGCCGTTGCGGCCCCGGCAAACCCGGGCACCCTCGCCGGCACCGAAGCGGAACACCAGGCCGGCGGCGCAGGCGACGAGGCGGCCAGCCCCGGACTGCAACAACCCGAAACTGAAGAACCGGTAGAACCGATCGAAGAACCCGCTGCAGAAACTGCCGTCGCTTCAGGCGTGGACAGGGAGCAGCAGGACGATGCCTCGGACGACGTCTACTCGGCCGAGGAGCGCGAGAACCGCATTACCAGGTAGGCACGCTGCGTGCCTGGCGGGGGCGAATGAGGCCCTCTGCCTCAAGCTTCTGTAGCCACGGCTTCAGCTCCTGCAACTCCATCTGCAAGACCTGGGCGCACTCCTCGATGGTCTGGCCGCCCGCGACCGTCTCGAGGACGTGGCGCGCGTTGCTGCCGTGCGAGCTGGCGAACTGCATCCACAGCTCGGTCATCGGGTTGAGCGCATCGCGGCCGCGCAGGGTAAGGGTGTAACGCTGTGACTCCCAGCCGGGAGGATCGGTAGGCAGCTCCAGGTCGGGCACGTTCACCGCCGGGGCGAAGCGGCCGCTGCCGGTACCGTTGGCGGTAACGAGCAGGTAGGGCGTGCCGTCCTGGTAGTAGGTGTAGCCCGCCTCGCCCACGCTCACGCCCGTGAAGGTGCCCGGGTCGCCGTTGCTGAAGCGCCGCTCCAGCGCCAGGCCCAGCAGGATGCGCGACAGCCACGGTTCCAGCGGGTAGAACTGCAGCGGCGGGTTGGCCGGGTCCAGGGAGTAGCGGTAGATGAGGCGCAGGGCGTCGCTGCGCTCGGCCAGAAAGCCGTCCCGTTCGAAGTAGGCGGCAGCCAGGTTGCCCTCGTGAATGAGGACGGTGCCCTTCTCCTCGTCGTCACCACTGAAACAGACCAGAACACCGGTGGTGAGCCGCTCCTTGCAGCGCGCCACGAACTCGCGCAGGTCGACGAGGCCGGCGGGAACGGGCTGCCCGGGCCCCAGGATCGGTACCGCCCGCAGCGGCCCCGCCATCGCCCCGGCCGCCAGGCTGCTCACCTGCGGCAGGTCAACCTCGCCCTGCGCGTCGAAGCGCACCTCCAGTTCGCCCTCGAAGGTGGGCTCGCCGCCACTCTCCAGCGTCGCAAGAGTGTCGTCCCAGGAAAGCGTGTGCTGCGCGGCCAGCTCACCCTTGCGCAGCAGCAGGAGGTGGAGCTTGCCGTCACCCCGGGCGCTCAGGGTGCCGCTCGCCTCGCCCAGCTGCAGCGCCTCGAGGAGGCTGCCTAGCTGCGCGGAGGGGGCGGTGCCGAGGAGTGCGTTCACTCGGCCTCCCCCGCATCAGGCGCATCGAGCGCGCCCAGGTGCTCCTGGTCGCGCATTACGGCGCGGAAGAGCTCCCTGTCGGGCTCGAACTCGAGGCGCTCCAGCGCCTCCTGGGGGGTTACGAACTCGCCCTCGGGGAAGAGCGCCTCGGACATGCGGAACTCGCTGTCGTCGGTGTGGAGGACGAACCAGGTGATCTCGCGGGGCACGCCGTAGGCGTTCACGTAGCTGGTGGAGTAGGTGCGCTGCGGGTCGGGGCAGGTGGCCTTCACGCCGGATTCCTCCTCGACCTCGCGCAGCGCGGCCTGGAGTGCGGTCTCGCCGGGATCGATGTGCCCCTTGGGGAAAACCCAGGGGCCGTTGGCGCGGCGCAGCACGAGGACCTTGCCGTCGCGGTTGAAGATGACGCCGCCGGCGCCACCTTCCGTCTCCTTTACGCGTTCTTCACCCTGTTCGGCGTTTTCGCCCCTCATACGCGTAATGCTATCAGTTCAGGGCGACACTCCCGCCGTTACGCACGAACTCCATGACCCCCTCGGAGATCGCCCGGGCGAGGGTCTGCTGGTATTCGCGGGTCGCCAGCTTGGCACCCTCGGTGGGGTTGCTGACGAAACCCAATTCGATGAGGATGGCCGGCGTGCGGGCGTTGCGCAGCACGTAGAAGACGTTCTGCTTGACGCCGCGGTCAACGGCGCCGGTGGCGCTCACGAGGCGGTCCTGAACGGCGTGCGCCAGGTGGCGGCTGTAGTTGAGCTGCGTCTCGCGCAGGATCTGGCCGGACACCTCGTTGGCGTAGGCGAGGCTCTCCTGGGTGAGCTGGCGGCCCAGCTCCCCGCCGCCGTTCTCCTGGATGGCGCGCTGGATCATGCTCTGGTCGAGCGGCTGCCCGAACACGAACGTCTCGATCCCCTGTGCAGAGCGGTTGTCGTGTGCGTTGGCGTGGATGGAGATGAACAGGTTGCGGTCGGGGGTGGCGAAGGCGGCGCGGGCGGCGAGGTCTCCGCGGTAATCCTCGGAGAGGTGCACGTTGTCCTCGCGGGTCATGATCACCGTCACGCCCTGCGCCTCGAGCTGGTCGCGCACCATCTTGGCGACCTCCAGGACGATGATCTCCTCGCGTATCTCGCCCCAGCGCGCCCCGGCGAACCTGCCGCCGTGGCCGGCGTCGATGACGACGACCGGTTGCCCCTGTGAAGGCAAGGAGGGCGCCGCCAGCGCGGTCTGCTGCAGCTCTGCCGGCCCCACCGGCGCCTGGGCTACGGGCGCGGCGAGGCCGGGCGCGCTCGCCTGCGCGCCCCAGTCGGGGTCGAGCTGCGCGACCCGCTGGCCGCTCAGGTGCGGCGCGAAGTCGATGTAGAGCGTGTGATCGGCGGTGCGGCCCACGCGGAAGCCGCGGCCGTCGGTGCCCAGGTCATGGTTGACCTCGATGACCAGGGCGGCACCGTCGCCGTAGTTGACGTAGTAGCTGCTGGAGATGAACGCACCCTCGCGCTCGTCGCGTTGGGTGGTGGCGGCGAAGCCGGAGACGTAGACGAGCATGGTGTTGCCGTGCACCGCCAGGCGGTACTCGGTGTCCTCGTCGAGGTCGATGGCGACGCGGCTGTACTCGTCGTGCATGCCCACGCGGAAGCGCGGGGCGGGCGTCGCGCCGGAAGCACCGGAAGCGGCGGGAGCTTCAGCCTGCGCCACAGGCTCCTCGGCGACCGGCATGTCGACGGTGATGAGGTGGAACTGGGAGTGCCAGGCAGTATCTGCCTCAAAAGCCCGCGCAATGGGCATGAGCGGCACGTAGGAGGTGCCGTCGACGATGATCGCCATGGGCGAAGCGACGTCCACGCCGTCGACGGTGAAGACGCCGGAGCGCTTCTCGAGGCCCTGGGCGACGTCGGCGGTCGTGCGGATGCGCGCGGTGGTGCCCTCGCCACTGAAGGTGAGGGTGTTGCTGGCGCTGTCGTAGTTGACGGTGATACCCATGGCACGCGCGAGGGGCACCGCCTTGGCGTAGGCGTTGCTGGAATCGCCGTGCCGGGTGAAGTAGTAGGGGCCGGCATCGTCCTGCAGTTCGTCGTTGATGGCCAGGGAGTTCAGCCGCTCCTGGGCGAAGGCTGCGGAGAACAGGACGAAAATCACAATTAAGAGCTTGGGGACGCGGAAACTCACTCTATCGGGGAGTGTAGCACGCAGTACTTTCCGGCAGATTTGAAAGCTGCACCCCGGCAATTAATGAAGGCAATTCCGGCCGTGCCAGACCCTCCAGGAAGGGGAGCAAACATCTCATTGCCGGATGGTAAAATTCGGAGAAGCGAAAGGGGGGCGGCAGTGGTAGCGAACCCGTCCGATCAGGAGCGAATCGCCCGGCGCCTCAGGATCCCTGAGCGCGTGTTGCGGGATTACCAGGAGCTCAAGCGTTGCGAGCTCGAAGAGGGCACCGGGACGGGTCCCGTCGTGCCCGGCACCCCGGGAACTCCGCCGGCCCTGCAGGGTGAGGCCCGCTGGTACACGAACCAGTGGTACCCGCTTGACTCTGCCTGGCCCGAACTGGACAGCGGCCCCCTGGAGAGGCGCGCCTTCGAACGGCGTTCCCGCGAGCGGCGGGCCAGCGACCGCCGCCACGATGAGCGCCGGCGTTTCGAGCGGCGCGGCCAGGACCGCCGGGCGGGCGCGAGGCGGGCCGAGGACAACCCGTAAGCGCACTCCGGGATCCGGGTTAGCAGCGTCGCACACGTGCTAACCTCAAAGTCTGCAATGGCTCACTCTGCCCCGCCTCCCTACTACGACGACGAAATCTCCCTGCGCGACCTCTACCTTATTCTGAGGCGGGGCCTGCCGGTTATTGCCATCGCGACCATAGCGATTGCACTATTGGCCTTCCTGTTCGTGACATTCAGCGGCAAGAGGTATGAGGCAGAGTCAACCGTACTCATCAACCCCTCCCCCATCCGCTCCGGCGACAACGCCCTGGCGATAGAGCAGCAGACCAGCGTCAACTTCGAGACCTACCAGCGGCTGGCGTTCAGCCGCAACGTGCTGGAGCAGGCGATCGCCCAGGCGGGCGTCACCGGCTACAACGTCGACGACCTGCGCGAGGGCGGCGAGGTCGAGCAACTCGTGGGCCCCTCGAACCCGACCGACATCGCGCCGCTGACCGTCTCCCATGCCGTTACCCACGGCGACCCCGAGGCGGCCGCGCTCATCGCCGAAGCGTGGGCGAACGCCACCGTCGAAACCGTGCGCGCCAGCATGCTGGCCGGCCTCGAATCGGTGATGGACACGACCATGCTGCAGCTCGGCACCGTCGAGGAGCGCCTGAACCAGCTCGAGACGCAGTGGCGGGAGTTCCAGGAGCGCGACCGCAGCGAGATCATCACCTCGCGCCTCGAGGGCGTGGCTGCGCGGCTGCCGCAGGCCGAGGGCCTCCTCGAACAGCTCGACCGCGACATCGCCATGGCCCGCGGCCAGCAGCAGGTACTCGCCCAGCTGGCGCCCAACTCCCTGGACGCCCTGGCCGGGACGCTCGAAGGGGGCACGGCTGTCGCCGCTCTCGAACTGCTGGGAACTCAGCGATCCGAGGCACCTGAGGCGACGGAACAGAACGAAAGTAGTGAGATCCCCGCTCAGACGCTGGGCCAGGTGCGGGCCATCCTCGCCCAGGCGAACGGGGCGGGCGCGGCCGTGCCGCCAGACGCCGCTCAGAACGGCTCGGGCGAAGGCCTCGCCTCCGTCGTCGCGGCCGTCGAGCTGCAGCGCCTCACCGCCCACCTGGCGGGCCTGGAGGCGCAGCGCGCCGCGCTGGTCGGGCAGGTGGAGCAGCTGGAGGAGCAGGCGGCGATGCTGCGCACGAGTCAGGCCGATCTCATCCTCGAGCGCGACCGCCTCGAGCAGCAGCTGATGAGTACGCGGCAAACGTTCACGAATCTCTCTGCCCTCGAACCCATGCTCTCCTACGCGAACGAGCTGGTACCGGCCACCTCGCGCATCCTGAGCGGCGCCAACGTGCCCACGGATCCCATCGGGCCCGGGCGCCTGCTCGTGACGGTGCTGGCCGCGCTGGTGGGCGGCATGCTGAGCGTCCTGTTCGTGTTCCTCAGGGCCGCGGTCGCCGAACCCGAGCCCAGACCCGCGAGGGCCTAGCCCCTGGCGCCCCGCGCGCGATCGAACCGCCGCGCCAGCCGCAGGATCACGAGCAGCCGCACCAGGTAGAAGAGCAGGTCGGCCGCCCCGTAGAGCGCGACCGAGGCGAGCGCGCTCCCGAACAGCAGGTAGCCGCCCAGCAGCGCGGCGATGCGGATGATCAGGGCGGCCACCGAGAAGAGCAGGTGGACCCCCTGCGCGTGGATGACCGGCATCGCCTGCGCGGCCGGCCGGTTGACGAGGTTCAGGAACGCGCCCAGCGCGATCCAGCGGGCGTACTCCCCCGCGGTGACCCACTCGCTGCCC
>CALKAI010000162.1 GCA_937983275.1 uncultured Trueperaceae bacterium | reverse complement strand
ACAAGGAGAAGTGGCGCTCGAAGCTCGACCCGCGACAGTTCAGCGTCATGTTCGAGGAGGGTACCGAGCCGCCCGGCAGCAGCCCGCTCAACTACGAGAAGCGCGACGGCATCTACCGCTGCGCGGCCTGCGACCAGCCGCTCTTCGAGAGCGACACCAAGTTCGAGAGCGGAACCGGCTGGCCCAGCTTCTACAGGGCACTGCCGGGAGCGCTGGGCTTCAGCATCGACTACAAGATCGGGGTGCCCCGCACCGAGTACCACTGCGCGAACTGCGGTTCACACCAGGGCCACCTCTTCGAGGACGGGCCCGCGCCCACCGGGCAGCGCTACTGCAACAACGGCCTTGCCCTCCGCTTCGAGCCCAAGGGGGACGCGCAGAACACGAGTGAGTAACGTTCACCGGCCAGGCGCTGCGGTGGACACCGACGAAAAGCTCGACAGGCTTGCCACGCTCATTGAGGAGCGTGGCAATGTCCTCCTGCTGACTGGCGCCGGCCTGAGCACCGAGTCGGGCATTCCCGACTACCGCAGCCCGCGGAGTCTGGAGCGCAAGCACAAGCCCATGACCTACCAGCAGTTCGTTGGGTCCCAGGCTGCCCGGCAGCGCTACTGGGCGCGCAGCCACTTCGGCTGGCGCACCATCCCGAATGCGAAACCGAACCGCGGCCACCTTGCCGTCGTGGAGCTGGAGGCCCGGGGGTACACGGTCGGGCTCATAACGCAGAACGTCGACGGGCTGCACCAGCGGGCTGGCAGCACGGACGTGCTCGAGCTCCACGGCAGCCTGCACCGGGTGCTGTGCCTGAACTGCGGAAACCGCTTCCCACGCGCCAGGTTTCAGCGCCAGATGAACGAACTGAACCCCGGCCTGAAGGACGTCGAGCCGGTAATCAACCCCGACGGCGACGCCGAGGTGCCTGAGGAGGTCGTGCGCGGGTTCGCTGTTCCGGCCTGCCCCGTGTGCGGCGGAGTGCTCAAGCCCGACGTCATCTACTTCGGCGAGAACGTGCCGAAAGAGCGTGTCGAAGAGGGCATGCGGCTCGTGGATGAAAGCGGGCTGGTGCTGGTGCTGGGCTCCTCGCTCGCCGTGATGTCCGGCCTCCGCTTCGTGCTAGCCGCGCAGCGACAGGAAAAGCCCGTCGCTGCCATCAACGACGGGCTGGTGCGCAATCAGGAAGAGCTGTTCGTGAAGGTCGAGGCGCGGCTGGGCGAGGCGTTGCCGGCGCTGCTCGACAAACTGTCCGGGCGCGGCGGGGCGGTCAGGGACGAAGCCGGCTCGAATACCTCTGCCTGAACCTGCTGACCTTCGGCGCGACCACGACGGCGCAGTAGGGCTGGTTGGGGTTATTGCGGAAGTAGTTGCGGTGGTAGGGCTCGGCCTCGTAGAACGTTTCCAGCGGAGTCAGTTGGGTCACGATGGGGTCGTCGAAGACCTTCTGGGCCTCCAGCTGCTCGAGGACCGACTGGGCGACCTGCCGCTGCTCCTCGTCCGCGTAGAAGATCGCCGACCGGTACTGGGTGCCAACGTCGTTGCCCTGCCGGTTCAGCTGAGTGGGGTCGTGGGTGGCGAAGAAGATCTCCACCAGTTCGCGGTAGCCGATCTCGTCGGGGTTGTAGCGCACCTCAACGGCCTCGGCATGCCCCGTCGTTCCCTGGCAAACCTCTTCATAGCTGGGGTTCGGCGTGTGGCCGCCGGTATAGCCGGGCAGCACCGAAAGGACGCCCTGCAGCTCCTGGAAAACGGCCTCGGTGCACCAGAAGCAGCCTCCACCGAAGACGGCAACTTTGCCTGTACCCTGCCCCGACGTACCGTTGATGTTCGTATCGCTCATGACAGGACTTTACGGCATCACCGGGACCTGGCAGGTGTGCCGCGCTGCCGCCGTCCTGTAGTCCGCGGCCTTGTCGGGCCCTTCATCACTGCCTACGGTTGGCCTGACAGGAGGGGGGCAGGATGGACAACAGCAGGACACACATTCGTGACGACACCGTCCCGCAGGAACGGGTTCCGGTAAGCGACCCGCGTCCGGGCTCCGGTCACGGCAGCCAGCGGACGGTCATCGCCTCTTACAGCACCTACGCCGAGGCGCAGCAGGCGGTCGACTTCCTGGCCGACAACGACTTCGACGTCCGCTCGATCTCGATCGTGGCCGAGGGCCTCAGCTTCGTCGAGCGCGTAACTGGCAAGATGAACTGGGGCCGCGCGGCCTTGAGCGGACTGCTCTCGGGCGCCCTGATCGGTGCGTTCATTGGCTTCATTTTCGGCATGTTCAACCTGTTCGCGCCGCTGACCAGCGCCTTTACGCTCGCGCTGAACGGCGCGATCTTCGGGGCCATCATCGGGGTGATCATTGGCCTCATCGGCTACGCCTTCACGGGCGGCAAGCGCGACTTCACCTCGGTTTCCAGCGTGAACGCCGACCGCTTCGACGTCACGTCGCATCCGAACGTTGCCGAGCAGGCCAGGCAGGTGCTCCGGCAAATGCCCTAGAGCCGACGCGCCAGGGTTACGGCAGCGGGCGAAAATCCCGCAGGGGTCGGGATATCATTGACGGCAGGTGAATGAGTCCCCACCGGCCGTCCAGCTGGACGGCCTGGCCCGGCGTTACGGTAGAGATATGGTCCTCTCTGAGGTAAGCCTTACCATCAGAGAGGGCCGTATTGTCGTCCTGCAGGGCCCCAACGGAGCCGGCAAGACCACGCTCCTGAAGGTGCTCGCCACCAGGCTGCGGCCCTCGCGCGGCAGCGCCCGGGTGTTCGGGTTCGACACCGTCCGGGAAGCACACGAGGTGCGCTCGCGCACCGCCATGCTGCCCGTCTTCGGCGGCTCCTACCCGACGTTGACAGGGGCAGAGAACCTCGAGCTCGCCACCCGCCTCTACGGCCTGCGCCTCACCCCCTCCGAACTGGAGGCGGCCCTCGCCAATGTGGGGCTGGCCGGAGCGGCGCAGAAACAGGTGCGCGGGTACTCGAGCGGCATGAAGAAGCGGCTGGGGCTGGCCCGGCTGCGCATGGCGCCGGCGAAACTGTGGCTGCTCGACGAGCCTTACGCGGCCCTCGATGAGGAGGGGAAGGCCTACGTCGACGCACTCCTGGACGAGGCCCGGTCGACCGGCAAGACCGTGCTGCTGGCATCGCACGAGCCGGAGCGTGTCGCTCCGCTCGCCGATGCCGTCCTCGAGGTGAGCGGGGGCACCGTCAGGCGGTCAGAGCGGTTCGGCGTTCCGGCCACCCCGGTGCAGGCCGTTCCGGTGAGGGGCGGCTAGCGTGAACGACTTCACGCCAGTCCTGCTCATCGCCGGCAAGGACATTCGCCAGGAGCTGCGCAGCAGGGCCATTACCGTGGCCACCCTCTTCTTCGCCGCCATCACCCTCGTGATCCTCGCGTTCGCCGTGGGATCGGACGAGGCGATCCTCACGCAGATTGCCCCCGGCGCGCTGTGGGTGGCGCTCGCGTTCGCGGGTGTGATCTCGGCCGCGCAAAGCTACGCCGCGGAGGGCGAGGAGAACGCCTTCGAGCAGCTCCTCCTCTACCCCATCCCCCGGGCGAGCATCTACCTGGGCAAGCTGATCTCCAACTGGGTCTACATGGGCTTCCTGGCCCTCATCCTGCTGCCCACCACCGCGGTGCTTTTCGACCTGCCGCTGGGCAGCCACCGGGGCGCCCTGCTGCTGACCCTGGCGCTGGGCACGCTCGGCTTTGCCCTCATCGCCACCTTCTACGCCGCTCTCACCGCGAACCTGCGGGCGCGCGACTCGCTGCTGCCCGTGCTCATGTTCCCGGTGGTCGTCCCGATCCTGCTGGCGGCCGTACGCGCCACCACCAGCCTCATGCAGTTCGGGAACCTGGAAATGGCCAGTGACTGGATACAATTGCTGGCAGGATTCGACCTCGCCTACCTCGTGGTCTGTACGGCGATCTTCCGCTTCGTCGTGGACGAGTAACGACAAACGTGAGGGGCGGGTAACAGCCAGCTGAAATGGGAGTTTTCTGGAATGAGCTCTGACCGAACGACAACGCACCCGCTACGGCCACGCCCCCTGTGGCTCAACCTCCTGGCCGCGGCTTCCCTGCTGCTGGTGGGAGCCGGTTTCTACCTGGGCCTCGTCGTGAGCCCGCCCGATGTCAATCAGGGTGAGCTGATCCGGATCATGTATGCGCATGTCTCTGCCGCATGGGTCTGCTTCCTCGCCGTCATCATCGCCGCCGTCTACGGGATGCTCTACCTGTGGAAGGGCCGGCCCATGGATGACGTGCGTGGCACCGCCCACGCCGAGCTTGCCACCATCTTCGCCGGACTCACCATCATTGGCGGGATGACCTACAGCAAGCCGACCCTCAACACCTTCTGGACCTGGGACGCGAAGCTCACGCTGACGGCGCTGCTGTTCGCGCTCCTCGTCGGCTACTTCGTGGTGCGCGGCCTTATCGACGACCGGGATCGCCGCGCCCGGGTGAGCGCCGTGGTGGCCATCATCGTGCTTGCCAGCCTGCCCTTCAACTGGATGGCGGCCGAATGGTTCCGTACGCTCCACCCGGCCAAGAGCTTCGATGTGAGCGCGTCGGGCGTGAGTGACTCCGCCGATCCGATCTTCCGCTGGATCCTGCTGTTCAATGTCTTCGCGGTCGCGGTCACCTACGTCTGGTTCTCGATCGAACGCATTCGCATTGGCCGGGCGCAGGTTGGCCTCGAAGAGCAACGCGAAACCACCCCCGTAACGATGAGGGAGGCTATCGATGTTTGAGAACTGGAGTCCCTGGGCCTGGGTTGCCGCGGCCTACCTGCAACTGGTGATCGCCTACGGCGGCTACCTCCTCTACCTGCGTGCGCGTGCCCGCAAGCTTGAGGAGGACGCACAGTGAAGCGCTGGGCCTACGGCGTCGCCGCCGTCGCGATCCTCGCCGCCGCGGGTTTCATGGTCTACAACGCCATGTCCTCCTCGCTGGTCTACTTCATCCTGCCCAGCGAGTACGCTGCCAACCCACACGATTACGACGGTCGCCGGCTTCGGCTGGGCGGCCTCGTGCAGCCGGGCAGCATCGTCTTCGATAACGAGGACCTGCGCCTCACCTTCCACGTGACCGACAGCATCGAGTCGTACTTCGTGCGCCACCAGGGGACTCCGCCCGACATGTTCCAGGAGAACACCGGCGTGGTCATCGAGGGCCGCTTCGAGGACGGCGTGTTCGTGAGCGACAACCTGCTGGTGCGCCACAGCGAGGTGTACCAGGCGCCCGAGGAGGGCGAGCCGGTCGACCTGGAAGCCCTGAAGGACTCCCTCTACTGATGACGCCCGCTCACTACTGCGCTGCAGCACGTGCAGCCCCCAATCCCGGAACGAGCACGCATGAATGACCTGCTGACCTTATCCACACTGGGCGGGGGTGCGCTGTACATCGCCCTCGCCCTCGCCGTCTATGCCTTCCTGTCCGGTCTGATCGGCGCTGCGCGCAGGGACGCGCGCTTGCAGACCTCGGCCCGGCTTGCCGCCGTGGCGGCCTTCCTGGCCGTGACCGTCGGCATCGTCGTAATGGAGGTCGCACTCCTCACCGACGACTTCAGCGTCGAGTACGTCGCCCAACAGAGCCGTATCGACTCCCCCACCTGGGTGAAGGTCGTGACCCTGTGGGCCGCCCTGGAAGGTTCGATCCTGCTGTGGGGCTGGCTCCTTGCCGGTTACACCGCGCTGCTGGCCATCACGGCCCCAAACACCGTTCTCAGGCCGTGGGCTCTGGTTGTGATGCAGGGCGTGCTGATCTTCTTCCTGGGCACGACGATCTTTGCCGCCAACCCCTTCACTCACCTACCGAACCCGCCGCTTGACGGCCCGGGGCCCAACGCACTGTTGCAGAACCACTGGATGATGGCGGTCCACCCGGTGCTCATGTACCTGGGCTTCGTGGGCCTGACCGTCCCCTTCGCGTACGCCATGGCGGCGCTTATCACCCGCCTCCCCGGTCAGGCGTGGATGACCCAGACGCGCCGCTGGACGCTCACCGGGTGGGGCTTCCTCACCGCCGCGATCATCGCGGGGGGCTGGTGGAGCTACGAGGTGCTGGGCTGGGGCGGCTACTGGGCCTGGGACCCGGTTGAGAACGTCAGCTTCCTCCCCTGGCTCACAGCCACGGCCTTCATCCACAGCGTCCAGGTGCAGGAGCGCCGGCGCATGCTGAAGGGCTGGAACCTGCTGCTGGTGACACTGACATTCGCGCTCACCATCCTGGGCACTTTCCTCACCCGCTCGGGCATCGTCTCCTCGGTGCACGCCTTCGGTGACGGTCCCGTGGGCCCTATCTTCCTGGCCTTCTTCATCCTTGTACTGCTCTTCTCGTTCGGCCTCATTGCCCTTCGCTGGGACCAGGTGAGGGACAGGGCCGAGCTGGACGATCCGGTCAGCCGCGAAGGCTCCATCCTGCTCGCCAATATCCTGTTCCTTGCGCTCGCCTTCGCGGTGCTGTTGGGGACCATCTTCCCGCTCATCGTCGAGGCGATAACCGGTGACAAGGTCACCGTGGGAGCCCCATTCTTCGATCAGGTGAGCGTCCCGGTGTTCCTGATCATCTTCCTGCTCATGGGCATTGGGCCCCTGCTTCCCTGGCGCAAGGCGCAGGAGCAAACGCTGCTGCGCAATCTCGCCTGGATGGCCGGTACTGGCCTGCTCTTCGCCCTGGTCGCGTTCCTGTTCGGCGTCAACCGCGTCTACCCGCTCCTCACGATAGCTGTCGCCGGCTGGAACATCGCCTCGCTGGCACTGTTGATCCACGGGGCGATCGCACCACGCCTGAAACTGACGAACCGTTCGGCCGTGCAGGTGTTCAGGCAGTACGCCTTCGAAAGCCGCCGCCGCTTTGGCTCCATGATCGTGCACTTCGGAATCATCGTCATCGCGCTGGGCGTGACGGGAGCATCCGGCTACCGGATCGATGCCCAAATGCGTTTTGACTACAACGTGCCTGTCCACTTCCAGGGCTACGACCTGATCGCACGCGACGGCTACCGCGAAGAGGTGCCCGGACGCGTGACCATAGGCGCGATTGTCGATGTGGAGCGAAACGGCACCTACGTCACCACACTGCGCCCCCGCATCAACTCCTTCGGGCAAAGCCAGATGGATGCACCCACACCCGACGTGCTCTACCGACCAATGCACGACCTCTACCTCTCCCTTGCCGGCGATGTGCTGCCCGGCCAGGAGTTCGTGGTGCTGCGTGTAGTGCAGAGTCCGCTCGTTTCCTGGATCTGGATTGGCGGCCTGATCGCGGTCATCGGTACCGTGTGGGCGCTGCTTCCTAGGCCTGGCAGGCAGCGGCAGCGCGTAACCGCCGCCAAGGGGGTGGCACGTGCGCACGATTGATCGGTGGCCGCACACCGTCGCAGTTTCCTTTGAAGGAGGGATCAGAACGTGAAACGACTCATCGTCGTAATCCTGGTCGCGACCTTCCTGGGTGGACTGTTCCTGTTCGGACTGCTTCGCGGGCAGCCCGACCGGAACATCGAATCAAACCGACTGGGCCGCGAAATGCCGGGCTTCGAACTTCCCGTGCACGCCCCGCTGCTCGCCGAGTTCGGGCCTACATTCGAATTCAACCCTGAAGCCCTCGACAAGCCGATAATCGTGAACTTCTGGGCGACCTGGTGCGCGCCCTGCCGCGATGAGGCGCCCGTACTGGAGTACGCCTGGCAGGAGTATGGCGACGAGGTCATCGTCCTGGGCATCCAGACCCAGGACCGGGACAACCAACGTGCCGGCGTCGCCTTCATGAACGAGTTTGGCCTCACCTTCCCCAACGTGATCGACAACAGCTCGCGCGTGAGCATCGACTGGGGCCTCTTCGGGGTGCCCGAGACCTACTTCATTCGCCGCGACGGCACCCTTGCCTACAAGCACGTGGGGATCGTCACGAACGAGCTGATGGATGAACGCATAGCGGAGCTGCTGCAGTCATGATCCACGCCGCTTCCGGCACCTCCCGCAGGCTCGGTCAGCTCCGCCTGGCGCTGGTGCTCCTCCCCGTCCTGCTGATCACGCTTGCCGGCAGCCTCTCCGTTGCACAGGAGGCCGTGGAGCTGGAAGCGCGCGTATTCGAGCTGGCAGGCCAGCTGCGCTGCCCGGTCTGCACCTCCGAGTCGGTCGCCGAATCAAGCTCCCCCACCTCGCTGGAGATGCGCGAGATGATCCAGGAGCAGATAGCCCTGGGGCGCAGCGACGCCGAAGTTCTCGCCTACTTCCAGGACCGTTACGGCGACTGGATCCTCCTGGAACCCCCCAAGCGCGGCCTGCACCTGCTCGTCTGGATACTTCCGGCGGTCGTGGGTGCCGCTGCGCTGGTGACGCTGTTCATCTACATACGCCGCTGGACGAAAGCCGGTTCACAGCCCGTGGAAGTCGACCCGGAGGACCGGGATCGCGTTCGGCGTGCACTGGGCGAAAGCCAGTAGCGACTACAGGACATTGACATGCTGACGACGATCATCCTTATTGCCATGGCGCTCCTCCTCTTCGGATTCGTGGCGCTGCCCCTCATCAATCCCGGGAGTGCCGATCCTTTGCCCCCCGAGGGCGACCCGGTAGGCTTCGACCTCGAGGAGGAGAAGGACGCGCTCCTGCGTGCCATCCGTGAACTCGACGCCCGGCAGGACCTTTCCCCGGAGCGCCGCGAACAGCTGCGCAGCCGCTACGAGGCGAAAGCCGCCCAGGTCCTCAAGGCGATCGATGCCCGCAAGTCCAGCAAGGCGCAGGAGACCCGGCCCGCGGCCCCGAGCAGGAAAACCCGCGTTCCGGTCGGCGCGCTGGGTATGCTCGCCGTATTTGGCCTGATTGCCGTCGCAATGGGCGCGTACGTGCTGCCGCGCGTCGGTCAGGGCACCGTCACCACCTTCTTCGAGCAAGACCTGCAGAGCGCACAGCAGCTTCGCGACCTGCGGCGGGCCGTGGAACGCGACCCGTCCGGCGCCAACTACCTCGCACTGGGCGACCTCAACTGGCAGTTGGGTGAAGTCGACGGCGTGTGGGATGCCTATTCGGAGGCGGTACTCCAGCCCGACGGGCAATCGCCGCGGGCCTACTACCGGCTGGGCCTGCTCGTCGCCCAGAACAGCCTGGAGGAGGCGCGGACCTTCTTCGAGGCAGCCTACGAACTCGACCCTTCCTACCTGGAGAACACCTCCACTTTGGCAGAGCTGCACATGGCCATGGGCGACTACGAAAGCGCCGGCGAGCTGTTCGAGGAGTACCTCGCCACCCCTGGCGGCGAAGACGACCCGCAAATCCAGGCCAGGCTCGAGCTCACCCAGGAACTGGGACCACTCGTGCGCGCAGTTGAGGAAGACCCCAGCAAGGACAACCTGATGGCGCTGGGAGACCTGCTCTGGGAGCACGACCAGACGAACTGGGCGATCGACGTCTATTTCACCGTCATTACCCAGCACGATGTCCAGGATCCCATCGCCCTTGGCCGGGCGGGTCAGGCGCTCTTCCTCACCGGCAATACCGAGGAGTCGCTCCTCTTCATGGAGCGCGCCGCGATCCAGCCGGGGGTCGAACCCGCGACCCTGCTCTTCCTGGGCAACGCCTACTACACGGAGGGCCAGTACGAGCACGCGATCGCGGCCTGGGAGCAGCACCTGGAGGTCGCCGGTGACGAGGCAGCGGCCCGCGTGCCCGGCCTGATAGAGGACGCCCGGGCGCGCCTGGGCGGGGAGCCGGATGCCTCGGCGTCCGTTGCTGCCGCCGATGCGGCCGTCCTCCAGGAGACCGCTGCGACAGACGGCGCCGCCGTTTATGCGGCGCACTGCGCCAGCTGCCACGGAGGTTCCGGGGAGGGCGGCATGGGACCGCGACTCGTCGACAGCCGCCGCGCCGCCAACGAGACCAACGTAAGGAATGCCGTTACCTACGGGCGCGGCATGATGCCCGGCTTCCAGGCGGTCCTCAGCGAGGGCGAGCTGGAGGGCGTCATAGAGTTCGTGACCGGCACCCTCTCCGTCCGGGAGCGATGAGCGGGCGCGACGACAGGGAGCTTGAAAAGCCCGGCCAGCCAAGGGATGGGGGCGGCCGGGAGGTGGACGAAGAGCGCCGGAAAGTAGTGAGCTGGCTGTGGCGCATCCCGGTGCTGGCAGCGCTTGGTGCGGGCGGTTACGCGGCCTATGAGGGATACCAGGTTCTGTTCGGGAAGGGCGCGGCGACGCAGGAACCGGAGTTTGAACCGGTCGATCCGGTGGTCGTTGCCGAGCTGGAGCAGTTCCCCCAGGTGTGGTCCGAAGCCACGTTCGAGTTGCCCTCCCGTGGCGTTCCGGCCATCGCCATTCGCACACCCGAGCCTATCGGTGGCGGAATCACCGTGGCTCCGGACTTTCACCTCATCGCGTTCAGCCGCATCTGCACCCACCTGGGCTGCCTGGTCTCCCTCAACCGGGATACCGAAGCGGTGGCGTTCGCCTTCAACTACCGCAGCGACAGCCCCTCGCTCACCTGCCCCTGCCACCTGAGCGTCTTCTCGCCGGAGCGGCGGGGCCAGGCCGTGAGCGGCCCGGCCGTTGATCCGCTGCCGCGCGTTCAGTTGCGGGTGGAGGGCACACAGCTCCTGGCGGTAGGCGTGGAGACTGCGGGAGCCTGAAATAGACGCACGGGCAATACCGGGGCCGTCCCGATTTCAGGTACCCTCGAAGTCGATGGGCCCTTCGCCGTTCAGCAGGCGGCCGGGCACCCCTGGAGGCAAGATATGAACAGTCTGCGAAGATTGCAGGAGTTCGGTCAGTCCGTCTATCTGGATGAAATCAGTCGCGGAATGCTGACGGACGGAACGCTGGAAACGATGATCGAGCGCGACGGGCTGCGGGGAGTAACCTCCAACCCGGCGATCTTCGAAAAGGCGATCGCGCAAAGCAACGAGTATGACGACGTGATCGCAAGATTGCAGGCCGAGGGGCAGAGTGTCGACCAGATCTACGAAGAGCTGGTCATCGCCGACATCCAGGCGGCAGCAGACCTGTTTCGACCCCTTTATGAAGAGACCGACGGGCGTTACGGCTACGTTTCCCTGGAGGTCAACCCTCACCTCGCGAACGACACTGAGGGAACCGTCGAGGAGGCACGCCACCTGTGGCGCGAATTGGCCCGGCCAAACGTGTTCATCAAGGTGCCGGGCACGAAGGCTGGTATCCCTGCCATCCGCACGCTCATTAGTGAGGGTATCAACGTCAACGTCACGCTTCTCTTCAGCCTCGATCGCTACCGCGAGAGTGCACAGGCGTATATCGAGGGGCTGCAGGAGAGGGTGGCTGCGGGCCACGACATCCACAGGGTCGCTTCCGTGGCCTCGTTCTTCCTGTCCCGCATCGACGTGGCAATTGACCCACGGCTGGCCCAGATTGCGGACTCGGGTGGCGCGAATGCGGATCTGGCGGCCGGCCTGCAGGGGAGGATCGCCGTCGCCAATGCGAAGATGGCGTATCAGGCCTACCTCGGGCTCATCGCGAGCAAGGAGTTCAGGGCGCTGGAGGCGCAGGGCGCGCGGCCCCAGCGGCTCCTGTGGGCGTCTACCGGAACCAAGAACCCGGAGTACAGCGACGTCATGTATGTAGAGCCCCTCATCGGACCGGATACCGTGAACACCATGCCCAGGGACACCCTGGACGCCTACCGTGATCACGGCGAGCCTGCGGATCGCATCAGGGACGGAGTGGACGAGGCCCGCGAGGCTCTGGAGCAGCTGGGCTCCCTGGGAATAAGCCTGGATGAGGTGACCGGGGAGCTGGAACGGGAAGGGGTCGACAAGTTCGTCAAGCCGTTCGACTCCCTCATGAAGACCCTCGAGCAGGTGAAGAGTCCGCGCTGACGGTTCCTGCTTCGCAGCAGGCGGTAATAGGGTTTGTTACACGGTCACGCCCCCTTCACGGCTCCAGAATGGGAGACGGGAAGGGGGCGACTCATGCCAGACACGAACTTCAAGGAGCAGGATCCGAAACGGCAGTACAGTACCCCGGACAATCCGAAGGATCGCAGCGGATCGTACGACACATCCATTGAATTCGACCCCACCGAGGGGTACGACAACCATCCGGACGACAACTTTACCGCCGACATGATCGAGGAGGAGGACCGCTTCCTCTTTGAGGAGAGCCACCGTGCCGGTGAGCGGGACGAGGGCGAGAAGCGGACCTCAAGCCTGGACTCCACGGAGCAACGCAAGCGCCAGGAGGAGGACACGTAGGGCTTTGCGAAGACCCGGACGCTGCGCAAACTGGAAAGGGCGCCATAGTGTGGCGCCCTTCTTCTCTACCGGTAACCTGGCTGCTCCTCACGTGCCGGTTCAGTCGGCAAACGAAAGTTCTGGTTGCCTGGGAGTCTCGAACTCTATCGGCTCGCCCCAGGAAGAGAAGCGGGAGTCGTGGGAGAGCAGGATGACCTGGCGGCTTTCCGCCAGCTCCTGCAGGGCTTCCCGGATGCGGCCCAGGCGGGTGTCGTCGCAGTTGAGGAACGGGTCGTCGAAGAGCAGGGGGAGTTTCACGGAGTCGGAGAGCATGTCGGCCACCGCCAGCCGCACCGCCAGGGCAAGCTGGTCCTGGGCCCCCTGACTCAGCTGACCCGGCTGGAGTTCTGCTGAACCCTCTCTGATTACCGCCTGGAACCCCTCCCGCAGCTCCACTCGGCGTGAGGCCGAGTGGGTGAAGGACTGGAAGTACTCGGTTGCCTGCTGCGCCAGGCGCTCCAGGTAGGCACCCTCATACTCAGTTATTGCTGCCGACAGAGTCTGGTAGGCGAGCGCCAGCGCATCGCGGTCGAGTTCGTGCTCCCTGATCTCGGTACGCAGCTGGGCGGCCTCCTCCTCGAGGGCCGCAATGTTTGCCGGGTCGCCCTGAAGCTGGGCGATCTCGACATTCAGTCGGTGGATCTCCCGGCTTTGCTCGCTCACCTGGGCAGCCAGCTCCTGCTCCCGCTCCCTGAGCCGCCCGACCTTTCGCCGGACCTCATCCCGGACGCCGTCACTTTCGGGGTCCGGCAGTGATGGAACCTGCTCCAGGAGATGATCGAGGTTCCTGTGGGCTACCGATGCCTCGGTTTGCCGCTGTGCCAGCAGTTTCTCGAGCTCGCCGCTTGTCTCAACGCCCTCTCCTTGCAGGAGGCCCTGCAGCCTGTTCCTCAGCTCGCCCTGCTGATCCAGCCGCCTCTTCCTCGCGAGCTGCCGGGCCTGCCAGCGGCGGGCATCTTCCAGGAGTTCCTCCCAGCGTCCATCCTCATCGAGGGCTGCCAGCTCCTGCGCCAGCTCGCTCACGGTAGCAGCCGGGCTGCCGGTGGCCGTCAGCAGCCGGGCGCACCGCTGCCACTCGGCGGAAGCCTCATCAAGCGGGAGGCCGTCCACCCTCCCGGGGGGCACATTCCAATACTCCTCGGCGTAGCGGCCAAGTCTTTCACGGTGGCGTTCGACCTGATCCTGGAGGGTGCGGTACTCGCCTACCGCTGCAACGATGTCCGGATGCTGCTCCTGGTATGGGAGCAGCAACTCCCGCGCAGCAGCGAGGCGACCCTCGAGCTCCTCTACCCGGGCGGCGACAGGCTCGGGATCGGGCGGGGGCGGCAACGATTCGAGACTGCGCAGGTACTGCTCCCGGCGCTGCAGGAGATCGTTGGCTTCCTGCGCCTCCCTGTCGCGGCGGCGCCTGGGAATTTCCAGGCCGAACCAGGTGGCGCCCCCAGCGGCGAGCGCCGCAATGACGAGCAGCCAGGGCTCGCTCACTCCCGCGAGAAGGTAGAGGCCCGCGACCGTCGCTGCCGCCGTCATGAAGGCAAGCGGGAGCTGCGGAACACCCCTTCCTTGCGCCGCGGCCTGAAGCTCCGCTATCCGTTCGCCGGAAAGGTCCGCTACGTCCTCGTAGCCCCGTTTCGGGTTGTAACCGGCCAGCTCCCGGTTGCGCTGCTCCAGCTCCTGGCGTGCGCCTTCCAGCTGCCCTTCCAGGTCGAGAATCCTCCCGGGAGCATCCCGGACATCCTGAAGCTGCTCCTCCGCAAGCGGAGCAAAGAGGGCGTAACGCTCAAGTTCTCCCTCCAGCCCCTTAAGGGCCTCGCGGGTGGCTGTGAAGCGACCGTAGTTCGCCTGGAGGCGTCTCGCCTCCTCACGGCGGCCCAGCAGGTAGGAGTGTGGATCGCTGCCGGCGAACTCCCACTCCCACCGGCACTGCTCCAGCTCACCCGCGCCAGGTTCGTCCAGCTCTTCGATCCTGCGTTCGGCGGCTTGTGCCTGCGTCACCTTCGTTTCGAGTTGGGTCGCCCTTTCGAACGCGGCTCTGTAGGCTTCGTACCTGCGCAGGTATTCCTCGGCCGCATTCAACTGGTCACGGTTCTGGCGGCCCTCCTCGCGCAGCTCCTCCAGCTTCTCATCGGCTCCCGCCAGCTTGAGCTGCAGCTTCTGCAGACCGTCGGCACTGTTCTTGCCCTCGGCAATCTCGCCCAGCACCTCATCGAGCCGTTCGCTTGCCTTCTCGAGCAGGCCCGCCTTGCGCTTGTTGTTGCCGGGGAGCTGCAGCTCCCTGGTGAACATCGTGAGTCCCTTTATCCGCTCCTCGAGGCTGTCCAGCGCACCTGTCGGGGTAGCGCCGCCCGAGCCGGCAAGGAGCCGGGCAACGTCGCTGGAGAGCTCCCGGATACCAAGCAGGGGCTGTTCGAAGCTGTTCGTTTGCCGGTACAGATCGGCCGAGCTTAGGCCCGTCAGCTCCTGAAGCTGAGCCTCATACTTGCCGGCGCTGCGCCGGGCACGCGGGTTGTGGGTGCCCTCGAAAAGCACCTTCTCGCTGCCCGGCTCGACGAGCGCCAGGCGTACCTTGTGCCCTTCGAACTCCCTTGTGAGCTCGTAGGCGAGGCCGTCGGCACCCCTGAAGCGGAGCGTGCCGGCAAAGTGGCCACCGCTCAGGTTCCGGTACCGCGAGTGCCCGAACTCCTCGGGGTTGCTGCTGGTGGGCAGGCCAAAGAGAAC
Source organism: uncultured Trueperaceae bacterium (assembly GCA_937983275.1). Taxonomy (GTDB): domain Bacteria; phylum Deinococcota; class Deinococci; order Deinococcales; family Trueperaceae; genus CALKAI01. Next base: position 15,498 of record CALKAI010000162.1, on the reverse strand, counting down.
GGCCGTCAAACCCGCCACGGCCGTACTCTTGCCCGACTCGTTGGGCGCCACGAGCACACCCAGCCCGTCCGGGAACCCGAGGCGCACCCGCTCGTGCCGGCCAAAGCCGCGCAGCTCCAGGGAGAGGAACCTGAAGCCGCTCATGCGCTCAACCGCAGGGCATTAAGGCCGTAGAGCAGGGCGCGCTGGGCGAGGAGCCTCTCCTCTTCCGTTTCCGCGGCCTGCAGCCGTTCGCCCATTTGCCTTATGAACGCGCCCCTCACCGTCTTCTGGGCACCCCATCGCTCTATAAGCTCCGGATCGAGACTGTCGCTCCGGTCGCGCACCTCCAGGTGCCAGAAGCGGTGCGCATGCCTCCCCACCAGGTCTTCGGCAGCGATCTCGAACTGCACGGTTCCGGTGAGGAGGATGCGGACCTGGGCTTTCTCGTCGCCCAGCGCCACGATCCTCTCCTCCAGCTCCTCGGGCGAGGTCAGCAAGGTAAGGTCGATCGTCTCAACCCGGATGGTCTGGACCTCTACAGGTGGCGTTTCGATCCGGACGCCGGTTTCGCCAAAGTTCACTACGGTCCAGTTGGGCGTCCCCGGGTCATCGAACCCCTTGCCCTCGATGCAGCCGGGGTAAACGACAGGGCTGGCACCCAGCCTCTCCTGCCCGGCCTTGTGAATGTGGCCCAGGGCGACGTAGTCGTAACCGGCCGCCCCGAGCGCCGCCCGGTCGAGGGGGAGGCTGCGCTCCTGCGCCATGCCGAGCGTGCCGTGGAATACGGCAACATGGAGGCCTTCTTCTCCGGTGTGAGGCAGGTTGGTGAGCGGCTGCCCGGCGGGCGTGATGCCCCCCGTGTACGCCAGGCTGTAGAAGTTCACGTCGCGGCCGCCAATGCGACCGGAGTGAACGAGTTCCGGGGTGGGGTTGGTCACCAGCACGCCGGGCCAGTTCGCCTTGTGCTTCCGGTAGACCGAGTTCGCATAGGTTATCTCGTCATGGTTGCCGGGCGTGGTGAGCAGGAAGATTCCGGCGTCCTCGAGCCGCTGCAGCGAGGCCATTACCCGCTGCACGAGTCCTTCCGGCGGGTCGTAGGTCTCGAACAGGTCCCCGGCGATCACAACGGCGTCGAGCCGCTGTTCGAGCGCGAAATCGACGGCCCTGTCGAGCAGGTTGTCACGCTGCTGCTGGCGCTCCCGCGCCAGTTCGTCGTCCAGATAGCGGGGGCGCCAGCCGAGGTGAAGATCGGCCAAATGCAGTAGGCGGAGCATTACCGACAGTATGACAAATTGGCGCCCACCGCGCTCATTTAATTAGGCAGTTGCCCCGGGCAGCCCGCCGTCCTTCCTGGGGCCGTTCGCGTCGCGCAAGACCTTGCGCAGGAGCAGCGCATAACCTATGACGCCGATCAGTGCAAAGGAGAACCACTGCACCGCATACCCGAGGTGGGAGCCCTGATCGGTCACGACCGGGCGTTGCGGCGCGAGCGGCAACTCGCCGGAAGCCGCCGGAACCTCCTCGATGAGCGACAGGTAGGCAGGCTCGAGAGGCCAGGGGATTTGTGGCTGGAGGCGCTCGAGGTCGACGTAGTAGGCGCGCTCCAGTTCGCCCTCAACAGGATCGCGGGGGGCGAAGTTGGCGAGGAAGCCGGTTGGCGGGACCTGACCGGGATGCATGTACCCCACTACCTCGACGGTCCCCGCGGGTGGGCTGGCCTCCTCCACGGGTGGCTCATCCAGCTGGTACGGCACCCAGCCGCGGTCCACCAGCACTGCGTGGCCGTCGGGCAGGAGGAGCGGCGTCAGCACGTGCCAACCCGCTTCCCCGCCCCTGACCTTCGACCGGAGCAGGATCTCGTAGCCGGGCTGGTAGGTTCCCTCGACAGTAGCGCGGCGGTATTCGAGGGCGGCCGCATCGTCCTGCCGCAGGAGCGTGCGCAGGGGTGCCGGTTCCCGCTCCATGCGCAACTCGGTGAGCGCGTTGGAGGCGAGCCGCTGGTCGAGGCGATCCAGCTGCCAGAAGCCGGCCGTGAGGAAGAGGGCGATCAACCCTGCCGCCAGGAGATGGCCAAAGAGCCATTTTGGTGTGAGCAGCAGACGCGCCCCGTTCATGAATCCTAGAGGAAGACGATCCGGTCGACTGCCATGATCAGGAAGAGCAGCCCCAGATAGGTCATCGAGTACTTATAGGCGGGCAGGGCCGTCTTGCGGTCGACCTGCTCGCCGCGCTGAACGACCGCGTACAGCTGCAGGACGCGCCATACGAGCACGAGGTTGAGGGCGACGGCCGCGAGGAAGTAGATGACGCTGAACTCGTTCATGACGAACGGCACGATCGTGAGAGCGAAGGTCAGCACCGCGTACATGATCATCTGCAGCACGGTCGCCCGGTCGCCAATCACGTTGGGCGCCATCGGAATGCCGACCGCGTCGTAATCCTTCTTGATCATCAGTGCGAGCGCCCAGAAGTGCACCGGCGTCCACAGGAAGACGAGCGCGAACAGGAACCAGGCGAGCAGGCTAAGCTCCCCGGTGACGGCCGCCCAGCCCACGAGGGGCGGGATCGAGCCGGCCGCACCGCCGATGACGATGTTTTGCCAGGTGGTGCGCTTGAGCCACATCGTGTAGATGATCACGTAGAAGGCGATGCCGGCCCACGACAGGAGCGCCGCCAGCAGGTTCGAGGTGAGCGCGATGACGATGAACGAGAGGATCGTGAGCGTGACCGCGAAGATCACCGCCTGGGGCGTCGTCACGACGGAAGTGACCATGGGGCGGGTCGCGGTGCGCTTCATCTTCACGTCGATGTCGCGGTCGTAGATCATGTTGTAGACGCCTGCAGCACCGGCCGACATGTAACCGCCCACCAGGACCCCCAGCAGCTCGAGCCAGCCGGGGAATCCCCGGGCAGCGATGAACATGGCTGCCACGGTGGTGACCAGCAGCAGGCTTATCACCCTGGGCTTGGTAAGGACGAGGTAGTCACGCCAGGTGGCGCGACGGGGGGCAACGGCAGCTTCCATCTACATACTCTCCACTTGGGCCGGTTCGCCAGAGGCGGCCGACTTCTTGACACGTTGGGTGGCTGGGAAGCCCAGCGCGGTGATCGCAAGGGCCATTAACAGAACGAAGGATACGACAGCGAGTGCAAGATGAATGACCTGCAGGACTACAGGTGCGAGCAGGGCGAGGTTGAGCGTGCCCACGCCAAGCTGGGCGAGGTACACGATGAACAGGGTGCGCGCCAGCGCACGGGCCTGCGGCACGGGCTTGAGGAGCCAGCTGAGCCCCAGGCTCAGGAACAGATAGATGCCCACCGTGATGGCGATGACTGGGTGGAGCACGCGCAGCCTGATGAGCGGGTGCGACTCGGGGTCAAAGTCGGCTGCGATCCCCTGGGCCAGCGACTCGGACGGGAACATCGTGTTCCCCATCGCGGCGATCCCGCCGCTGAACATGAGCACGAGCATCCCGACCAGGCCAATGCTGAGCACGGTGGTGAGCAGGCCCTGGCTGCCCAGCTGCAGCGGCCAGCGCGGTGCCTTCCCGTCATCCCTGGAGTAGAGGAGGGTGCCCGCGAGAGTGCCCATGAGGAGCAGCGAGTTGACCAGGTGGAAGGCGACCATCAGGCCGCGGGCGGTGCTGACGTTGTCGCCGGTGAGGCCAAAGATCACCGTGGCGGCTCCCAGGAGCGCCTCAATGATGAGGAACCCGAAGGCGAGCGCGGCCCAGACGGCGAATCCCGGCTTCTCCTGGCGCTGGCGCCAGGCGCGAACGAGCAGCCAGGTGCCCAGGGCGAGCACGACCAGCGATAGCAGGCGATGGCTGAACTCGATGGTCGTCTCGAGGCCCGGGCTAAGCGGGATGATCTCCCCGTTGCAGGTGGGCCAGTGGCTTCCGCACCCTGCGCCGGAGCCCGTCGCCCTGACGATTGCTCCCTGCAGGATCACGGCGGCATTGCCGATGAGTGCGGTCAGCGCGAGCGTGTAGTTACTTACTCTCTTCATTCTCATAAGCGTGGATCTCACCTGTCAGGCAAGGCGCCTTGCCATGCAAACCTGCCCCCACCCGGGGCAACCAGAGACAAAAGTCACAGAACTGAGCCGGCGGGCCGCCGCAGCGGCCGTCACTGCAGCGATGCTAACACCGGGCCCGCCGCGGGCAATGTCGACGGGGAACAGATCTCCAGGCCCTCGCGTTGCCCCGGAGCCGCGCCGCCCGGCTCCCCACCCGACGGGAGGATTGCTATACTTCACGGAAAATGCCGGCGGCACACTGACCTCTCACGCGCGCTGGTAATGATGTGATCTGCTGTGACGATTGCTTGAATAGGCGGGAGAACACTTGCCCCCGAAGCAAACCGATAAGTGTACTCTTCTTGACCGGAGGATATTTTGTTGACCAGAAGAAAGCTCCCCCTGCTGCTGCTCCTGTTCGCAGGTGTTCTGCTTGCCTCTGCCGCGTTCGCCCAGGAGGGCGAGGCGACCGTGGAGGAATACATTGTCGACGGCAGGCTCTTCCTCGTCAGTGGCGAATGCGAGCTTGCCCAGTATTACTACCGTGAGGCCCTGAAGCTCGAGCCGGACAATGCCGAGGCTCTCGTGGGCAACGGCCGCGCGCTCGCCTGCCGCAACAACTACCCGCTGGCGATCGAGGCCTTCCAGGACGCCATCGAGGTGGAGCCCGAGAACAGCGAAGCGTACGTGCACCTGGCGCTCGCCTTCCAGGACCAGTACCTGAGCGATCCTGAGCGCTACCCGAACAGGTTGAGCGAGGCCCTCTCCACCCTGGAGGTGGCAGAGAACTACTCGCCCGAAAACCCCCGCGTCCTCAACGCCAAGGGCGTCATCCAGTTCCAGATGGGCAACCTCCAGGCGGCCCGCGGCTCGCTGGAGGAAGCGATTGCGCTGGCCACGGCCCAGAACTCGGATCTTGGCCCCACCGAGCGTTCCGTCATTCACGTGAACCTGGGCAAGACCTACCGCGACCTGGGCGAGCTGGACCGGGCGCGCAACACCCTGCGCCGCGCGGTGGTGCTCGACCCGCGCAGCTCCAGCGCCCACAACAACCTGGGCTTCGTGCACTTCCGGATGGGCGACTGCGAAGAGGCAGAGTACGAGCTGTCCCAGGCAGCCTCCCTCGACCCCAGCTCGCTCTCGGCGGTATCCCAGCTGGCGATCACGCTCTTTGAGTGCGGCAACACCGTGGGTTCGATCCCGCACTTCGAGCAGGCGCTCGAGCTGAACGGCGCCGTGTTCAACCCGCCGCTCTACACCTACCTGGCCAGGGCGTACGCCCAGCAGGGGCGCTACGACGAGGCGGTCTTCCGTGCGCAGCAGGGCGCGCTCCTGCAGCCGCAGACTGCTGACGCCTACTACCACCTGGGTGCGATCCTGCTCCAGCGCAACCAGGACTCGGACACCGAGGACGCCCGGGCGGCCTTCGAGCAGGCGCTCACTCTCGATCCTTCGCACGGTTCGGCCCGGCAGGCCCTCAGCAACCTGTAACGTCTTCAGACACAAAAGACGGTTTTGGTCATGGCCGCCCGCCTGATGGTGGGCGGCCATCTGCTATAATCCGGAGGTTTGGCTTGTACAGCAGCGGGATGTCTGGCAAGCCACATGCGAACAGCGGCGCGAGGGCCAACCGGTCAGCGGGCCGCAAATTCACGCTCAACGTCCCGCCTTTGGAGGAAGCATGTCCTACCTGGGAATGAAGCAGCTGCTCGAGGCCGGTGTCCACTTCGGTCACGAGACCAAGCACTGGAACCCGAAGATGAAGCGTTACATCTTCGCGGAGCGCAACGGCATCTTCATCATCGACCTGCAGAAGACGCTGGTCGAGAGCGAGAAGGCCTTCGACTTCCTGCGCGACCTCGCCGCCCGCGGCGGTTCCATCCTCTTCGTCGGCACCAAGAAGCAGGCCAAGGAGATCCTGGCGGCCGAGGCACGCCGGGCCGGCATGCCGTACATCAACGAGCGCTGGCTTGGTGGCCTGCTCACCAACTTCCGGACCATGCGCGCCCGCGTGGAGCGCCTGAAGGAACTCGAGCAGATGTTCGAGGACGAGTCGATCCTGCGCTACAGCAAGAAGGAGCAGATCGACCTGGGCAAGGAGCTGCAGCGCCTGCAGCGTTACCTGGGCGGCCTGCGCGAGATGGGCCGGCTTCCCGACGCCCTCTTCGTCATCGACCCCGCGAAGGAAGCCATCGCGGTGCGCGAGGCGAACAAGCTCGACATTCCGGTCGTGGCTCTGGCCGACACGGACAGCGATCCCGACGTACTCGATTTCATCATCCCGGGTAACGACGACGCCATCCGCTCCATCCAGCTCGTGACCGCCCGCCTTGCCGACCTCATCGTCGAGGTTCGTGGCGGCGCCGATGCTCCGCAGGAGGAGGCGGCAGGCGAGGAAGCCGCGGCTGCACAGGCCGGTGACGAGGCCGCAGCTGCAGGCGAGACCGCAGCGCAGGAGACTCCGGCCATGCCTGAGCCCGCCTCTCCCGAAGACACCATCGAGGCGGCTGCGCGCCGGGCGCTGGAGTCTGATGATGCGGAATCCTCTGCCCCCGTGAGTGAAACCGCCCAGCAGGAAGACGGGGAAACCGTAACCGAGGAAGGGTAAGGAAGATGGCAGTAACCATGGAGAACATCAAGCGTCTGCGCGCCATGACCGGTGCGGGCATGCTGGACGTGAGGAACGCGCTGCAGGAGACTGACGGCGATCTGGAGAAGGCCGCCCAGCTGCTGCGCGAGCGCGGCATCGCCAAGGCCGCGAAGAAGGCCGACCGCGAGGCCGGCGAGGGCCTGATCGGCTCCTACATCCACCACAACGGCCGGATCGGCACGATCGTGGAAGTCAACTGCGAGACCGACTTCGTGGCCCGCAACGAGAACTTCCAGGAGCTGGCCCGCAACATCGCCATCCACGTCGCGATGGCCAACCCCACCTACGTCTCCCGCGACCAGGTGCCCGAGGATGTCGTGGCGGCCGAGCGTGACGCGCTGGCGAAGGAAGCGGCAGCCGAAGGCAAGCCGGAAAACGTCGTCGAGCGCATGGTCGAGGGCCGCCTGAACAAGTTCTTCGCCGAGATTTGCCTCCTCGAGCAGCCGTACGTGAAGGACGACAAGAAGACCGTCGAGGAGCTCCTCAAGGAGTCGATTGCCGCCCTTGGCGAGAACATCCAGGTCGGGAGCTTCTCCAGGATCGCGATCGGCGAGTAAGGCGTGAAGAGGGTCCTGCTCAAGCTTTCGGGCGAGTTCCTCGCCGGGCCGGAAGGTTTCGGCGTCGCACCCGAGGCAACAGGATCATTGGCACAGGAGATCGCCGCGGCAACCAGCCGCGGCGTTCAACTGGCCGTGGTCGTAGGCGCCGGCAACTTCTGGCGTGGCGCCCAGCACGGCTCGGGGATGGATCCCGCCACAGCCGATTACGTGGGCATGCTGGCCACGGTGATGAACGCCATGGCCCTGCAGGACGCCCTCGAGCAGAAGGGCAGGGACACGCGGGTGCAGTCGGCGATCAACATGCAGGAGGTCGCCGAGCCGTACATTCGCCGCCGCGCCCTGCGCCACCTCGAGAAGGGCCGCGTGGTCATCTTCGGGGGCGGGACGGGCAACCCGTTCTTCACGACCGATACGGCCGCCGCCCTGCGCGCCCTGGAGATCGACGCCGACATGGTCCTGATGGCCAAGAACAACGTCGACGGGGTTTACGACGACGATCCCAACCAGAATCCGGATGCGCGCAAGTACGACGAACTCTCCTACCTCGACGTGCTCAACCAGGGCCTCAAGGTTATGGATGCGACGGCGATAAGCCTGTGCATGGACCGGGGAATGCCGATCACCGTTTTCGATATCTTTACGGAAGGCAACCTCGAGAGGCTCATCTCGGGGGAGCGGGTAGGTACCCTGATCCACGGCTAGACCTGCTCCCGCCGCCCGCACCCGATAAACGCGGGAGCAGTGCAAGGGTAGACTGGACACAGTACGTGGCGCACTGTCAGGAGACTGACGGGAGTACGCGCGGAGGTCACGATGAACAGCGTTTTGAAAGATGCGCGTGAGCGGATGAACAAGTCGCTTGACGCGTTCGAGCAGAACATCTCCACCGTCCGCACCGGCAGGGCCAACCCGGCCATCCTCAACCGGGTCATGGTCGATTACTACGGTGCCTCGACTCCACTCAACCAGCTGGCGACAATCTCCAGCCCCGACCCTCGTACGCTGCACATCGTGCCGTACGACAAGAGTGCCGTGGGCGAGATCGAGCGCGCGATCCGCGACAGCGACCTGGGCTTCAACCCCAGCAACAAGGGCGACTCGATCTTCATCTCGGTTCCCGCGCTGAACGACGAGCGCCGCAAGACGCTCGTGCGAACTGTCAAGAATATGGCAGAGGAAGCGCGGGTCGCGGTCCGCAACATTCGCCGCGACGCCAACGACGAGCTGAAGGAGATGGGCAAGGAGGGACTCCTCACCGAGGACGAGGTCCGGTCAGGGGAGAACTCTGTGCAGCAGTTGACCGATGAGTACATCGGCAAGATCGATACCCGCCTGAAGAGCAAGGAAGAGGACATCACGGAGGTTTGACCGGACCGCCTGCCGACCCGACCGGATCCATTGCCCTGAGGGGCAGCTGGGGAGGTCGGGTCGCTGCAGTTCTGGTGGCTGCACCCTCGTCCAGACCATGCCGGTAGCCCGCATCCTCTCCTCCTTCCTGGCATTCCTGTTGGCTCTGCTGGTCTCCTGGATAGGGTTGCCGCTGCTCGCACCCATCTACCTGCTGCTCACTTTCATCGCCATCCAGGAGTACAGCCTCATGATGAACCTGCGGGGGATCCCCATTCGCCGCGGTTCGCTGTGGGCGGCTGCCGTGCTGACCCTGCCGGCCGCGCTGCCGCTAACCTACCCGGGCATGCCCATGCTGCACGAGAGCCTCTCCTGGCGGGAAGCCCTGCTGGGCGTGGTTGCGCTCTTCCTGATAACCCTCGAGGTAATCAGACCGACCCGCAACTCGGTGCACACGGCGATCTTCTCCTTCTTCGGTTACCTCTACATCCCCTGGCTGTTCAGCTACATCATCACCCTGCGCTACACGCCCGACACATCGCTGGGCATCTGGTACCTGATGGTGCCTATCCTGGGCGTCGTCGCGTCGGACGTAGGCGGTTACGTGTTCGGCTCGCTGTTCGGAAGGCGGCGGCTGGCGCCCCTGATAAGCCCCAACAAGACGCTCGAGGGCTCGCTGGGCGGGATCGTGCTGGCGGTGATCGTGACCTTCTCGACGCTCTACATCGTCGAGTCGCGCCTGGCCATGCGCGTCGAGCTGTATGACGCGCTGCTGTTTTCGATCCTGGTGGCCTCGGCCGCGCAGCTTGGCGACCTGTTCGAGAGCCTGCTGAAACGCTGGGTGGGCGTCAAGGACGCCGGGGTTTTCCTGCCCGGCCAGGGCGGAGTTCTCGACCGCATCGACAGCCACCTCTTTGCGATCCCCGTCGCCTACTACTTCATCTCTCTGTTCGTACTGCGCTGAACCCGCCGGGCCCGGCCCTGCTCTAGCGGCGCAGGTTGCGGTCGGGTGCCTTCTCTCCCCTGAAGCGCACCACCTGGTCGCGCCCGCCCCGCTTCGCCTGGTAGAGCGCCTCATCGGCGCACTCGCTCAGCCTCTCGAAGCTGCGGCCGTCCCGCGGGAACGCCGCGATGCCGACCGAAATCGTGAAGGCGTGCAGGTGGCGCCCGTCCTTCGAGGTGGCGTCCTGCCGCAAGCGCGCCTGCAGGTCGTTCATGCGGGCGATCACGCGCTCGGGGCTAAGGGTGGGCAGCAGCACCGCGAACTCGTCGCCGCCCAGCCGGCACACGATATCGTCACTCCGGAAGGTCGACTTGACCGTCTCCACGAGGCGCACGAGGCTGTCATCCCCGGCGGCATGCCCGTGGGTATCGTTGATCACCTTGAAGTAGTCGATGTCTATGAGCGCGAGGCAGCCTTCGGTCTCCCCGTCCTGGAGCAGGTCGTCGAGCTTCTGCTCGAGGAAACGCCGGTTGTAGGCGTTGGTGAGCGGGTCGCGGAAGGAGTGCCGCTCCAGCTCCCCCACCAGCGAGGTGCGGTCCATGCTGGCATCCACGAGCGACGCGATCGCCTGCAGGAAAGCCTCGTCCTGGCGCCGGGACAGCCGGGAGGAGGGGTAGGGCACGATGATCCACTGCTTGCGGTTGGGCAGCCAGGCGCCCAGTTCATCGCCGTAGGGCGGAGAATTCCGCAGGAACGTCCCCGGCACCCCCAGCGTCGCCTCCACGGACTGCTGCAGGACGCGCACCACCTCCTGCACGCTGTTGGCGCCGTGCATGAGCTGGGCTGCCCCGTACAGGCCCTGCATGCGCTGGTGCTCGTCGCGCCGGGCCTGGTTGGTGTGGCTCATGACGATCAGCAGCAGCAGCGGCACGACGGCGATGAGGAGGGCGAACGGGTACTCGCGGCTGGCGAGCACCGTAAGCAGGCCAAAGCTGACCATGATGGGCCAGATCATGGTGCTCTCGCCCCTGATCGTCGAGCGCAGCTCCTCGATGAAGGTACTGCCGCCCACCACGCTCAGGCCCAGCGAGATGAGGACCTGGTTGATGATCGTGTAGAAGGCCGCAACGACCACCGCGAAGAGCAGGAAGTTGCCCGGCGATTGCCAGTCGAGCGGCAGCAGGCCGGCGACCATGAACGCCCCGCTCAGCGAAACCAGACGGCTGGCGGTATTGAAGCCCGTCTTGTAGAGCTGCACGCGGCGAAGGAAGGCGCCCACGACGTAGCCGCCGACCAGGGCGGCGATGGTGGCGGCGGGGGCGAGATACTGCAGGCCCACGACCAGCAGGAACTCGTCGAAGTCGATGTAGTAGGATTCGCGGCCGGGACGGTCGATCCTGAAGGTGACCGAGGCGAGGAGCGCGCTCGCCAGCAGCAGGATCGTCCAGGAGGTGAACGACCCGGTGCCGGGTTCGTAGAGGGACAGTACCGACAGGTAGCCCAGCAGACCGGCAATGCCCAGCAGGACGCTGAGCCGCCAGATGGGGTTCGACTTGCCGTCACCCCGCCCGGAACGCATGCGGCGCAGGCGTGACAGGAAACCGCTGTCCGCGCTGGTGCCCCCAGTTTCGCTCAACTGCCGCAATGCTCTCCTCCGTCCAAACACGAGCCCGGTTACCCCTTTAACACTGGCAGGTCATCATTCTCTCATTCTACCGGGCCGGCAGAGGTTACGTACTTTTCCATAGTGCGGCAACGCGCAGTTGGAGGCGTTCCCCGCGCAGCGTGTGCGACAGGGCCAAGGTTGTACCTTGTAGATGTGGCGACGGGCAAAGACCGTCGCGAAAGGTCTGCACATGTCCCAGAGCAATGTCCCAACCCGCACCCCTGACGAGCGCATCGTCAAGCCGAACTTCATCACCGAGATCATCGACCGAGACATCGCCTCGGGGTACACGCAGGAGGTGGTGACCCGCTTCCCGCCGGAGCCGAACGGCTACCTGCACCTGGGGCATGTCAAGGCGATCTTCCTCGATTTCGGCGTCGCTACCGACTACGGCGGCCGCACCTACCTGCGCTTCGACGACACCAACCCGACCACCGAGGATGTCGAGTACGCCGAGGCCATCAAGGAGGACGTCCGCTGGCTGGGCTTCGAGTGGGAGGAGGTTCGGCACGCCTCCGACTACTTCGAGAGGCTGTACGAGCTGGCCCTGCAGCTCATCGAGCGCGGCCTGGCCTACGTGGACAGCCTCTCTGAGGAGGAGATTCGCGAGTACCGTGGCACGGTCACCGAGCCGGGACGCAACAGCCCCTACCGGGACCGCCCGGTAACGGAGAACCTGGACCTCTTCAAGCGCATGCGCGCCGGCGAGTTCCCCGACGGCTCGCACGTGCTGAGGGCGAAGATCGACATGAGCTCGAAGAACATGATCATGCGCGACCCCCTGCTCTACCGGATCCGCCACGCCAGCCACTACCGCACCGGAAACGAGTGGCCCATCTACCCCATGTACGACTTCGCCCACCCGCTCTCCGACGCGATCGAGAACATCACCCACAGCCTGTGCACCCTGGAGTTCGACAACAACCGGGAGGTCTACGACTGGCTGCTTGATCACCTCATGGAGGAGCCCAGGCCCCACCAGTACGAGTTCGCCCGCCTCAACCTCGAATACACCGTGCTGAGCAAGCGGCGCCTCATCGAGCTCGTCAACGGCGGTCACGTGCACGGCTGGGACGATCCGCGCATGCCCACCATCGCGGCGCTGCGCCGCCGCGGAGTGCGGCCAACCGCCCTGCGCGACTTCGTGAACCGGGTGGGCGTGACCCGTACCGAGAGCCGCAGCGACATCGCCCTGCTCGAGCACTCCATCCGCGACGACCTCAATCAGGAGGCGCGGCGGGTGCTCGCAGTCGTGGACCCCCTGCCGGTGACCATCACCAACCTGCCCGCTGACCACGAGGAGGAGCTGGAGGCCAGCTACTGGCCGCACGACGTGCCGAGGGAGGGGTCGCGGCGGCTGCCGTTCTCTGCCCGTCTCTATATCGAGCGCAGCGACTTCAGCGAAGCGCCGCCCAAGGGCTGGCGCCGCCTGGCGCCCGGTGAGGAGGTGCGCCTGCGCCACGGCTACGTCATGCGTTGCGACGAGGTTGTCAGGGATGAGAACGGCAAGGTCACTGAGCTGCGTTGCTCCGTCGACCTGGACACGCTGGGCAGCGCCCCGGCGGGCCGCAAGGTGAAGGGCACCATCCACTGGCTTAGCGCCCGCCACGCCGTGCCGGCGCGTTTTCGCCTCTACGACCGGCTGTTCCTCACCCCCGACCCGGATGAGGGGGGAGGCAGCTTCCTGGAGCGCATCAACAAGGACTCGCTGGTCGAAGCGGACGGCTTCGTGGAGCCCGCCATTGCCGGCGAGGAGCCGGGGGAGCGCTACCAGTTCGAGCGGCTCGGCTACTTCTGGCAGGACCCCGAGGATTCAACCGCCGACGCGCTAGTCTACAACCGCATAGTCACCCTCAAGGACACCTGGGGCCGCGCGACACAGCAGGCGACCGGGGACGGCGGGGCGAAGGCGGGCGCCAGGCGGGAGCGGGCGGCCGCCGCGGCGTCCCGCGAGGAACCGGCCGTCGATCCGGTCTCGCAGCTCACCCCGGCCCAGAAATCGCGCTACAAGCAGTACCGCGAGACGCTTGAACTCGACCTGGCTCAGGCGGTGCTGCTCGCCTCGGAGGAGGCGTGGGGCGACTTCTTCGATGCGACAGCGCGGCACTCTGACAACCCGCAACTGACCGCCTCCTGGGTGGTGAACGAGCTGCGGGGCGAGGCGAAGGGCGAGCGCCCCCAGGACCTGCAGGTTTCTCCGCAGGGCCTCGCGCAGCTGGTAGGCCTGGTTGCGGCCGGCACGATCTCCCACCGCATCGCGAAGGAGGTCCTGGTCGAGATGCTGGCGAGCGGCAAGGGGCCGGAAGAGATAGTGGACGAGCGGGGCCTGCGGCAAATCAGTGACGAGGACAGCCTGCGCGGGGTGGTGGCCCAGGTGATCGCCGCGAACGAGGAGGAGGTGCGCTCCTACCGGGACGGCAAGAAAGGGCTGCTCGGTTTCTTCGTGGGGCAGGTCATGCGCGAGACGGGCGGCCGGGCGAACCCGCAGGTCGTCAATGAACTCCTCCGGGAGGGGCTGGAGGGCTGACCGTTCCGGGCGGGAAAGGTTCAGCGTGATTGCGGCGCCATGGGTCCCCAACCTGTGGCGCCGCAGTTACGCTGCAAGCAGGCTTTCGCAACGGAAGTTATTGCGCACACCCCCGCGTTTTGAGACACTGTGTTGCGTATATTCCGTGCCGGGCATCCCGCCCGAGCTGCGGACTGAAGAGCAGCGGACGCGCCACCCACAGCAGCGTGGCAGTACCGGACGCAAACCCGCGCTGGCCGGGTGGAGGTAGAGCATGGCAATTGGACGACGGACACCACGGTACCAATCCTGGCGGCGAAGCGTCGCCACCGGGTTTGCGGTCGCCGTGCTGCTGCTCGCGGGCGTTGGCGTGCTCGCCCAGGAGCAGGAGGCGGGAACAGGCACCCCCCAGGACCGGGACGCACTGCACGGGTTCCTCCAGTCAGTTGCCGCTCACCCGGGCGTGCAGGCCGCCCAGGCCGCCCTGCAGGCCGCCCGGCATCAGCTCGACGCCGCCTTCGACCCCATACAGTTCGATCTCACCGGGGCCTACACCTCGCTCGACGTCGACAGCGATTTTCTCGAGCTCATCGACTACGTTTCGCAATCACCGGGGGTCGACCCCACTCTGCCGACTGGCTTCGTCACCGACGGGGCGATTATCAACGCGTCGCTCACCTTCCGGCCGTTCCCCTTCGGCGACATCGCCGACCTTGCCGATCAGCGGCAGTTCGCGCTGCAGCTGGCGCGCCTCGATTACCTCGAGAGTCTCACCGGGCTCGAAGCCCAGGCCCTGTCGCTCGCCCTCTCCCAGGCGCTGGCTGCCCAGGGTGTGGAGCTGGCCGGGCAGGCGCTCGAACTTTCCGAAGAGGCGCTGGAGGTGGCCTACACCCGCTTCGAACGGGGTGCCGCGACGGAGCGGGACGTACGGGAGGCACAGGCTGGCCTAATCGAAGCCCAGGCGGCCCTGGCCAACGCCCAGGCGAACCTGCAGCTCTCCCGTTCGTCGTTGCACTCGCTCGTGGGGGATACGGCCGTGCCCGAGCTTGACGGTCTCGCTCTGCCCGTTCCGGTGGGTACGCCGCTAAGCGTGCAGCGCTCGCGAATCCAGGCGCTGCAGGCGCAACTGGGCCCGCGTGGCGCCCGGCGCAACATGCAGCCCGTCGTCCAGGCCGGCTACTCGCTGAACGTGAGCGAGGAGGCGACCGTGGACTTCTCGATCGAGTCGCGCACGCTGCAGCCCAGCGTCTCCTACAACTTCCAGCCGCAGCTGGGACCGGTCTACCCGTCACAGGAGCCTCAACTTCCTGACAATCGCCGCTTTGCCGATGCTGATATTCCAGAAAACCCGGTGCAAGGCAGTTTCCAGATCGGCGTCTCGGTGAGCCTTTCCGCGGGCGCGCAGAGCGAACTGCGAGCGGCCGAACTGCAGGCCCAGGCCGCCCAGAGCGCCTACGAGGCGGCACTCCAGGGGGCGCAACTCGAGTTCGACTCGCTGGTCGCCAGCCTCGAGGAGAGCATCCGCGCCGAACAGGTAGCCAGGGTACGGCTGCACAACGCCACCCTGGCGCTTGATGAGGCACAGGCGCAGCTCGACGCCGGCCTGGGCGTCCCGCTCGAAGTCCAGTCCACGGCGCTGGAACTCACCCAGGCGCACCTCAACTTCTCGCAGGCCCGGCAGCAGGTGGTGCAGAACACCCTGGCCTTCTACGAGTTTTACGGAATCCCCCTCTCGGAGGCACTCAGATGAGACGACTGACCCTGCTCACCCTCCTGCTCCTTGCGGGCTCCGGCCACGCGCTGGGCCTGCAGGAGGCCCTTGCCGC
>CALKAI010000161.1 GCA_937983275.1 uncultured Trueperaceae bacterium | reverse complement strand
GCTGCTCCTCGGCAGGCTGCTCCTCAGGCTGGGTCTCCTGGGTTTCCTGCGTCTCGGGCTGCTCGGCACCGCCGCCACCCTCTACCTCTTCGACGTCGGTGCTGACCGACGTTGCCGGAACGGTGATGGTACGCGTGGTGGCCTGCACCTCGATCAGGGAGGTGGCAACCTCGTGCCCCTCGGCGGTTGCGGCGATCACGTAGATGCCGGGCGCGAGGTCCGAGAGGGTGTTCTCACCGCTGAACTCGTTCGAGTAGGCGTTGGGGCCGGTTACGACGAAGCGGACGTCCTCCTCGGCGTTGGCATTGACGACAATCTCACCCGTGTCGACGCCCTCCAGCTGCTCCACGCGGGTGTCGTAGGCGCCGGCCGGGTAGACCGGAGCGGCCGCGGGCTCGCCCTGGGCGCCACCGGCAACCTCGCCGGTCTGCGCGTTGGCGTCGCCTTCGGCAGTCTGCTCGCCCTCGAAGGCCGGATCACCGGCGGCTACCGGTGCAGGCGCACGGAAGGTGCCCGGCTCGTAATCCTGCGCGAACTGGTCGAGCGCCACGTTGACGTGCACCGCCTGACCGGCCACCACCTCGACGAGCGTGTGCGCCACCTGCAGGTCGTTATCGGTCGCGGCGACCGAGTAGATGCCCGGCAGCAGGCCTTCAACTACCCGCTCCTCGTCGGCATCGTCGCCCACCTCGAAGCTCTCGTAGTAGCCGTCGGGGCCAACGAGGTCGATGTTCGGGTGCTGATCGTCCGGCGTTTGACCGGTGAAGACGATGGTTCCGGTCTCCACCTCCACCTCGACGGTATCGGTCTCGGTTTCTACGGGCTGAGCGTCACCCACCTGAATCTGGCCAAAGGAGGGACGCTCCTGGGCGGCCTGCTCCTGGCTCTGCTGTTCCTGCTGTGCGGCATCCTGCCCCTGCTGCTCATCCTGCGCAAAACCGATTCCGTAGCCTGCGAGGAGAAGGGCGAGAATACCTGTACCCAGTTTCCTTTGAATGCTCATTCAATACCCCCCTGTGTCATGCTTTCGCACACCCTGAGCGTAAATAGGCACGGCCGACCATTCTGTAACTCCGGTCAGTGCTTTTCTCATCCCAGGCGGGATTATGAGCACCCTTCGTACCCGTTCGGCCCTCCGGAGATCCCCGCGACACCCGCGTGGCCTCAGGCCCGACTCCCAGACGGCCCGATCAGGCCTGCTGCAACAGATTGCGCTGCGCCACCGTCTCCAGGTCCAGCTCCTGGTAGCCGATCTCATCGAAGAGGATCACGACCTTCCCCTCCTCGTAACGCACCACCTGGCCGTCGCCCAGGCTCTCGTGGGCAACCCTGCTGCCCACCGCGAACGGTTGTTCGCCCGTGTCGGTGACGCCCCGGCCTGCCCGGCAGCGGTCGCACTTGCCGCAGGGCGCCTCGTACTCCTCGCCAAAGTAGGCGAGCAGCCTTTCCCGGCGGCAGCCGTCGCCGGTGGCGTAGGCGCCCATCATGTGCGCCCGCGACCGCTCGAACTCCTTGCGCGCCTCCTGGAGCCGCTGCGCCTCCTGGGCAGCCTCCTCTGGCGCGGGCCCGCGCTTCCGGTAGCGCACCTTGCCGTCCTTGCGGACGTTGATGGCACGCACCTCCTGCAGGTGGTTGATGATCGTCTGCAGTCTGGAGGCGCTGTAGCCAGCCTGCGACTTCAGCTCGTGCTGGTCGACCGGCTCGGCCAGCTGGGCGAGTAGCGTCGCGATCCGCTCGTGCGCCGCCACGTCCACTGCGGCGCCACCCACCAGGAAGCGCTGCAGGCCCAGGTCGGACGGGTGGTAGAGGAGGATGGCGCGGGCGGGGGTGCCGTCACGTCCTGCTCTGCCTATCTGCTGGTAGTACGAGTCGAGGCTGCCGGGCACGTCGTAGTGGACGACGAAAGCCACGCGCGGCTTGTCCACCCCCATCCCGAAGGCGGTGGTCGCGACGATGACGGGCAGCTCGTCGTCCATGAAGGCGCGCTGCACCTCCTCGCGGGTCTCCTTCGGGTGACCGGCGTGGTAGGCGGAGGCCAGGAACCCCCTCTCTCTCAACAGCTGCGCCTCCTCATCCGCATGCGCCCTGGTCGCCACGTAGACGATGCCGGGCCGCTCGAGCTCCTCCATGAGTTCCAGCAGCCGCTCGTCCTTCTGGTTGTCCGAGCTCAGCTGCTCCACGGCCAGGTCGAGATTGGGACGGTCGAAGCCCTGGATGATCACCTTCGGATCGCGCATGCCCAGCCTGCTGATGATCTCCTCCCTGACCGGCGCTGCCGCGGTGGCCGTGAGCGCCAGCAGCCGCGGCCGGTCCAGGGCCTGGATGGCCTTGCCCAGCTGCAGGTACTCCGGCCGGAAGTCGTGACCCCACTCGGCCACGCAGTGCGCCTCGTCCACCACGAAGAGGGATGGCCTGGCCCGGGCCAGCTGCCGCAGAGTCTCCCGGCGGGCCAGCTGTTCGGGCGCGAGGAACAGGAACTCGAGCCGCCCGCTCCTGGCCCGGCCGCAGCTCTTCATAACCGAACTCATCCCGCGCGATATCGCGGATGCTCTCCTGTCTTGTCATTCGCCCCCCTGCCACTCCGCCGCCCGCCCCTTGCCGGCCCGTCATGAGCCAGGCCGCCACTGCCCGGGGCGCGGCCGGGAACGGCGCGTTCACTCTACTTCCTCCCGGCCGGGCGGCAGGTGTCGGCGCCGCTCACCGTGTCGGGAGTTGCAGCGGCCGGCCGCCTCGCGCTGGATCCTTGTTCCCAAGGGGGTTAGCGATGAGCAACGACAGCAGGGATGATGAGCTGAAACGCGAGGAGCAGCGGCCCGATGAGGTACCGGGCCAGCATCAGGAGAAGCAGCCGGGCACGGTCGGGAAGATGACGCCCGAGCCGCTCCACGAGTCCCCGGAGTACCGGCCGGGCGGCAAGCTGGAGGGCAAGGTCGCGCTCATCACGGGCGGAGATTCGGGCATTGGCCGTTCGGTCGCCATCTACTTCGCGAAGGAGGGGGCGAACGTGGCCGTCTCCTACCTGGATGAGCATGAGGACGCCCAGGAGACGAAGCGGCAGGTCGAGGAGGAGGGCCGCTCCTGCCTGCTCCTGGCGGGCGACGTGGGGGACGAGGCCCACTGCCGCGAGATCGTGGAACGCACGATCGCCGAGTTCGGGCAGCTGGACATCCTGGTCAACAACGCCGCGGTCCAGTACCCGGTGGACGACCTGCGCGAGATTTCGCCGCAGCAGCTCGAGAAGACCTTCCGCACGAACGTCTATTCGATGTTCTACCTCACCCAGGCGGCCCTGGATCACTTGGGCGAGGGGAGCGCGATCATCAATACCACCTCGGTGACGGCGTACCGGGGCAACCCGACGCTCATTGATTACTCGGCCACCAAGGGCGCCATCCTGGCCTTCACCCGCTCGATGGCGGCGAGCCTGGCCCAGAAGGGCATCCGCGTCAACGCCGTCGCCCCGGGCCCCATCTGGACGCCGCTCATTCCGTCGTCGTTCGATGAGGAGAAGGTCGGGCAGTTCGGCCAGGACCAGCCGCTGGGCAGGCTGGGCCAGCCCGAGGAGGTGGCGCCCGCGTACGTGTTCCTGGCGTCCAGCGACAGCAGCTACATCAGCGGCCAGACGATCCACCCGAACGGCGGAGAACCTGTCAACGGCTAACCGCCACCAGGCGAAGGCCCCGGGGGTCGCGGCATAATTGGCAGCATGGCCCAAGAGCAGGTAGTACGCGCCGAAAGTTGGACACACCTCCAGGAGCTGCTTTTCGAGGACGCCTGGGACCCCAGGCTGGCCCGCCACCGCTCCCCCTACGCCTTTCACGGGGAGGCGGTCGCGGGCGGAGGGCTGTCGACCTCGCTGATGACGCTCGGTGGGCCATTCGACCGTCTGGAACCGCACCTGGTGCGCAACTTCCGCAAATACTCCCAGCGGGACGCGGTGCGTCAGGACGACACCTGGCACTGGCTGGCGCTGGGCCAGCATCACGGCCTGCCCACCCGCCTCCACGACTGGACGTTCTCGCCGTTCGTGGCGCTCCACTTCGTCACCGCCCACCTGCCCTTCATGGAGGAGGACGGCGAGGTCTGGGCGGTCGACTACAACGCCGTCCACACGCTGCTGCCCGGCGGCCTGAAGAGCGAGCTGGAGCGCGAGGGCAGTGCCGTGTTCACAGCCGACATGCTCGCCCAGCTGGCACCCACCCTCGCCGACTTCGACGCGCTCGGGGAGGACGAGCCGGTGCTGCTCTTCTTCGAGCCGCCGGCTGTCGATCCGAGGATCGTCAACCAGTACGCCCTCTTCTCCGTCTACGGCGATCCGCGTTCGGGCCCGGACTCCTGGCTGGTGAACCATCCCCAAATGTGGAAGCGCATCATCGTGCCGGCCCGCCTCAAGTGGGAGGTGCGCGACAAGCTCGACCAGGCGAACATCAACGAGCGCACACTCTTCCCCGGACTGGACGGCCTGAGCCGCTGGCTGCGGCGCAACTACAGCTCGCCCGCCCATGTGCAGGTGCGCTCCTTCGGCTCGCCGGCCGATGACCTGCGGCCCAGCGACAGCGAGCCACCTGCGACACATGACCCCGAAGTGTCGTAGATACAACTGTCACCAAAACTGGCAACTTAAGGCTCTGTGAAGGTCGGCAAAAGACGCGTATTCTTTGAACTAACCGGGGGGCAACCGGGGTGCGGAGACGCAACTACCAACAGTGGTTGAAGCGCAGGCGATTCAGCGGGGATCGCCCTTCATGCCAAGGCCAAGGCGAAAAGTCCTTGGCCTCGCCGTTTAAGTGGACCGAGCTTTCGAGCAGGTCGTCGCATTTCGCCGGCGAGGCGGGCCGGTGACGGCCGTAGATGCAGTTGTAATCATGGGAGTATCCGGATCGGGCAAGTCGACGGTGGGCGCGCAACTCGCCCGCCACCTGGGCTGGGCGTTCGAGGATGGTGACGCCTACCACCCGCCCCAGAACATCCGGAAGATCGCTGCCGGCACACCCCTCACGGACCTCGACCGGGTCCCCTGGCTGGAAACCCTGACCAACCTCATCGCCAGCCATGCCCGGCGGGGCAGCCGGCTGGTGCTCGCCTGTAGCGCCCTCAAGGAGTCGTACCGGCGGCAGCTGGCGGGCAGCGGTGCCTCGCTGCTGTTCGTCTACCTGCGCGGTGCGCCCGAGCTGCTGGGGGAACGCGTGGCGGCGCGGCGCGGACATTTCGCAGGACGGGAGATCATAGCCAGCCAGTTCGCGGCGCTCGAAGAGCCGCGCGGCGAAAACGTGCTGGTGGTTGATGCCGCCAGGCCCGTCGCCACTCTCGTGAGCGAAATAGCCCGGCATCTCGAATCGTTCATCGCACCCTAGGTGCTGTGTACCTGTTTACCGTGCTGCAGTATCGTGTCTGCAGCGCCACCGGTCAGCTCTTTGGCTCGTCCCACAGCGGCTTCCCTGAACGCCCGCTGGCGGGTTCTGGACTCGCCGGAGGTGCGTGCTAAACTCAACGCCACCAGGAACTTTCAGGCTCTCCTGCCAGGTGCGTGGCAGCAGCGGGACGCAACCACCACAACCAGCCCATCTCTTCCTTCCAGCGCCGGGAGGTGCGCAGGCATGACGGTCGTGTGCCTTCATGTAAAACCAGGTGATCGCTGTCCGGGAGTGGGACTCATGTCGGCCACGCTCTTCGGGAAGCGGTGGTCGGGCGAGCGGCTCACGCTGACCGGCCACGCAGAACTGGGCCTCGAGGGTCCCGACCTGATCGGCTGGAGCGACTTCTACGGCGGCGGCCCCAGCAAGGTTCACGTCGCTTACGCGAGCAGCGGCAGCCGCGCGGGCTTCCTGGTGTGGGGCGGCAACCTGGGACTGCGGGTCCTGCCCGCCGGTGCGGGCTTTGCCCCGGGCGCCAGAGACGACCTGCCCGCACTCCCCCTGCTGTGGCTGCCGGACCCCGGCCACCTGCCGGCACAGGTCCGGGCCGCGATCCGGCCCCTGGCGCCGGGCAGGCGTACGAAAGGTTCGCCCCCAGCAGCCAAGGCTCCGCTCGTCTGAGCGGGCCGCCGCCTGGCACTAGCCGAAGTGGTACCCCCGGCTGCGCGCGGGCACGCCCAATGGGTAAACATCGCGCGCCTTCAGCGTAGGCCGGGCGTCGCCGCGCGCCTCCATGACCCCGTCCACCACGAGCGCCGCCGCATCGCGCAAGACCTCGCGGCGCGCCTCCCACACGTCCGGCGGGATGACCAGCTGGATGCGCGTGGGCCCATCCTCGAGCACGAAGAAGGCGTGCCCCTTGGCGGTGGGCGGCTTCTGCTTCCCCACCACCAACCCGGCTGTGCGCACCTGCCAGCCGTGCCCGGCGCGCTTCAGGCGCAGCAGCGGAGTCGCGTCCAGCTCCCGCAACCGGTCGCGCACAAAGTCGAGCGGGTGCAACTCCAGGGCGCTGAACCGCGCCGTGTCGAACTCCCACACGAACCGCTCCTGCACCGGCAGCTTGCGCAACGGCGGCGGCTCCACCACCGGCGAGAGGAGCGGTTTGTTGCCACTTGGCAAGGCGCGCGCGAGCACCCCCAGGCGGTAGAGCGCCTCCCGCCTGGAGCACAGCTCATCCAGCGCCCCGGCGCGAACGAGCGCCTCCAGCGTCTCACGGGGCAGCTCGAGCCGCGAGTAGAGGTCGTCCACCGAGCCGAACGGCCCGGCCCGCAGCCGCTCCACCACGATCTCGCGGGCCACCTCCACGCTCAGGCCGCTCACGGCGGCCAGCGGCGGCCGGATCGCCTTGCCCAGCGGCGCCCGGCGCGCGTCGAGCCCCGCCGCCTGCCCATGCCTCACCCGCTCCACCCGGAAGTGCACGCCCGATCTGTTTATGTCGAAGGGGAGGAAGGGCACGCCCCAGTTGCGCCCCTCCTGCCGCTTCGACGACTGCGACCACATGCCCGGCTCCTCCGTGAGGATCGCCGCCAGGAACTCTGCCGGGTAGTGGATGCGCAGATACCCTGAAGCATACGAGTGGAGGGCGAACGCCCATGCGTGGCTCTCGGCAAAACCGTAGCCCTGGTAGGCCTTTATCGATTCGAAGATCTCCTCCGCCACTTCGGGCGTCGCCCCCACCGTTTCCACCACGCCGGCTATGAACCGTTCCCGCTCCGGCTCGATATCCTCGAGGTCGCGGAAGCCGGAGACCTTCTTGCGGAAGCGGTCGGCCTGAGTCCAGCTCATCCCGGCCACGTGCACGGCGATGCGCAGCACGTCCTCCTGGAAGAGGAGCACCCCGTACGACTTCGCGAGGATGGGCTCCAGCGCGGGGTGGGCGTAGGTAATGGGCTCGAGCCCCTGGCGGCGGCGCAGGTAGGGATGCACGGTACCCGACTGGATGGGCCCGGGACGAATGAGCGCGATCTGGTGGGCGAGATCCTTCAGCGTGCGCGCCTTCATCACCCGCGAGGTGTGCATTTGCGAGGGGCTCTCCACCTGGAAGAGGCCCATGGTGTCGCCGGAGCTGATCAGGTCCCAGACCCTCTCGTCATCAGGCAGAGAACCCAGCTCCAGCCACTCCCCCTCCAGCCTGAATATCTCCTCGCGGGCCCGCTCGAGGGCGCTGAGCATGCGCAGGCCCAGCAGGTCGAGCTTGATGAGGCCCATCGCCTCGGCGTCATCCTTGTCGAGCTGGATGATCTTGATGCCGCCGCTGGAGCGCTCGATAGGGCTGTAGTGGGAGAGCGGCTCGCGGGAGAGCACCACGCCGCCCGAGTGCGGCGCCAGGTGGCGCACATGCGAGGCTTCCATGTTGCGCAGCAGCCCCTGCAGGGTCTCGCGTACGGGCGCGTCGCCCAGCACCTCCTCGAAGGCGGGCTGGGCCTCGTCGACGCGCGGCGGCCTGAGGCCGCGGTAGTCGCGTCCCAGCGCGCTGGTCAGCGCGTTGCGCTGCTCGGGCGGGATGCCCAGCGCCCGCCCCAGGTCCTGCAGCGCCAGCGGCAGCCGGTAGCGGATCTTGTTGCACACCATCGCCTCGGTCGCCGCGCCGAAGCGCTCCTCCACCCACGCGAGCACCTCGTCGCGGCGGGCGCTGGAGATGTCGATGTCAACGTCGGGCATGGAGGTCTTGCCGGTGTGCAGGAAACGTTCGAAGAGCAGGTCGTGCTCGATCGGGTCGGCGGCGGTGACGCCCAGCAGGTAGCAGAGGATGCTCGCCGCCGCCGAGCCGCGCCCCGCCGCGAGGATGCCGTGCGCGCGGCAGTAGTCGGTGACTTCGGCGGCGACGAGGAAGAACTCGGCCAGGTCGAGCGCTTTTACTGTCGCCAGCTCCTCCTCGAGCTTGACGCGCGCCTGGGCCAGCCGCTCGCCCCGGTAACGCTCGAGCAGCGCCGTGTAGCAGCGCTCCTCCAGCCACTTGTCGGCGCTCATCCCCTCGGGGATGCCCTGCGCCCGCGGCGGCACGATCCGCTCGGGCAGCAGTTCGAAGTGGCATTCGCGGGCGAGCCGGTTGGCGTTCTCGGCCGCCTCGGCGAAGGGCAGCCTGACCCCGACCTCCTCGGGCTCCGGCAGGTAGCTCTCGGCGTTGCGGGGCCGCTCCGGGTGCGGCTGGCTCACGGAGATGCCGTTGCGGGCGCACACCAGCGCGTCGTGAAGGCGGTAATCCTGCGGCAGCAGGTAGCGGACGGGCGGGGCGGCCACCACCGGCAGCCCCAGCCCGTGCGCCAGCCGGCGCAGCACGCGGGCGCGCCGGGAGTCCCAGCGACGCCGCTCGTGATAGAGCTGCAGGTAGAAGCGCCCCGGGAAGGCACCGGCGAACTCGCGCAGGAGCGGCTCGAGTTGTCGCAGCTGGCGCCGGGCGAGGTAGGTGGTGGGGAAACCGCGCCGGTCGCCGCTCAGCACCACCAGGTCGTGGGGGTTGGCGAGGAGGACGGGGAGGGGCAGGTCTTTCTGGGCCCGTTCTATGGCCATGGTGATGAGCTCGTTGAGGTTGCGGTAGCCGCGCCGGCTGGTGGCGATGAGGACCAGCGGGAACGCCTCCTCTTCGATGCGCACGGGGACTGTGGCGCCGACCAGCGCCTTGATGCCGTGCTGGCGCGCAGCTTCGAAGAGGTCGACGGCGCCGCTGATGCTCAGGTGGTCGGTGAGCGCGAGGTAGCGGTAGCCCAGGCCGGCGGCGCGGCGCACGAGCGCCTGCGGTGAGGCGGTGCCGCTGCCCAGCGAGTAGTAGGAGTGGACGCACAGGAGGGCGTCCAGCGCCTTCGTGCGGGGCGCAGGGGCGCCGGCTGGCAGCGCGCCGGGCTGCTCATGCCGGGTGGCCGGGGGCCGGGCGATTTGGCGTCGCTGCTCCATTGCCTAATTATTATAGGTAGTCGGATTATGTCCAGGGTGAGTGGGAGGTCGCAAAATCGTCAGATCGCGAAAACTGAACGGCGTTCAGGAAACCCGATCCGGTCAAAACGCACGCACCCCTCCCCCGGCTGGGCAAAAGCCGCTACAGCAGGGAGCCCGCGCGGACGCTAGAATCGACGGGTTGATCCGCTGGATCACCGGACGAGGCGCGACGTACCCGGTAAAGACAAGACGTCGGTGGAGGTGTCATCTATGGCATGGTTCGTTCTGATAGTCTCCGGCGTCTTCGAAGCGGTCTGGGCAACGGCGTTGGGCCGCTCCGACGGCTTCACCAAGGCCGGCCCCACCCTGGTCTTCCTCGTGGCGATGGTCATCAGCATGATTGGCCTCGCCTACGCGATGCGCAGCATTCCCACGGGAACGGCGTACGCGATCTGGACGGCGATAGGCGCCTCGCTCACCGTCGCCTACGCGATGGCCACGGGAGCTGAACCGGTATCCCTGATACGCGTCGCCCTGCTCCTCGGCATCATCGGCTGCGTCATAGGCCTCAAGGCGGTCTCGTAGCGGGAGCGCGACACCACCGAAAACGAAGGGGTTTGCTTGTACAGAATCTTCCTGGTTGAGGACGACGCGAAGATCGCGGCGATAGTCCGTGCCCACCTCGAAAAGTACGGCTACGAGGTTACCCAGGCCAGCGACTTCGCCAACGTCAAGGCGCAGTTCCAGAGCGCCCGGCCCGACCTGGTACTGCTCGACATCAACCTGCCGCGCTTCGACGGCTACTACTGGTGCCGGCAAATCCGTACCGTGTCGAAGGTGCCCGTCATCTTCCTGACCGCCCGCTCGGGCGAGATGGACCAGGTGCTGGCCATCGAGAACGGCGGCGATGACTACCTGAGCAAACCGTTCAACCTCGACGTCCTGACGGCGAAGGTGAAGAGCGTACTGCGCAGGGCCTATGGGGAGTATGCCGGTGGCACGAGTGTCGAGGCACAGAGCGTCAGCGCAGGCCCGCTCCTCTGGGACCGGAGCAGGCTCGAGCTGGCGGCGAACGGCGACAGAACGACCCTTAGCCGCAACGAGGGGTTGCTGCTCGACGCCCTGCTCGCTGCAAACGGGCGGGTGGTGAGCCGCGAGGCGCTGCTCGAAAAGCTCTGGAGCGACACGGCCTTCGTTGACGACAACACCCTGACGGTGAACGTGAACCGCCTCAGGCGAAAGCTGGCGGGATTGCGGCTGCCCGACGCAATCCAGACTCTGCGGGGCGAGGGTTACAAGCTGAGCCTGGACGAGGGAGGCAACTCCGAGTGAGCCTGCGCCACTACCTCGCCGACCGGCTGCCGCTGCTGCTCGCCTTCGCGACGGCACTCCTCTTCCTCCTGCTCGTAATCCAGCTTGGCTACGCCGCCCTGCGCGCCGTCGACGTCCTCTACATACTCCTGCTCGCTCTGGTGGCGGCCGCGATAATTCTTGGCCTCGACTACCTGCGGCAGCGCCCGTTCCGGGAGGCGGTCCGTGAACGCCTGAACGACGACGAGCCACCGCGAAACGCGTCCCTCCCGGAACCGGTTACCCACGAGCAGCGGCACCTGAGCCGCCTGCTCGACAGGCAAACCCGCCAGCAGGCCGCCCAGCTCGCCGACTACCAGTCGCGCGTCGAACACTACCGCACCTTCGTGGATAACTGGGTGCACCACATGAAGACTCCGCTCTCTGTCCTGGAGCTGATGGCGCAGGAGGCGCAGGAGGCGTCACAGGGCGAGGAGCTGCGCCGTTGGGAAAGCGGGGCAGAGGAACTCGACACCCTCTCCGAAGGCCTCGACCTCATGCTCGCCCAGGCGCGCCTCGACTCATTCGAGCTCGACCTGCGGCCGGTGCGACTGGACCTGGTGAAGCTGGCCCGGCAGGAAGTGAATGAACTGAAGCGCGCCTGGATCCGCAACGGCGTCTACCCCCAGGTACAGGTCGACGGCGGCGAAGGCTCCGGGAACGATCCGGTCGAGATCGAGTCGGATGCGAAGTGGCTGGCGCTCATCCTGCGGCAGCTGCTTACGAATGCGATCAAGTACTCTGCGGCAAAGGGGAGTGGCGGGACGGTGACGGTGACCGTCACCAGGCGCGGCAGTGGCGCGACACTCAGCGTAGAGGACCACGGCATCGGCATCCCGGAGCACGACCTGCCCAGGGTGTTCGAGCGCTTCTTCACCGGCGAGAACGGGCGCACGACGAAGGCGTCCACGGGCATGGGCCTCTACCTGGTCGATCAGGTCGCCTCGCGGCTGGGCCACAGGGTGGAGCTCAGCTCGCAGGAGAGGAAGGGCACGATAGTCACCATCCACTTCCGGACGCGCGGCCTGCACCGGCTGGAGGAGCGGGCCTGAGTGGCACTTTTCTGGCGAATGTGACGACCCTGTAAGATTCGTTGCGAAAATGCCCGGGCTCTGTAAGAAACATCGATGGCAAGGGCCCGAACGGGCAAACTAGGCTGCTCTGCGATGAGCAACCAGATGCAACAGACGAGATCAGCAATGAACGAACGAACAGTCAGCGCAGGGCCAAAAAAGAACACGATCCTCGAAGCCCGGAAACTGACGAAGGTTTACGGCGGCGGGAAGGGTTCGGCCAGCCATACGGCACTCGACGGCTTCGACCTGACCGTACGCGAGGGGGAGTTTCTCGGGATCATGGGACCATCGGGCAGCGGCAAGACGACCCTGCTCAACATACTCGCCACCATCGACACTCCCACTTCGGGCAGCCTCCAGATCAACGGCATTGACCCGACCGCCAAGCGGAACGACGAGCTGGCGCTGTTCCGGCGCCGCGAGCTGGGCTTCGTCTTCCAGGACTTCAACCTGCTCGACACGCTTTCCCTGCGCGAAAACATCCTGCTGCCGCTCATCCTCGACAGGACGAGCCACGTGCAGATGAAGGCCAGGTTGGGCGCAGTCGCCCGCACCCTGGGCATTGAGCAGCTCCTCGACCGGCGTCCCTACGAGGTCTCCGGCGGGCAGCAGCAGCGCGCCGCCATCGCCCGGGCCATCATCCACCAGCCGTCCCTTCTGCTGGCCGACGAACCCACGGGCAACCTGGATTCGGCCTCTGCACACGATGTGATGAGCGCCTTCAGGGAACTCAACTCGAAGCTCGACGCCAGCCTCCTCATGGTCACCCACGATCCGTACGCGGCCAGCTACTGCTCGCGGGTGCTCTTCATCAGGGACGGCAAGCCGTTCACGGAGCTGCACAGCAGCAGCAACCGTCAGGCATTCTTCCAGCAACTGCTCGACACGCTGGGCGTGATGGGAGCCTCATTCAGGTGAGCTTCCGGCAGCTTGCGCTCAGCAACATTCGCGGCAGCGCCCAGCGGTACGCCGCATTCTTCCTGAGCAGCGTCTTCAGCGTGCTGCTCTTCTACATGTACGCCCAGTTCATCTTCCACCCCGACGTGACCAACGGCTACATCTACGGCGGAGAAAACGCGCGTGTAGCGATGATCGTCTGCGAGTTCCTGATCATCATCTTCTCCTTCTTCTTCGTGCTCTACTCGAGCGGTTCCTTCCTGCGCGCCCGCCACAAGGAGTTCGGCCTGCTCTCCCTGCTGGGGACGAGCCGACGGCAACTGCGGCGGCTCATCTGGCTGGAGAACACGATACTCTCCGTCGCGGCGATCTCGGTGGGCATAGGCCTGGGCCTGCTCTTCTCGAAGCTCTTCCTCATGGGCATCTCGCGGGTGCTCATGACCGAGGTTCCGATCCGCTTCGTCGTGGTGCCCGAGGCGGTGGCCTTAACTGCCGCCGGGTTCTTCCTCCTCTTCCAGGTGATCACGCTGTTCAGCGCCTTCAGCGTTGGCCGGCAGAAGGTGATCGACCTGCTGGGGGCCGCACGCAAACCGAAGGCCCTGCCGCGCGCCTCACCAGTCCTGACGATCCTCTCGATACTGCTCATCGGGGGCGGCTACTTCATAGCGGTAACGATTCCACCGGTGGCAGTGGTCGTAGCCTTCTTTCCGGTCGTCGGCATGGTGGTTGCCGGAACCTACCTGCTGTTCGGCCAGCTGAGCGTCTTCGTGCTGCGCCGGCTGCAGCGGCGGCCGCGGTTCTACCTCAGCGGAACGCGCACCCTCGTCATCTCCCGCCTGGTGTTCCGCATGAAGGACAACGCCCGGCTGCTGGCCTCCGTCGCAACACTCTCCGCGGTCGTGCTCAGCGCCGCAGGCACCCTCTACATCGTCTCCTCCGGTTTCACCCGCGCGATCGTGGAGCTGCAGCCGCAGGCGTACTCGATCACTCAGCCGGTCGACACCACAGCGCCCATCCCGGCTCCCGAGCAGATCGAGGAGATCCTGGCCGGGCACGGCGTAACCCCCTCCGTGCGCATCGATGTTCAGGGTGTGACCGTCGAACTGCTTGACGGCGAAGGTGACACCACCCGGGAGATCAGCGTCGTGGCGCTGAGCGAAAGCGACTACCGGGCGATCGTGGCACGGACGGGTACGCCCGTCGTGGGCAGCCAGTGGCGTGATCCCGCGAGGGAAGGTGAACACGAACTCCCATCGCTCGCGAACGGCGAAAGCCTCCTGATTAGCCCCTACTCGGTGCAGGTCACCACCGATGGGCCCGACCCCAGCGCGATAACAGTAGCCACGCCCGAGCTGGCGAACTCGCAGGTGATCGCCTCATTCGATCAGGTGCTGGTGAACCCGACGCCATGGTCGGCACCATGGCTGATACTGCCGGATGAGCAGATGGATGCCCTCGCGGCCGCGAGACCGGGTGACCGGGTACGCCTCTATGCGGTGGACTGGCCTGGCTCGAACCGTACGACCCAGCTCAACCGGGAGCTCACGGCGCTGGTGGACCCGGAGGCCTTCACCTATGTGGGCGACCGCGGTGGCGCGCTGCTCGAGATCCGCCAGGTGCTGGGCCTCTCCATGTTCGTGGGCATCTTCGTCTCGGTGCTCTTCTTCATCGCCGCCGGCAGCATGATCTACTTCAAGCTGTTCACCGAGCTCGCCGAGGACCGGCAGCTGTTCAGATCGCTTCGCCGGCTGGGAATAACTCAGGCCGAGACCCGCGCCGTCGTCTCCGGCCAGATGTGGCTCATCTTCTTCCTGCCCTTCCTCGTGGGTGCCATCCACTCCCTCTTCGCCCTGAACACCCTGGGCAACATGATGGGGCAAAGCGTCCTCGAGTACAGCCTGCTCGTCGTTGGCCTCTTCGGGCTGGTGCAGGCCGCCTTCTACCTGCTTACGAGGGTTACCTACATGCGCGCCCTGCGCATGTAGGTGGGCCTTTCAGCCGCCGGCGCCCTCCCCGTCGGGCGTGAACCGGTAACCGGCCCCCCAGACGGTATGGAAGTAGCGCGGGCTGGCCGAGTCCTCCTCGAAGATCTTCCGCAGCCGCATCACGTAGTTGTCGACGGTGCGGCTGGAGGGGAAGGCGTCCTCGCCCCAGACGCTGTCAAGGATCTCCTGGCGGCGCACCACCTCGCCGGGGCGGCTGGCCAGCAGCCGCAGGATGCCCAGCTCGCGCTCGCCCAGCGTCTCGCGCCGCCCGTCGTCCAGCAGGGCCGTCCAGGAGCGCAGGTCCACGCTGTGCGGTCCGACGCTGATGGTCTCCGGCGCTTCCTCTGCCCCCCAGCCCTTGCGTCGCAACAGGTTGCTGATGCGCAGCAGGAACTCGGGCAGGTGGAACGGCTTGGGCAGGTAGTCGTCGCCGCCTACCTTCAGGCCGCGTACCCGGTCGTTCGGGTCGCCGCGGGCACTGAGAAACAGCACCGGTGTCTGGTCCCCCGCCCGGCGCATGCGCGAGCACAGGTCGAAGCCGTTCTCGCCGGGCAGCATCACGTCGAGGACCACCAGGTCGGGCCGCCAGCGCTGCCACTCGCGGGCAGCGCGGATGCCGTCACTGACGGCGACAGCCTCGTAGCCTTCGCTGTCGAGGTTCTCGACGATCAGCTCGGCCAGTACCGGTTCATCTTCGACTATGAGGATGCGTGCGCGGCGCCCGGGAGCAGTCACCGCGACTCTTCCAGGAGGAGCTGCTCCTCGGTGCCGCCCGCCACCCTGAGCGGCAGCACCACGGTGAAGCGGGCGCCCCGGCGGTCGTCGCGGTTGCTTGCCCGCACCCAGCCGTTCATCGCCTCGGCGGCGTTCTTCACCAGGTAGAGGCCCAGGCCAACCCCCGCAGAGCGGCGGGTCATCTCGTCACCGGAGCGGTAGAAGCGGGCGAAGATCTTGCGCTCCTCGCCGGGCTTCAGGCCCTGCCCCTCGTCCTCGACGTGGAGCAGCGCGAGATCGCCGTCCCGCTCGACCCGTACGGTTACCGGCTTGCGGGAGCCGGGCGTGTACTTGATCGCGTTCTCCACCAGGTTGTTGAGGATCAGTTCGACGGATTCACGTTCGGCCGAGACAGGCACGTCCCCCTCTGCGGGCACGAAGCGGATCTCGGCGCCGCGGGTGTGGGCTGCCTGGCTCATCCGCTCGAGCAGCCGGCCCACCAGGACGTTCAGGTCGAAGCGCTCCAGGGGTACCGGCGTGCCCTGCTGAAGGCGCATGGTGGTGAGCACCTGGACCGAGAGCCGTTCCAGGCGCCCCAACTCGCTGGCCATGCGCCGCAGGTTCTCGTCCCACTTCTCGCGCGGCAGTCGCCGCAGCTGGGCCGACTCGATGAGCAGCCGCAGCGTGCTGATGGGCGTGTTGAACTCGTGCGTGACGGCGCTTATGAAGTTCTGCTGGAGGGCTTTGAGTTCGCGTTCGGCACGCAGGCCTCTGCCTATCAGCAGCAGGGCGAGGAGCACCACCAGCGCGAAGAAGGGGGCCTCGAAGAAGAACATGCGCCAGTAGCTTCGCTGCTGGCTCACGAACTCGTCGCGCGCCTCCCGGTCCACCTCGAAGGCGGTGCCGGTCCAGGTCAGGTGCGGGTAGCGGTCCAGCAGGTCGTCGACGAGCGGCGGGGCCGCCTCGCCTGCCCCAGGATCGGCTGCGGCTGGCCCCGGTCCATCCAGGGCCAGCCGCAGCAGTTCGTTGCTGCTTGTGGCGTCGGCCTCCCAGGAGTGGAGGCGCTCCTCCGTTACCTCAGTCAGGTAGCGGTCCTGAAAGACCAGCCACCAGGTCACCTGCACCAGCACGAACGTCACGATTACGACGAAGGCGGTCGTGACGACTGCGCGTGAGACTCCCGGGCTGCTGGTCAATGGGCGGGCGCTCCCTCAGGCCGGCTGTGGCCTACTGAAGGTCGTGCAGCTGCTCGACGAGATCGGTGAGTGCGTCACCCGTGCGCGGTCCCATGCCCAGGAAGTAGAGGTCCTCGAACACGATGATGTGCTCGTTCATGCCGGCCGGCGTTTGCCGGATGCCCGGCAGCTCGAGAACGCCCTCGATGCCGCCCAGCTGGTTGATGCCGCGGTCGGTAACGATGAGCACGTCAGGCTGCGAGGCCACCAGCGCCTCGGCGGTGATGGGTACGGTGCCGACCAGGCCAATCTCGGCCCCAGCATCGATGCCGCCTGCCGCCTCGATCATCACGTTGGAGGTTGACTCGGCACCACCGGCGAACTGCATGTTGCGCGCACCCAGGTAGAGGAACATCACGCGCGGCTCGTACTCGAGCTCCTCGCCCCGTGCGACCGCCGCCTCGATCTTCTCCTCAACCTCTACGGCCAGCTCCTCGCCCAGCTCTTCCCTGTCTACCAGCGCGGCCATCTGACGGATGTTCTGCACCGGCGTCTCGAGCGACGGCTGGGTCGCGATCTTCACGACCTCTACGCCCACGTCGGCGAGCTGTTCGAGGACGAAGCTTGGCTCTGCCTCTTCCGTGGCGATCACATGAGTGGGCTCGTAGCCCAGCAGCGCCTCGACGGAGAGGTTCCCCTGGTAGCCCAGGTTAGGCAGCTCGGTCGCCTCCTCCGGGTAGTTGGAGCTGGCGTCGACGGCGACGAGCTGGTCGCCCGCGCCCAGCGCGAAGAGGATCTCGGTCGCATCGCCGTTCAGTGAGATGATGCGCCGCTCCTCGTCCTGCGCGAACGACAGCGAACTCGCCAGCAACAGAAGTGAGACTAGGAGTACACGAAACACTTGATCAACTCCTTCAGTTGACAATTTGCAGGCCAGGTTTCCTGACGCTGCGGCCCCCTCAGCGCGGGCAATTATCGCCAGCCCCCGGTCGGAATGTGTCATGGAAGTGTCAGGCAATGGAGCCGTGTGTAGCTCTGGTGGCCCACGACCCCACCCCGGCAGCCCAAGTCTCATACCTAGGGCCATGGACAGCCGCCCCGGTCAACGCAATGATAACGCCCCTGCCCAGCAGGAGCCACTGAACCCGAACCAACCGCGCGC
>CALKAI010000160.1 GCA_937983275.1 uncultured Trueperaceae bacterium | reverse complement strand
GATCAACACCCTCATCACCCAACCGCATGATCGCGCCCTTACCAAACTGACGCTCTATGTTCTGAAGCGTTACGTCCAGTGCCTTCTGGCGTTCGGCGTTCATGATCTCCTCCTAAGCGCGCCCCGAAAACTGAAACCAGCACGTACCTTAAATAGTAAGGGCCAGGGTGTTCCGGCGCAAGGGAGTATGGCCCAGAAGCATCGGGCTTTTGCCCACCTCACACGAGCTGCAGGAGCAGGTAGATCGTCAGGCCGGCCGAGGCAACCGAGCTGAACCTCATGGCCGCATGGAAGTTGCGGCGGGTGTCCCAGGCGGGCGCGGCCACCGCCCAGCGGTTCAGCCACACCGCGAGGCACAGGAAGAAAACGACCAGCAACAGGGTGGCCACCGGCGCCGCCTCCCGGTAACTCCACGCGACCAGCAGGGCGCCACCCAGGACGAGGGGCACCTGCGCGAGCAGCAGGGCCCCGCGCACACCGAGCAGGACGGGGAGGGTGAGGTCGCCGCGCCCGGCGTCCTCTGCCACCTGGTAGCTTTGCGTCACCAGGTACAGACCGGTGACGACCAGGGCCGTGCACAGCGCGCCCAGCAGCGCCACCGGCTGCAGCAGACCGGCCGGTGGCGCCACCGCCAGCCAGCCCAGCGCGAACCCCAGGCCGCCCTGCCCCGCCGCGATGGTAAGGATCGCCAGGCCCGGGTTCGCCTTGAGGCGCACCGCCGGGTGGGAGTAGGCCGTGAAGATCAGGAAGAGCAGCAGGAAGGCGGCCAGGAAGGGGCCGCCCACCAGTGCGGCGGGCACTGCCCCCAGGGCCTGGAAGAGGAGCGAGAAGCGCAGGAGCCCCTCCTCCACGGCCGGCGGAGCAAACAGGCCACCAACCGGCCCCTCGTCCCGGTCGTAGTAGGAGTTGAACGCGGTCGTGCCGCCGTAGAGGAAGACGTGCAGCGCCACGAAGGCCAGCCACGACCGGGGATCGTCGAGCCGGCCGCCGGCGAGCAGGACACCCCACAGGAAGATGGGCGTGAGCCGCAGGTTGAAGCCCAGCCGCAGGTGCACGACGTAGGGGTGGCGCAGGAATCCGCCCGTCACGGCAGTCCCCTCATCGTGAAGTAGCGCGCGGCCCGGGCGCGGAGCGGGCGCGAAAGCACTGACCGCACCGCGAGGGAGCGCAGGAGCGGCGGGAAGCCCGCGCTGCCCAGCGCCATGTTGAGCAGCGCCCGGCGCGAAGCCGCAGCCGCCCGCCGGCGCAGCCTGCCCGCACCGCCCGGCAACGCGCCGGCGAGCAGCGCCTTCCCCACCGCAGGCACACCCAGCAGTCCCAGGTTCATGCCCTGACCCCCGATGGGCGAGACGACGTGGGCCGCATCCCCAACCAGCGCCCACCCGTCACCCAGCATGCGCCGCGCCTGGCGGGATTCGGCGGTAAAGGCCGAGCAAGCCACGACCTCCCCCGCCAGCCGCACCCCGCTCCGCTGGGCCACCGCCCGTTGCAACTCAGGCAGAACATCCTCCGCCACCCTGCCCGGAGTACGCGCCACCCAGCGCCTGCGGCCCCCCGGCAGGGGAAACGCCTCGACGACCCCCGCCCGGGAGAGGATGATGGCGGCGTCGGTACCCAGCCGCTGCCCGCCGAAGGGGGCCGGGCCGCCGCTCTGGGCCTCCTCCATGTCGGCCATCACGTAGTGGTGGTCGTGCGCCCCGCCCGTGTAGCCGACGCCCACCGCCTCCCGCACGGTGCTGCGCCGCCCGTCGGCGCCCACCACGAAGCCGCCCGACACCTCCCGGCCGTCGGCAAACTGCAGTGTCACGCCGTCCGGGCCCGCCCGCACCCCGGTCACGCGACTGCCGGTACGCAAGCTCCCCGGGGCGAGCTCCTCCAGCCTGGCCCGCAAGACCCGTTCGGTCGCCGGCTGCGGCACGGTCAGCACGAACCGGTAGGGCCCCGGGCACGACTCGAAGGTGAGCGCCCCCAGAAGCCGGCCCTCCTCGTAGACGCGGGCCCGCTCGATGGGCATGCCGCACTCGACCAGCTCGTGCGCCACACCGATTTGCGCCAGGACCTCCAGCGCGGGCGGGTGGATCCCTATGGCCCGGAAGTGCGCTCCCTCGCCCTCCTGCGCCTCGAAGACCCTCACCCGCCGCCCCGCCTGCGCCAGGAAGCAGCCCATCGCCAGGCCCACTGGGCCGGCGCCGACGATGAGGATGTCGTCCATGCTCAGCCGTCCCGGGTCAGCGCGTTCCCGCGCTCCAGGAGCAGCACGTTCCGGAACGGCCTGGAACCGTGAACCTGCCAGCCGGGCGGCACGATCCCGCGCAGCTCGGCGGCGGTGAAGGCGCGGCGAATCGAGCGCAGGCCGTCATCCCGGATGAACGAGTCCCTGAAGGGCAAAGCCCCCAGCCAGAAGAGGCCGAACGCCAGCGGATGCCTCAGCAGGTCGTTGTGCAGGGCGAGGCGGCGGGCGAGGGAGCCGCTCACCTCAAGGAACTGTGCCAGCCGCTCCTCGGGCAGGTGGTGCAGCAGGTGGTTGGAAACGACGAAATCGAACGACTCGCCGCGCTCGAGCAGCTCCTGGGCGGTTGCCCGCTCGAACCGCACCGCGAACGGGGCCTCGCGCCACCGTTCGCGGGCGTACCGGTTCGCCCGCTCGTCCGGGTCGATGCCGGTGACCCGCAGCTCCACGCCCCGCCGGGCGGCATGCCGGGCGAGGAGCAGGGCGACGTCGCCGCCGCCGCTGCCGATGTCGAGGAGGCTGGCCTGCCGGCCCGCCCGGGGGAGCAAATAGCGGTCGAAGAGGCGCGTCCAGCCGCTCACCAGGCGGTTGACGATCCGGAACTGCTCGTAGGTGTTGCGCAGCAGCCGCGGGTTGCAGTGCGGGTCGTCCATGCGCTCCCGCAGCGTCGTCGCCCGCGTCCCCAGCACCCTCACTC
This sequence comes from uncultured Trueperaceae bacterium, assembly GCA_937983275.1. Classification (GTDB taxonomy): domain Bacteria; phylum Deinococcota; class Deinococci; order Deinococcales; family Trueperaceae; genus CALKAI01. Next base: position 3,198 of record CALKAI010000160.1, on the reverse strand, counting down.
CTCCAGGGAGAGGACCGCGCCCTCGACCGTGAGGCCGGGACCGAACGCGAGCATGCCCACCGGTCCTGGCGGGTAGTCGCGGGTGCGAAGGATCCGCTCGAGCACGAACAGCACGGTGGCGCTCGACATGTTGCCGAACTGGCGCAGCACATCGCGGGAGGCGGCGAGACCGCCCGCCGGGAGCGGCAGTGACTTCTCGACGCTGTCGAGAATTGCGCGGCCGCCCGGATGCACCGCCCAGGCAGAGAAACCCCCCGGATCCTCCCCCTCCAGCAGCTGCCCCACGGCCCCCTCCAGGTGCTCCTCGATGACGGCGGGAATCTTCGACGAGAGGGTCATGAGGAAGCCCGAGTCGCCGATCGTCCAGGCCATCTCCCGGCTCGCGCCGGGCACCAGCGCCGTGGCGAAGCGGTCCAGGCGGTACGACCGCGGCCCCTCGCGCCGGCCGGTCACCAGCGCGGCGGCGGCCCCGTCGCTGAACACCGAAGCGGCGACCAGACTGTCGGGGTCATGCTGTGCCTGCAGGTGGAGGGTGCACAGCTCGACCGATACGATCAGCACGCGGGACTCGGGCCGGGCCTCCACCAGGGAGCGCGCCAGCCGCAGGGCCGGGATGGCGGCGTAACAGCCCATGAAACCGATGTGGTAGCGCTCGACGCCGGGGTTGAGGCCCAGCTCGTGGATGAGCTCGATGTCGGGACCCGGGGCGAAGAAACCGGTGCAGGAAACGGTAATGAGGTGGGTTATGCCGGCAGCCGCAGCTCTTGCGTCGTCCAGCACGCGGCGGGCCGCCTGGGCCGCCAGCGGCGTCGCCTCCCGCCTGTACAGCTCGTTACGCTCGCCGGTGGTGGGGCTCAGGAACTCCCCCCTTTCGGGATCGTAGAAGAAGCCGCCGCTCGCTCCCGGCTGGAAGTCGTCGACCACGCTGTGCCGAAAGTCGATCTCGCTGGCGCGGTAGATGCCGCCCAGGAGGCGGCCGGCGCGGCGGTCGGCGCCGTGCCACTCGCGCATCACCTCCAGAATCCGCTGCTGCGGGTAGGCGTGACGCGGCACGGCGCCCGATATTGCATTCAGGTATGCGGGCATTGCTCCATGCTATGGCGCGCCACAGGGCGAAACAGTACCGTTGACTTATTCCGGGATATTCATTTCAGCGGGTAGCCCTGGGCCTCGTAGACGACCTCGGACAGCTGCCGCCGCAACTCGATGAGGTCTTCACCGTGCGGCGCCAGGTAGCTGCCCAGCAGGTCGGCGCGCTCGCCGGCCCCCTCGACCCGGGCCAGCACCTCCTGGGCGAGGTAGCGGAACCTGTCCACGGCTCGTCCCGCGTAGAGGCGAGCCGCCAGCGTTGCCGGCTGTGCGCGGTCCGGAGCGGACGCTGCGAGCCTGCCGGCCCGCAACACTCCCGACTCGGCGAGATACACCAGCGAGACCCCGTCGGCAATGCGGGCCATGATCTCCTGCTCCGTCTCGATGCCCTCGCCAAACTCCATCGCGGCGCTGGTGGCGAGCAGCAGCACCGCCTGCTTCAGGCCCTCCACGAGGGCGCCGGCCCGGGAGAGCGGGTCGTCATCGTGGCGGCCGCTCCCCGATGTGAACCCGTTGCCGCCCTGCAAGGCCGCCTGACCGGCCGTGAGCAGGTCGAGGCGGCCACCAAGCGCGCGCCGCAGCAACTGCCCGGTGACCAGCAGCCGGTTGATCTCGTTGGTCCCCTCGAAGATGCGGTTTATGCGGGAGTTGCGGTAGGCCGTCTCGATGGGATACTCGGCGCTGTAGCCGTTGCCTCCATAGATCTGCATCGACTCGTCGACCGCGTCGTCGAGGATCTCTGAACCGTAGACCTTGATGAGCGAGTACTCGACGACATACTCGTCGATCGCGGCGAGCTGCCGGGCCTGCTCGTCGCCCGCCTGCCCCAGCCGGCGGTCCAGTTCGCCGGCCAGCCGGTAGAGGGCGCTCTCCAGCGCGTAGGCGTCGCTCGTCATGTTCGCGATCTTCTCGCGGATGAGGCCAAAGCGGGCGATGGGCTGCCCGAACTGCTCGCGGCCCAGCGCATAGCGGCTGGAGAGCCTGATCATCTCCTTCACCCCGCCCACGGCCCCCGCCGCCAGCTTCAGCCGGCCCAGATTGAGGATCGAGAAGGCGATCCGGTGCCCCTTGCCCACCTCGCCAAGGACGTTGCCGACCGGGACCGGGGCATCCTCGAGGATCACCTGGCGGGTGGAGGAGCCGGAGATGCCCAGCTTGTGTTCCTCTGCCCCAAACGAGAGGCCGGGAGTGTCGCGCTCCACCAGGAAGGCCGTAAGCCCCTCGCCGGCGGGACCCTGCGCCTGGGCGAAGACGACGAACAGGTCGGCGAAGCCGGCGTTGGTGATCCACATCTTCGTGCCGCTCAGGCGGTAGGTGCGGCCATCCTCGTCCAGCACCGCCCTGGCCCGGGCCGCCCGGGCATCGGAGCCGGAATCGGGTTCGGTGAGGCAGTAGGCCGCCACCATCTCGCCCGTCGCCAGCTTCGGCAGGTACCGTTCCTGCTGCTCCCTCGTGCCGAAGTAGACGATGGGCAAGGTGCCGATGCCGGTGTGCGCGTTGAAGGTGACGTTGAACGAGCCACTGCTCGCCAGCTGCTCGGCGACCAGCATCGAGGCGGTCTTGCTGGCCGCCAGCCCGCCGTGCTCCTCGGGCACGTCGACGCCCAGGAGGCCCTGTTCGCCGGCGCGCTGCAGCTTCTGGCGCAGGAAGTCGTAATCGACAACCTCGAGCTTGCCGGCCTCGCTCAGCAACTCGCGCTCCACGAACTGGCGGGCGCTGTGCGCCATGAGCCGCAGTTCGTCGCCCCGCTCTTCGGGCACCTGGATCGTGGCGGGCTCATGCCGCTCGATGAGGAAACTTCCACCTGCACGCGGTCCGACCGGCTCAGTTACCGTCATACTCCCCTCCAGTGGCCGGAATGGCCCGATAGTAGCTGTTTATACAAACGAACGTCCCACTGGTCAGGCAGCGGAACAGGTTCAGTATCGACATCACCGAACCTATACTGGAGATGTGAAGGCAAGCCCCCGCCTCCTAGTGGCCTTCCTGTGCCTGCTCGTGCTCGCAGCGTGCTCCATGCCCTCTGCGAAGCTCGAGGTTGATGCTGGTGACCTCACCCTACATCCCGGCAGGCAGTCACTCACCTTCGTAGTGCACAACACCGGCCCG
>CALKAI010000159.1 GCA_937983275.1 uncultured Trueperaceae bacterium | reverse complement strand
GAACTGCAGGAGCTCGTCGCCAGCGGCGAAGCGGCATGGGACGACGTCCTGCACCTCGAGACGGAGTGGATCTCCCTGCCCAGCGGCATCCTGCAGGAGTGGCCCGCCGGCACCGCCCTTACCGTGGAGACGCTGGCCGCGCTGATGATCGCGATGAGCGACAACACCGCGACGGACGCCCTCCTCGCCTATACAGGCAGAGAAAACGTCGAGTCCCACAGCCCCCACAACCGCCCCTTCCTCTCGACCCGCGAAGCCTTCGTGCTGAAGGCCCTGCCCAACGAGGAGCTGCTGGCCAGCTACCTGGAAGCGGACCCGGCCCAACGGCGCAGGCTGCTCGACGAGGAGGTGGCAGGAGTGCCGCTGCCGGCGGTCAGCGACCTGCCGGCGCAGCCGCGGGCGCTGGAGGTGGAGTGGTACTTCTCGGCCTCGGAACTGTGCAGTCTGATGGCCGGTGTGGAGGGGCTCGAGCTGATGACCATCAACCCGGGCCCGGCCGCATCGAGCGGCTGGGAGCGGGCGGCATTCAAGGGCGGCTCCGAGCCCGGCGTCCTCAACCTGACCAGCTGGGTGGAGGCTGACGGCCGCGAACTGTGCGTTACGGCCACCTGGAACGACCGGGCCGCGGCCCTGGATGAGGCCCGCTTCGTGGGGCTCTACAGCGCCCTCCTCAGGAGCGTGCGGGAATGAGCGGCTTTACGGGCGTCCATACGATCATGCCCACGCCCTTCACCGCGGACGGCTCGCTCGACCTGCCCAGCCTGGAGCGGCTCACCGGGTTCCTGGTTGACCTGGGCGTCGATGGCGTGGTCGTCCTGGGCGCCCTGGGGGAGGCCCCCAAGCTGTCGGAGGAGGAGCAGGCGCAGGTGGTAACTACCACGGTTGCCGCCGCCCGCGGCCGCATCCCCGTCTTCGCCGGCAGCGGCGCGGCCGGCACCGACCTGGCGATCACGCGTAGTCGCCGGGCCGTAGAGCTGGGCGCCGCCGGCCTGCTGGTAGCGCCGCCGCCGGTGCAGAACGACGAGACCATCTTCGAGTACTACCGGCGCATTGGCGAGGCGGTGGACACGACGATAATCCTCCACGACTACCCCGCGGTCACCGGTGTGCGGCTGGATGCCCGGCTGGTGGCGCGGCTCTACGAGGAGATCCCGGCGGTACGGGTCATCAAGCTCGAGGAGCCACCCACCGGCCCGAAGATCGACGCGCTGCGCCGGCTGGGTTCGGACATTTCTATCGTGGGCGGCCTGGGCGGCCAATACTTCCTCGAGGAGCTGGGCCGCGGGGCCAACGGGATCATGACCGGCCTCTCCTACCCCGACCTGCTCGTGGCGATCTACCGGGCCTACACCGCGGGTGACCTCGAGGAGGCGAAGCGCGTGTTCTACAGCGCCGCGCCGCTCCTGCGCTACGAGTTCCAGCCGGGCATAGGTCTGGCGATCCGCAAGGAGATCTATCGCCGGCGGGGCGCGATTCAGTCGGCACACGTGCGCCACCCGGGGGCGCAGTTCGATGAGCAGCTGGGCCGCGAACTTGACGACGTTCTCGCCTTCTGCGGACTGGAATGAGGAGGAGCAGCATGGAGCTGGGACTGGAAGGAAAACTGGCACTGGTTACCGCCTCGAGCAGCGGCCTGGGCTTTGCGACGGCCCGGGCCCTCTCGGCCGAAGGGGCAGTCGTCGCGGTGTGCTCGCGCAGCGCCGAACGGGCCGGCGAGGCCGCCCGCAGGATCGCTGAACAAACCGGGAACGAGGTGTTCAGCTTCGAGGTCGATGTGAGCGACGGCCACTCCGTGGAACGCCTCTTCGGGCAGGTCGCACGGGAGCTGGGCGGCCTCGACATCCTCGTGAACAACGCCGGCGGGCCACCGCCCGGCGGCTTCGAGAACGTAAGCGAGGAGCAGTGGGATCTCGCCTACGGGCTCACCCTGCAGAGCGTCGTGCGCAGCGTTCGCCACGCGATCCCGCTCATGAGGGAGCGGGGCGGCGGCTCCATCCTCACCATCGGATCGTCCAGCCTGCGCTCGCCAATCCCCAACCTGCTCCTCTCCAACGTGTTCCGGCCTGCGGTTCTGGGGTTAAGCCAGACCCTCGCAGGTGAGCTGGCCCCCTACGGGATCCGCGTGAACATGATCTCGCCCGGCCGTATCCACACTGAGCGCATCGAGCAGCTCGACCGCGCCAACGCCGAACGGCAGGGCATAAGCGTGGAGGAGATCCGCGAGCGGACGAAGGCCTCGATCCCGCTGGGCCGGCTGGGGGATCCGGCAGAGTTCGGCCGGGTGGCGGCATTCCTCAGCTCGGACGCGGCCTCCTATATCAGCGGCGAGAGTATCCTCGTTGACGGCGGGATGGTACGCACCATCTGATCCCGGGAACTCCCGGCCTGCCCGGCTACGCGTCGCCGGGCACGTTCACGCGCTGCCCCAGCACGCCCTCGACGTAGACGACCTTTATCAGCACGAAGACGACCGCGATGAGCGGTGTTCCCAGAATCGCGCCTATGGGCCCGAACAGGGCGCCGCCCAGGAACACCGCTCCTACGGTGAGCGCCGGCGGCAGGGCGACCGCCCTCTGCTGGACCAGCGGCACCAGGACGTTGCCCTCGAGTTGCTGGATGACTATGTAGAGGCCAAGCGCCCACAGCACCGTCGTGAAACCCTGTGACAGGGCCACGAGCAGAATCGGGATGAAGCCGATGATCGGGCCCACGAATGGGATGAACTCCATTAGCCCCACGAAGAAGCCCAGCGCCAGGGCCATGGGGATGCCGAGGATGATGAGACCAATGAAGGTTGCGCCGCCGGTGATCAGCATCAGCGCCAGCTGACCCAGCAGCCAGAACTTCAGCGTGTTGCCCAGGTCGTCCAGCACCTCGGTCGCCCGCTGCTGCGCCCCCTTGGGGAACAGCCGCACGACCCCGGCCCGGTAGAGGTCCGGGTTGATCGCCAGGAACAGGCCCAGCACCACCACGTAGGCGAGGTGGCCAATGGTGGTGAACAGCCCCTGGGCGAAGTTGCCGGCCCCGCTTAGCAGGCCACCCAGCAACCCGCTGCCGCCACCGCCGCCGCTGCCGTCCTGGCCCTCCCCGCCGCCCATCTGGCCTATGCGGTCGACGATCCACCGGCCCCAGGTGCGCTCCTCCAGGAAGGCCTGGACGTTGCCTACGAACTCGGGCACACGCTCGGCGAACTGTCCGGCCTGTTCACCCAGCTGCGGCCCGACCAGGAAGCCGAACCCCACGAGCAGCAGGACGATCCCCAGGACCACGATGGTGAACGCCAGCCAGTTGGGCATCCGTGTGCGCCGCACGAGAAACCCGATGGGCGCCCGCAGGACCACGCCCAGCAGGATCCCGGCGAAGGTGAGCAGCAGGATTTGCCCGCCGTACCAGATCACGCCCAGGATCGCGAGGAAGAGGAGGGCCATGCCCAGCCAGGTGGCGGCCCGGCGGCTCTCTCGTGCCATGGATTGCCCTGTACCTGTCGCGTTTTGCCTGTCGCTCATCCAACTGGAGGGTAGCGGATAGCCGGCCAATCACAGCCGCGGGGAGCACTAACCATCCCGTGACGAATGTGGGCCGGATGAAAGAAAGTAGCGGGAAACTGAGTCAGGGGGACCTTGCAGCAACACGCGAGGTCCGGCACGGGGGGCAAGATGAACAGGCTTGGAAAACGGCGGGCCCGCATGGGCCGCGGCGGCAGCGTGGCCATTGTGCTTCTGGCATTCGTACTGGCGGCCTGCGCCCAGGAGACGGAACTGGCAGGATCCCGCGACAGCGAGCTGAGGGCTGGCGTCGAGGTGAGCCCGGTCCGCGGAGAAGTCCCGCTGCAGGTCGAGATTGACAGCAGGGAAGCGGTGCAGGGCGACGGGGATGTGCTTCGCGAACTGTTCGTGAACGGCGAGCCCTTTGGTCATATGGACGCGCTGCACACCCTGGAAATCGCAGAGCCCGGCGAACACGAACTGCGGGTGCGGCTCTCGAACGACCTGGGTGACGTGGTCGAGGTGAGCCGCCAGGTGACCGCCTGGTCTCCCGGCGCGGCGCCCGAGCCGGCGGCGTTCAACATCGAGCTGGTGACGGAGGGGAGTTTCTCTGCCTCACAGAGGGAGGCGTTCCGCAGCGCCAGCGAGCGCTGGACCCGCGTCCTCACGGCGGGCCTGCCCGACGTTACGATGACAAGCGCGCAGACGTCCCAGGCGTGCGACCTGCACTACTCCGGGACCATCGACGACCTCCTCCTGCACGTGAAGGTCGAGGAGATCGATGGGCCAGGCGGAGTCGTCGCCATGGCCGGACCCTGCCTCCTGCGCAGCAACGGCATGCCACTGGTGGGCCTCATCATCATCGACAGCAGCGACCTGCAGAGCCTCACCGAGCAAAGGTACCTCGAGACCGTCGTGGCCCACGAGCTGGGGCACGTGCTGGGGCTCAACTACTCGAGCTGGAAGGGGGCCGGCCTGGTCGACCACGACCATGCCGACTGCTACGCGAGCAGCAGCGTCGGCTTCTCCGGCGGCCTCGCCCAGCACGAGTACCACGCGCTGGGCGGTGCGCACGAGCTGGTGCCGGTGGAGGCGAACGGGGTGCCGGGCACGGCCTGCAGCCACTGGGCGAAAGGGCACTTCCACAACGAGCTGATGACCGGCTACCTGGAGCGCGACGCGCCGCTTAGCCGCGTGACCGTGGGAGCACTGGCCGACATGGGTTACGAGGTGGACATGACCGGCGCCGACCAGCATTTCACCCTGCATCCCGCCGGCCGCATCTCCCCGCTCAGCAGCGGCGAGGAGCTGCACGAGCTGCTGATCGCGCCGAGGGGCATGATCGACGAGGATGGTGAGCTGCAGCGGCTGCCCGACGGCTATGCCGTAATGAAGAGCCTGGACCTGCGCTGAGTCCGGGCGGGGCGGCGGGCACACTCCCGTGCCCGCCCTCACCGTTCTGCGTGCGGAGGCCGCTTATCCTCAGAACGGTTTGAGCCGGTCCGGAACTGCGGTACGGACGGGCGTCAGGAAACGGAGGTTTTTGCATGAGAAAACAGATTCTGGGTGTGCTTCTGCTGGTACTCGGGCTGGGGCTGGCTGTTGCACAGGAGAGCAGCAGCGGCAGCCTGAGGACCGAGAGTTACGGGATCTTCCCGGTTGAAGCCAGCGGCGTAAGCGGCAACCTGAACGTGGTCGAGCGTGTCGACGGTGGTGTCGAGCTGGTCGTCACCCTGGTGGGCATCCAGGAGGGCTCGCACTACCTGCCCGCAATCTTCGAGGGAACCTGCGGTCCCGACCGGGAGCGCCTGCTTACCCTCCCGCCGGTGGGCAGCATGCAGGGCGATCCCTTCGTGAGCTGGTTCGACACCAGCGAAGTCAGCTTCAGCCAGATCACCGAGGGTGACTACTTCATCTACATCTACGACGGCGCAACCGACGAGGGTGAGATCCTCGCCTGCGGCGAGGTGGGGCAGGGCGCCAACCGCTGACCGACCGGCTCTCTTCATGCAGCAAGAATGCCGCCGCGCGGAGCAGGATCCGCACGGCGGCATTTCTCTATACACTCGGTTGATGCAAACGCCCCCGCCAGTCCGTCTCCTCCCTGCCCTGCTCCTGGTCCTGCTACTGGCTGGCTGCGGACTGCTGCGGGGCCCCTCGCACGCTTCCTTCGTCCAGGAGCAACTGGACATGCGCGGCCTGCCGGCGCAGACCGTCGCGATCGAGGCCAGCGGCGAGTGGAGGCTGTCCACGCCCTGGTGGCTGGAGGCCAGCCCGGCGGCAGGCCAAGGGGATGAAACGGTCAACCTCCGGGTACGCCATGAGGATCTGGCCCCCGGCAGCTACGAGGCCACACTGCGGCTAGGTTCCAGGCGGGGGAACGA
>CALKAI010000158.1 GCA_937983275.1 uncultured Trueperaceae bacterium | reverse complement strand
TCTGTTCGGCAATTTGCCGGTAGATGGGGGTGCCGTCATTGAAGTGCGCCACCTCTTCGCCTCCTGGGTTCACTACTCACGTAATGGACTATAGTACGTAGGGAGGTTGCGCGTCAACCAGCAAAGGGCCTGCCGGTTGGTGTACCGGCAGGCGAGGCGGTCTGGATTGGGGACGGGATCAGGTGTCGGCGAGCCGGCGGTCGAATACGTCGCGCAGGCCGTCACCCAGCAGGCTGAAACCGAGGACGGTGAAGGTGATCGCCAGTCCCGGGTAGAGGGTTACGTGCGGTGCGGAACGGATTGCTTCGCGGCCTACGGAGAGCATGCGGCCCCAGCTGATCTGTGGCGGCTGCGTGCCCAGTCCAAGGAAGCTGAGCGACGCCTCGGCGACGATGGCCGTGCCCATGCCAAGGGTCGCGATCACCAGGGCAGGTGCCCAGGCGTTGAGGAGGATGTGCCTGAAGAGGATGCGCATGGGGGAGATGCCCAGCGCCCGGCTGGCCTCGACGAACTCCTCCTCGCGCAGTGCCAGTACCTCCGACCGCACTACCCGCGCCATAGCCGGAATGCGTACGACGGCGATCGCCAGCATCACGTTGACGATGCTGGGGCCGAATGTTGCAACGATGGCTATCGCCAGGAGGATTCCCGGCAAAGCCAGCAGCACGTCCATCACGCGCATGATCACATTGTCGACGAGACCGCCCACGTACCCGGCGATCGCGCCCAGGATTACCCCGCCCGCCAGGGAGATAGCTGTCGCGATGAGGGCGACCAGCAGGGAAACGCGGGTGCCCATGATGAGCCTGGAGAGGAGGTCTCTGCCCAGTTCATCTGCACCGAGTACGTACTGGGTGTTGAACGCGCCGTCGACGAAGAAGCCCTGCGGGGCGGTGTAGCTCTCCCAGATGTTCTGACGCAGCGGGTCCATCGGTGTGATCCAGGGCGCGACGGCGGCTGTGAGGACAAGCAGGAGGATGAGTACCGAACCGACGACGACGTTCCGGTTGCGCAGCAGCTTGCGCCACGTGCTGTTCCGGGCCCGCGGCTCCTGGGGCGTGGCAGCGGCGGCCGCTCTGACACTGGTCGCGCTCATGAATCTATCCGGTGATCAGGCATAACGGATCCTCGGGTTGAAGAACGAGTAGCTGATGTCCACCAGCAGGTTCACCAGCGCGAAAACGGCTGCGAGCATGAGAACCGAACCCTGCACGATGGGCAGGTCACGCTGGCTTATCGAGTTGATGATCAGGCGGCCCACACCCGGCCAGGCGAACACGGCTTCGACCACGATGGAGCCGCCCAGCAGCGAGCCGAACTGCACACCGATGATGGTCACGACCGGCAGGAGTGCGTTGCGAAGTGCGTGCTTGTAGACGACCAGCCAGCCGATGAGTCCCTTGGCCCGCGCCGTGCGAACGTAGTCGCGGCCCAGGACCTCGAGGAGGCTGGCCCGGGTGAGGCGGGTGATGAGCGCCATGATGCTCGTGCCCAACGTGATTGCCGGCAGGAGCAGGTAGCGGAGGCTGTCCCAAAGGAGGCTGAAGTTGCCCTGCGTCACCGCGGCGGTAATCGCCTCCGTGAACGCCGGTCCGCGGCCGAACAGGGGTATCCAGCCGACGTGCAGGGCGACGTTGGCCAGGAGGATCAGGCCAATCCAGAAGTTGGGCGCCGAAACCCCGACGAGGGCGGCGATCATGCTGCCGAAGTCGACCCAGGTGTTGCGCCGGACAGCGCTTATCACCCCCAGGGGTACGCCGATGAGGATGGCAACCAGGAGGCTTGCGATGGCCAGCTCGACCGTCGCGCCGAGGCGCTCGGTGATCAGTTCGGTGACGGGGACCCGTTGCCGGATTGATTGTCCAAGGTCCCCCTGTACCGCCCTGGTTAGCCAGCGCGTGTACTGGATGTGGGCCGGCTGGTCGAAGCCATAGAGCTGGTTGAGCCGCTCTACCTCCTGCGGTTCGGCGTCGTCGCCCAGCATGATCCGGATCGGATCGCCGGGCGCGAAGTGCACCATCGCGAAGACGATGAGCGACACGCCTAGCAGGATGAACACCAGGGAATAGATGCGCTGGGCAATGTACTGAAGCAATATTTACCCCGAGTAAGATTTGAAGTCGTGGGGAGCCCGGAACGGGCTCCCCACGGCCAAAGGGCCTGCCGCTATGCGGCCTTACCGGAACCTCGTTGCTACTGGTTCTTGGTGATCAGGTGTGCGTTCTGGTAGGTCGCCGCACCGTAGGGGTGAACGGACCAGCCGCCCACGTAAGGGTGCATCAGGGCGATCTCTTCCGTGTAGAAGGCGTAGGCGTAGGGAGCCTCCTCCAGGACAATCGCCTGTGCCTCGAAGTAGAGGTCGAGCGACTCCTGGCTGGTGGGGTCCACGAGCCTGCCCTGGTTGAGCAGCTCATCGACGCGCGGGTTGGAGTACTTGGTGTAGTTGGCGCTGCCGTCTGTAGTGAACTGGCGAATCATGGCGCGGTCCGGATCCAGCTGGCCGCTCCAACCAAGGATGAACAGATCGAAATCGTCGGTGGTCTGCACGCGCTCGAGGAACGCTCCGAACTCTTCAATGGTCACTGCAAGCTCGATGCCCAGCTGCGACAACTCGAACTCAAGGATCTCGGCCAGTTGCATCCGGACAGGGTTTTCGTTGGTGTGCAGCCTGATGCGCGTTCCCTCGGCTACGCCAGCCTCTGCGAAGAGCTCGCGCGCCCGCTCGGGGTCGTAGCTGTACCCCTCAGTGGAGGAGTCGAACCAGGCCATCTCGGGGGACAGCATGTTTATGCCGGGCTGGCCAATGCCGTTCATGATCCGTTCGACGATCGCCTCGCGGGGCAGCAGGTAGCTTATTGCCTGCCGCACGCGCACGTCGTTCAGGGGTTCCGAGTTGACGTTCATGCCCACGTAGGTGTAGCCGGTGCCGCCGGACCGGTCGACGACGAACCGCTCGTCCTCCTCGATGCGGGGCAGCTCGGCCGGAACTGGCTGAGCCTGCATTACATCGATCTCACCGGCCTCGAAGGCCAGCAGCCGCGTGCCGTCCTCGGGGATGGGGCGGAACACCAGCGTTTCGATGCTCGGTGCACCACCCCAGTAGTTCTCGTAGGCCTTCACGGTCAGGCGGTCGTCGCGTACCAGCGAATCGAACATGTAAGGGCCGGTGCCGACGGGATTGTCGCCGAAGTCGTCGCCCGAACCGTCGGGAACGATGGGCATGCGGGCGATGTTGTTCAGCAGGAACGAGTTGAGGTTGTCGAGGTTGAAGACGACCGTGTGCTCGTCGGGGGTGTCGATGCTGCCGATGTCCTCGTACAGCGGCCGGTTCTGGGCGCCGTTCTCGGGGTCCAGAACCCACTCGAAGGTATGTTTTACATCTGCGCTGGTAAAGGGGCTGCCGTCATGGAAGGTCACGTCGTCACGCAGGGTGAAGGTGAGGCTGGACCCGTCCTCTGCGAACTCCCAGGAGGTGGCGAGGCGCGGCTCGAGGTCGAGGTCGCGGCTGAAGACCACCAGCGGCTCCATGATCACGGCAATGCGCTCGAAGGAGGGCACGTCGGTGGCGATTCGGGGGTCGAGCGTGGTGATCTCTGCCCCCGTTCCGATTACCAGGGTGTCGTTCTGGGCCAGGGATGTGCCAAGGCCAAGGAGGGTCAGGGCCAGCACGACGGGTGCAAGCCAGGATCTATATTTCTGCATTTCGGAGTTCGCTCCTTCAATACCGGTCAGGTGGAACCACGCTCGACCCACACGGGAGTAAACGCGGCCCCCGCTTGAGTTGCAGCCTCACCAAACCTCCTGCTGCAGGTGGTTTGCGCGCTGGTGAGCTGTTCGGACAGTGATCAAGATAACACTGTGCGCATAGACTTGCATTAGAGGTTCATGTGAGTCCTTGCCTGACCCGCACCGTACACAGCTTGTCGGATGAAACGTTCATTTTCGGGCGTTAGGCTTGCCCGGCATCATGGGGCGCGGGGAACATTGTGATAGGGAGATTAGATTGCGATATCTGTTGATTGCCACGCTGCTTGCCCTCACATCAGTAAGTGCCGCTCAGGTCGAACCGGAAGCCGCGGAGTGGCTCGAGCGGGCGGCCGAGGCTCACGGCGGTGACGCCTTCCGCGAGCTGAGCACCGTACAGGAAGAGGGCGTCCTCACCT
>CALKAI010000157.1 GCA_937983275.1 uncultured Trueperaceae bacterium | reverse complement strand
TATCCGTGATGACATGCTGCGCGTCCGGATCAAAGTACATACGAAGCGGCATCGGAACTACCTCCTCTTCGAGTGCGACGCCCTGTGCCCTGCGTACTTCCGGGGATCGGTGAACTCAGCGCCACAATCCTGGCAAACGCGGAAGTAGCCCGTGGGAGAGTCGGTCGCCACCACAACCCGCTCGACACGCTGGAAGGTCTCCTGCTCGGGCGCGTCTTCTTGCTTGCTCTCCCGCCCGGGATCGATCCGGTACACATAGGCCAGCATGTTGTCATGCCTGCGCCGCTCCGCACGCCGCCTGTCCAGGAGGGCCTCGCGTCCCGTAAGGGTCCAGTCGCCAAGCCAGAGCTTCGCGGCCCCTACCGGCACAACAGCTTCACTGAGCGGGGGAATCTCATAGGTTTCGCCCGCGAACCGATCTTTGAACGTCTGGTCTCGTGACGTATTGCGGAGCCACACCCCTCTCACAACAACACCTCCAAAAGCGATGGGGCCGGGGTATAACCCCCGGCCCCGTTCCTTCACTCCGTCGATTCGCCTGGCATTAGGCTGCTCCAAGCAGGCGATTCCTTGCTGCCTGTGTTGATATACAGACCACCCAGGGTCGTGATTACAAGCGAGCCCGGGCCAGCGATACCAGCACCGGTGCCACCGACGCCATTGGTGGGCACAGCATTGTGGCGGATGATGACAACATCATCGCCAATTTCCGCCACCACCTCGGGGTTTACCCCCTCAATGATGGTCTTCCATCCAAGAGCCACGTCAGCACCTCCTTATGCCCCAGAATCCGGAGCCGGGTCGGGTACAATCTCGCTTACGTTGACGATCTTCGCGAGCCTGCGGCAGTTGGAAATCGTAAGATTTCCGTACCACAGGATCTGCATCACTGCCGCGTCCTGGTTGATGGGCTTCTTCCAGCCCGTGTCCTTGAAGTTCCGGTATTCGACATGCGGGCGCAGCTTCACGTACCGGCTATTCAGGATGTAGATGGTGCCGGAACCCGAGAGCTTGCGATCCCAGATCACATCCACAGACCGGAACCGGATCGTGTCCCAGGACACGTTGACCTCCCGGCCCTCCCTCAAGCCGTAGACGTGCTTGTGTTCCAGGGCCATAAGGAGAGAGTCCCAGAGATCGGGTTCCATGACGATCAGGTCAGGGGAGTCCGCCCCATCCGAGACGGCAGTAATCATCCGGGAGAGCTGGCTCAGGCGCAGCGGACCACCCCCGGCATCGTGGAACTGAGCCTGCCACCAGGGATTCTCAATCCGGTCGATTCCCCCGTAGACGGGGTAGAGGGTACCGTCATCGACACCAGCGGCAAGCCCATCCAGGTCCTTACCACCGTTGCCGGTACCGTCGCCCAAGACCTGCTCCGCGAACATGTCCTTGAGTGACTGCTTCGCGATCTCCATCTTGGTCCGAAGCAGGTTTAACACGGCCAGGTCGCCGCGGTTCTGGGCCTCCTCCAGACCAGAGATCGTGACAGAGACGTAGAGCTGCTTCCAATCCCACTCCGCAGCCGTGATCTCGTCCGTGGGCGCCATACCGAGGGGTTCATATCCCCGGTAGGAGCCACGGTTGGTGTTGGCCGCGTGGATCAGGGGCTGGACCAGCTTGGTTCCGCCGGGTGCTGGCTGCGCTCCCCGGGTCAGGTACTGGAGCAACGGAAGTTCGTTGAATACCTGATCCTGAAGCGGCTTGATAAAGTAGCGACGCGTTGTTGCAGTCAGCGCGTCGTAGTTCAGGGGCACTTTCTATTCAACCTCCGTTACCCGGAAACAAAAAGACCGAGGTTTCCCTCGGCTGCGGCGAGCTTCACGGCTTCATCGAAGTCCTTGGGCACTCGCCGGTTGCTCGGGCCAGCGCCCCTCGGGCTCCCGTTCAGCGTCTGCCCGGCGACCTGAGCAGCCATTTGACGCTTCTGCTCCTGAGCCTTGGCCTCAGCCCGGCGCTTCTGGAGGGCCTCCTGAGCCCACTCGGAATGGACCGCAGTGGCCCTGTAGGCAAGTTCCAGGTTCTCCATCTTCGCTTCATCAGCGATTTTCAGAATGCGCTGCTCCACGGACTCCCACTCAGAATCGCTGAGGGGTGGGAGGCCAAGGCTCTTCCGGTCAGCATCTGCCTGACGTCTGACCTGCTGCAACCTTTGCTCCAGGCGCATATCCTGAATCTCTTGGATCGCGCTCTGGAGGTCAGGCGGCAGTGCAGCTTGTCCAACCGGGGCCGCGGGCATTCCGACAGGCGCCATTGGCGCTACGGGCTGGAACTGAGGCGGATGCTTCCGAATCGCGTCCTGGAGGGACTGCTGGAAAGCCTGCATGAGCTGAGGGTTGGATTGCAGCATCCGCTCCAGCATGATGTACTGCTGGATGTGCTGGAAGGCCGCCTGAAGCTGCCTTCGCTCCTCAGCCAGCGCCTGCGTCTTCCGGGTATAGTCGTCCTGGCGCATGTAGCCGCGTTCCCATTCCTCGATTTCCGAGAGCTTGACCTTACGCCCCCGGTAATCGATAACGGGATCTTCGGGCGGCTCCTGTGCCTCCGGAGGTTCGCCTTCGGGAGCCCCGTCATCCTCCGCGGCCTGCGTAGGCTCGGACTCCGGTTCTTCCTTCCGCCCGCCGTCTGTTTCCGGCTTAGTTTCAGCCTCGCCGTCTTCCAGTTCGGGCTTGTAGATTTCCCGAAGGTCGCGTTCGAGGCCGTTATTCAGTGCTTCAAGCAGGTCCTGTTCGCTTTCCAGGCCCTGCGGTTGGTTGACGCCCTCCATCTCGGGCATGTTACCGCCTCCGTCCACTCTCGCAGCCGCCTTGGTCACACGCCGCCGGACTGGACTCAGCCTTGGTCCTTTGCGGCGCTGACTGGCGCTCCGAGGTCATGGCTTCCGGCAAACGCAAAGCGACTGGTGTTATCCCGGTCGCTTCGCTAAACTCCAAACCTTTGCCCCTACCGCCTCATCTTCCGCTCGCGGCGGCGCTTGATGGCATCCTTCGACACCCGCTTTGGTAACTTCCGGTCGCCCGTCTCTCTCTTCCAGCGTTCGAGGGTCTCCTGGCTGATTTCGCCTCTGCTTGCCATCGCATAGAACAGGCGCCGCTGCGCCTCAGACTTCCAAGGCACACTAGAACCCTCCCGGCGGACCTGGCATCGGCCACTGCCTCAGAGCGAGAGGTCGCTCCTGAGGCCCTCCGATGGGTGGCAGCTGGCCTTGCCCCTGTCCGCCCTGCCCACCAGCGGCTTGCTGCGCCGCAGCCATGGCCCTCTGCTGTGCCAGCTGGGCCTTGATCTCCTCCTTGTTCGGGAAGTTGATAACATCCAGCACATGCTCGGGCATGAGAGCACCGAGCTGGAGGAGTTCCCGAGCGGCCTGGTAACGAAGCTGCTCGTTCATATCCAGGCTTGTACCCGGAATGATCCGAACGTCCACGCCCATGCGAAGCTGCTGGATGTCGAAGTTGACCATCTGCACCTGGTCGCCTTCACCCCTGATGGCGATTTGGCGCTCAGGACCGTAGAACTCGATGATTCGCAGGGCCATCAGGCGGCCCAACCGGAGAATGGCGTCGTCCCGGTTACGGGCCTTGTCCCTGATCCTGGCCTGCCCGGCCTCCTGAAGCTGGGCAATGGCCGAAGCCGCCGCGATGCCCGTGGGCCGCCGCCCCTGGGTAACGTCGTGAACCCCGCTGATGGTCTCCATGTTCCGCTGCACCTGAAGGTACAACTGGAACAGAGAGGTTGGCAGCGGAGGCGGCGGGTCACGCCGGACCTCAGAACCTGGGTTCTTGGTAATCACCAAGCCTTCCTGATTCGTGAGGTCCTCGGACTTCACACCGGAGTTGGTGTCCTTGATCCAGGGCGTGTTCGCCACGAGACGCACATAATCGACCATGCGGCTTTCGATCATGTTCAGAACCCGCTGAGGCCACTCAAGCTGGCTGACCTCAGAGAGATCCCAGATGCTGTCGTCGTCCTCGTAGGCGCTCATTGCCACGAACGGGAATATGTCCTCATCCCGCTGTGCGTCGTAGGGCGAGGGGCCGTCGAAGAGCACCACGTTGTCGGCAACAACAATCAGCCTGCCGTTCGGGTACTTCAGGCGGTAGTACTGATTCGTCTTGGTCTCGCCGTGTTCGTCTACGTTGACCTCCTCGTGAAGCTCTACCGAATCGTCCTTGATCCAACACTCTTTGACCAGAACCCTGTCTCCGTCGCCAATGCCGTCATATCCGCCAGAACCGATGGCAATATCCACGTCAGCCAGGTACATGCCAGATCCGTCTGGCTGTACCTCGCCTGCCCCAGGCATCACCCGCCAGCCCTGATCAGGCCATATACGGGCAACCTCAGAACGCGGCATCCACCTGGCATGGATGATGTACCGGGCCTTTGAATAGTCGGTTGCCAGGGGGTCCAGAAAGATCTCGTTCCAGGGCACGTATTCGACGCTCACTTCGCCCCGACCGAAGGGAGACCGCGCCCACGGGTCCCAGCCAACCTTCAGAAAGCCCCGACCGCGTATAAGGGCGGACCGTATCATCCGCTTGATCTTACTGCGGATGGAGAGTTCGTCCCACAGGTAGTCCACAATGATCTTTTCCAGATTCTTGGCCTGTTCGGCATCCTCAGGCCCCAGAGGGTCAACGATGATCTTGGGCTTGCTCTCTGCCAGCCACGTAACCTGGGTTTCTATGATGGCGAAGATGAAGTTGGAGATGGCCCGGGTGCGCCACTTGGGGATGTTCGGGCTCCATTGATCGCCCTTCCACATTTTCTCCCACCGGCGAACCCTGTTCCAGACTTCAGCCTTAGCCCGGAAGGCTTGCTCATAAAGCGCGTTCACGTATCTGACGACGCGGAGTTCGTCCTCGGGCGTGACTTCGTTCGCTCGCCTCGCTTCGAGTTCTACGGCCATCTACCACTCCCACCATTCCGCGCCCGGGCTGGGCTTCTCAAACATAAGCTCCGTACCGTCCGGCGTAATAAGCCGGTATACTTCATTCCGCCTCTTACCGGGCACATATACATTCGTGGCGGTCTGGGGATTGAACATCATGAAGTACCGCCACATATCGGCCGCGTGGTCTTCTCCGTTCGTATCCAGGTCCTCCGGCCTGTGTTCATCGTGCTGGAGGCTCGGAATCGTGCGGATAAAATGCACGCATCGAGGCGAAACGTAGAACCCAGGCTCCCCATTGCGGTCAGTCTGTAGCGCCTGGCGGCAGCGTTCCCAGCCGTTAAGGCGGTCTTTCGTCGCCTTAACGAACGTGATGCCGTATTCCTGGAAGGTCTGCTGGATGGTTGGGCCCACCTCACCGCTTCTGTTCCAAATCTGCGTGTCGGCAGGCCCAATGCACCCCAGGGCGTTGTGCCGCTTCTGCAGTTCCAGGATCTTCTCGGCTACGCGGTCAGCAGTCTCTTTGGTACCGACGTTCGGTACGCCGCTCCAGCCGTAAAGCTCTGCGAAGAGGTACGGCTTGCCCTTCAGGAACGTGAAGAGGCCGTAGGCGTATGGCTTATCCGATCCCCAGTCGAGCGCATGGTAGCGAGGCCACTCCGGTGGTGGTTCGAAGTGCTCCTTCAAAACGTGAATCTCCGGGTCCCACTCCTCGAAAAACTGGCCCTGGAAGGTATCCCAGTCGCCTTCGATCCAAGCCTTCTGGAGCTTCTCGGGGAGCATTTTGAGCGACTGGAGGTAACTCGGATCGAGCTTTGGGTTGTCATAGGGACCAGCCGGGATAAACTTCCGGGTGCGCCCGGACACAGGATCAATGATCGTCGTCTCGGGTGGCGCTGGCGTGATGAACCGTTGCTTCACCCAGTTGTGACCTGGCCCTCCAGGGTTCGCCGACGCGCGTATGTAGCATCTGAGTTCGGGGTGGCTGGTGCGGCAAGACCCCATCAGAAACAGGTACTGGGTCTGGGTGAACTCTTCCAACTGGTCAAAGGCGATGTACTGGAACTCTCGGCCAATGTAGTCGTACTTGTTGTGCTCATGCTGCAAGTGTCCAAACTGGATCGTTGCTCCCGAAGGGAAATACCACTTGGCCTCGTTCGCGTTGAATTTGGCCCCAGGGAACGCCTTCTTGTAGAGCTTGAGGCTCCGCTCGATCATGTCTTCCGCCCGCTTCAACTCACGACGGAAGATTATCCCACGGTAATGCGGATGCCAGACCTGACGCGTGGCTTCCATGAGCAGTGAGTCGGTCTTTCCGCCCCCGCGGGCGCCACCATAAAGGACCTCGAACTCTTTTGCCCTATGGAACTTCTCCTGCTGGCCTGGGTTGGGCCGCCAGATCACTTCGGCTTCCCGAAGGCTGGCCGCTGTCGCCATCAGGCTCTACCTCCGGCAAGATGATGACCCCGGCAACCGCCTTTGTTGTCTCCTCATGCACCAGGTCGCCAGAGACCTTGACGAACAGCTCGCGGTCCTTGGTCGTCCCCGTCAGCGCCGCCTGGCCGATCTTCAGCATCACATCAGGCCGATAGAGCTGAATCGTGGACGACCCGAGCGCCTTCAGAGCCTCAGCGAACGCCGACGAGAAGTTTTCGCTCGTTTCGTCCAGCCAGGACACCACGTCGCGCATCGTGAGGCTGGTGTACTTCTGAGCCGTGAGGCGGTACGCTTGGCGGACCATAAGCGCGTCCGGGTCCCGCTCTTCATCGGCGAGCAGGAGCGCTGCTAAATTACTTAACAATTCTCGCTGCTCCGCTGTAAGACCAGTGGCCTCTTTCTCGGTGAGTTCACCCGGCGGTTTGGCATTCGCCAGCGACTCGGCTGTGAGAGCCGGAAGCATCTCCTTCAAGGCATTCGCCTGCATTTCCATGTGATTTTCGGGCAGAAACGGGCGACGACGCACCTTTGTCCGATTCACCCGATCAAGCTCGGTGTCGTCGTCTATCATCTGCCACACATCTTTCATCACGACTCACCACAAAACCAAATGCGACGGGCTTTCATGGCCCGTCGCACCCTGTCTGCCCCATTGAGCTATTTCGGGGGACACCACTACAAGGATACAGTACCACGACGACGAATTTCGCGTCAAGTAGACCACGCACACCGCTTGATCTTCTGCACAGATTGTGCTACTATGCTCATCGGGAGGTGCTGTAAGCCATGGAAAATTCGTCGAACGCTCGTGAAATCCGGACCATCCGCATTCGGGACGCTGCCCGGATGTTGCACAAGTCCGAGTCCTGGGTTTACGCCGTCGCCAAAAAGAGGCGGATTAAGCACTACAGGCTGGAAGGGTCCATTTTGCTCGATGAGGACGACTTCTACCGCTACATCCGCGAGAACACCGTCGAAGCAGAGAGGTAGGGACTATGGCCTGGATCGAATCCCACCAATCCCTGTCGCGGCATCGCAAGCTATTCCGCCTGTGCGGCCTCCTTGGGACGGACAAATACCGCCTCATAGGCCACCTCCATGAGCTGTGGTGGTGGGCGCTGGATAACGTTCAGCGCAACGGTGATTTCGGGGACATTACCAACGCCGAAATCGCCCAGGGAGCAGGCTGGGAGGGCGACCCCGATGAGTTCGTCAACGCCCTCATCGCTGCCGGGTTCATCGATCGGGTCGATGACCGGCTGTTCCTGCACGACTGGGAGGACTACACCGCCCGATACTATGAGTACCGTGATCTCAGGCTTATCAGCTCCAAGTCCGGCCTTCTCGGCAACCACGAGCGATGGCATGTCCGCCGCGGTGTGACCGATCCATCTTGCCCCTACTGCAACCCTCAAACAGACATCCCATCGCCAGGCGCATCGGGGGGCGATTCGGGTGCGACATCGGGGGCGACATCGGGGGCGACATCGCCCCCGATATCGGGGGGCGAATCGGGGGCGATATCGGGGGGCGCCTCGCCCCGATCCTCACCCCGATCCTCACCCCGATCCGCGACTCGGGATGGCGATATCATGGGACTTATCGGGGGCGATATCGGGGGCGATATCGGGGG
>CALKAI010000156.1 GCA_937983275.1 uncultured Trueperaceae bacterium | reverse complement strand
CCATGGTCAACGTGACCAATGGTCCCAACGTTCACGTGCGGCTTCGTACGCTCAAAGGTAGCTTTCGCCATCGACCATCACCCTTTCACGCGTTCGCCTGCTTTGCAGGCGAACGCGGCCAGCCCACTGATAAGCGCTGACCTGCGATCACCTAATTTTCTGCTGGATTTGGAGCTCGTGGACGGGATTGAACCGTCGACCTCTCCCTTACCAAGGGAGTGCTCTACCACTGAGCTACACGAGCCTACCCCAGCTGCTCTTTCCTTACCCGGGGGCCTTCCTGCTAACGCCATCAAGCACCTGGGCTGGAGCGGGAGACGGGATTCGAACCCGCGACATTCAGCTTGGGAAGCTGACGCTCTACCGACTGAGCTACTCCCGCATTCAGCAGGGTCTCCCCTGCTGCGGCGCCTGGGCGCCGCGAAAAAGGCCGGTGGGCCTTTCTTCTGGTGGGTTGGGCTGGATTCGAACCAGCGTAAGCGTTAGCTAACGGATTTACAGTCCGTCCCCTTTAACCACTCGGGCACCAACCCTCAAACTGCGAGGTTGCTGGAGCCACCCATCGGAATCGAACCGACAACCTTCCGATTACAAGTCGGATGCTCTACCTGTTGAGCTAGGGTGGCAGTCCTGACTGGCGGCCAGCGACGCTCGCGCGTCCGGCTAGTAAGACTAGCATGACCCTTTTGGGGTGTCAACAAGGTGGGAGTCGGCTCGTGCACGGGCTTTGCAGGACCGGCCGGACCACGCTGAAGGGGCGCCCGGAAGGCCGCTGATGCCGGTGTAATTGTGACCGCTCCCGGCATCGGCAGGGGCTTTCGAACCTGATGCTACGATGGTCGGAGGAGGCTACATATGGGACGTATCGGTCCGGTAGGTATCTGGGAACTGCTCATTATTCTGGTGGTCATCCTTCTGATTTTTGGACCCCGGCGTCTTCCCGAGATGGCCAAGGGTATAGGTCAGTCTGTCCGCGAATTCCGCAGGGGCCTCAAGGACGTCCAGAGCGAGTTCGAGGCGGGCGACAAGCCGGCTGCAAAGACGGCAGCGGCCGCCAAGACCAGCCAGGCAACGGCAGTCGAGGCAGGTACCGAAAGCACGGAAGTCAAGGAAGCTTAAGAGGACCAGGCGGCATGAACCGCAGGGGGAGCCCGTCTCCCTCGCATCCAGACGCGTATGCCCGGTGCTGCACCCCATGCAGCGGTAGTCCTTTTGGTCCCCTGGTGAGATACGAGCCACTGCCATGACCCTGATCGAGCATTTCGAGGAGTTACGTAACCGCCTGTTCATCGCGCTCGGCGCCTGGATAGTGGGCTCCGGGATTGCCTTTGCGTTCCGGTTCGAGCTTCTCGACTGGCTGCATCAGCCGCTTCCGGAGAACCTGAACCTCGCGGCCTTCGGCCTGTTCGAGCCGTTCCTCGTGAGCATGCAAGTGGCATCGTTCTTCGGCCTTGTCCTTGCGGCACCGATAGTAGGCGGCCAGGTGTGGGGCTTCGTCGCGCCCGGGCTCTACCCGGAGGAGCGGCGCTGGGCCGTGCCCTTCATCCTGCTGACGGCCGTGGCCTTCGCAGGTGGGGTCCTGTTCTCCCGCTACGTCGTACTGCCCTTTTCGGTGCCGATCATCGTTGGCTTCCTGGGCGCCGACGTCAACGTCATTCCCTCGGTGGGAGACTACGTCTCCAAGGTGGTCACGATCATGGCCGTCTTCGGGCTGCTGTTCGAGATGCCGGTCGTCGGTTTCCTGCTGGCACGCATCGGGATCCTCAACCACACCTTCATGGCAGAGAAGAGGCGCTGGGCAGTCGTCATAGGCCTCGTACTCGCCGCTGTGATCACGCCTACTGCCGACCCATTCAACTTCGCGCTGGTCGCGATCCCGCTGGTGGTACTGTACGAGATCACCATACTTGTGGTCAGGGCGTCACAGCGGAAGGTAAACAGTGAAAGAGAAAATCCAGAGCCTACGGGCTGAGATTGACGAGTTGAACTTGCAGATCCTGGAGCTCCTCTCCAGGCGTGCACAGATCGCAGAGGCGATCGGTGAGGTCCAGAGCTCCCTCGGACAGAGCCATTACGACCCGGCACGCGAATCCCAGATGCTCGATGCGCTGGTCAGTGCCAACCGGGGGCCATTCGACGATGCCACCGTGAAGAGCCTGTTCAAGCAGATATTCCAGGCTTCCATGCACCTGGAGGAGACGCAGGAGAAGCGGCGCTACCTCACCTCGCGCAAGGTCCACCGGGAGGACACGATCGTCCGGGTGGGCGACCTGCCTATCGGATCGGAGCATTCGCCCGTCCTGATCGCCGGTCCCTGCGCCATCGAGTCGCGGGAGCAGGTGATGGCCGCCGCCCAGTACATCGCGTCGAAGGGTGTGCAGCTGTTCCGGGGCGGCGCATTCAAGCCGCGCACGGACCCCTACTCGTTCCAGGGGCTGGGCGAAACCGGCTTGCAGTTGGGCCGCGAGGCCGCCGACGCCTACGGGCTCAAGTTCGTGTCCGAGATCATGGATGCCCGCGACGTCGACGCTTTCGTCGAGTACGCCGATGTGCTGCAGATCGGCGCCCGGAACATGCAGAACTTCACGCTGCTGCGCGCAGTGGGCCGCAGCGGCAAGCCCGTCCTCCTCAAGCGCGGCATGGCCGCGACTATCGAGGAGTGGCTCATGGCGGCCGAGTACCTGCTGAGCGAGGGCAACCCGAACGTCATCCTTTGCGAGCGGGGAATCCGCACGTACGAGCGGTACACCCGCAATACCCTCGATGTCTCGGCCGTTGCCCTGGCGAAACTGGAGACACACCTCCCGGTACTCGTCGACGTCACCCACTCCGGTGGCCGGCGCGACCTGCTCGTGCCCCTCACCAAGGCAGCCCTGGCCACCGGCGCAGACGGGATCATGATCGAAGTCCACCCGAACCCGGCTGTTGCCCTCTCCGACCAGAAGCAGCAGATCGACTTCGATACGTTCGATCAGTACCTGGACGAAACGGGTTACCACCGGAAGCTCTCCCGCAAGCGCCAGGAGGTTTACGGGTTCTAGGCAGCACCGCCTTGCCTCGCCGCGCCGGAGGATCGAATGGATAACCTTCTCGGTTTCATTTTCAAGGCCGTATCCGTCGAGCCCAGGTACAGCAAGGACCTGTGCCTGGCAGCGGGGACTGCCGTGCCCTGCAGGGCCTGTGCGGATGTGTGTCCCCACGAGGCGATCAGCGTTGGCCGGGGGATCGAGATCAACGAGGTCGACTGCAGCGGCTGCGGCCTGTGCGTGCACGCCTGCCCCACGGGCGCCCTGGAGGTCAGGCCCAGCGTACAGAAGGGCGTGTCGCTGCGCTGCTCCAAGGTCAAGGGTGAGGCGGCCAGCGTCCTGTGCCTGGGACGGCTGGAGGCCAGCGAGCTGCTGAAGATCATCGGCACGCGCGACAGCGTGACGCTCGCCCACGGCGACTGCCTCAGCTGCCCCATCGGCGGCGCTGCGGTGCTGGACGCGGTATCCCAGTCTGTGGAGGACGCCCGCCAGCTCGCCGCCCTGCACGGCCGCGAGATCGGGTTCGAGGTGGTCCAGACAGACCGGTTCGATGAAACGGGCACCACGAGTGCCGTAAGCCGCCGCGAACTGTTGCGGGGCGGCTGGCGCTCCCTGAAGGAGCGCACCGGTGACCTCCTCGCACCGCTCGACCCCGGCGAGGATGATCCCGACCTGCCGACCGAGATGCAGAGGCGCTACCGGGTGATCGAGGCCTCGAAGCCCGAGCCTGACGGGCTCGTCCCCTGGGTTCTGCCGGATGTGGCGCAGAACTGCATCATGTGCCCCCTGTGCACTCGCGCCTGCCCAACCGGTGCGATCGAACGCAGCTACGAGAAGGGCCAGGCCGGCGTGCTCACGCTGAAACCTGAGATCTGCATGGGCTGCGGGGCCTGCATGGACGCCTGCCCGGTGGACGCGATCAGCATGAACGATGAGGTCAGCTGGCAAAGACTTTCCGGTGGCGAGCAAGTGGTACACGAGGGAGGCCGGACGAGCGGCGCCCAGGGAAGCATCGCCAGGGAAGGTTGAGCCAGTGTCCCTGTGGCGGGCAGCGACTCACCACAACAGAGCGGCCTAGCACGTAAACTCCAGGCATGACCGTTACCCAGTGGGTCTACGAAGCCATCGAATCCCATGCCAAGGGTGGGGCAAACCTGCGGGAGATCCAGCGGTTCATCGACGAACGGCGTTACGAAGAGCTGGCTGTCGACACCATTGAAAGCGCCCTGGAGCAGCTTGAGACCCAGGGGCGGGTCCGGCGTGAGTCGGGTCGTTGGTTCATCGCCGGTCGCACATCGAAGGAGGATGCGCTCAAACGCCTCTTTGGCGACGACCTCTGATCAGCGGCGTGCCGTAGAACTGAAGCCGCGAACCCTACCCGAGGGCGTTGTGCGCCAGCAGGTAGATGAGCAGGGCAATGGCCGCGCGCAGCAGATGGTGCCACCAGGTGATCCGCCCCACCAGCACCGCCGCGTAGAGCAGGCTTGACAGCGAAGCTGCGACGAGCCCACTGGCCAGGAGCACCCGGGCGAACGGAATCGTGCTCACCAGGGCGACGGCAGCGACCACCAGCAGGCTGGCTGCCAGCATGAACAGCGCGGCAAGCCAGCCCTTGCGCCGGATTACCGCCCAGGCGCCCAGGGCATTGATGATTGCGTAGATCAGGGCGAGAAGAGAAGCGACGACGAGCACCGGCTCATGCTAACCGCTTTTGAGCCTCACGCGCCTCCCGTGCTGGCCGGAATCTGCAGCAGCCTGTCGGGCTGCCCCTCCAGCAGCTCGGCAAGGGAGCGCCTGACGACCGGCTTGTGCGACAGCCTGTCGACCCGGTCGACCAGCCACAGGTCGCTGCCCGACTCCTCATCGACGATCATGTGCAGCTCGGCCACGCTCCCGCGGCGGCTCAGCAGGCGTGCTGCACCCAGGACCTCCTGGTCGCTGGGGATCGCCTTCGGATCGGCCCGCTCGCCCTCCTCGCGCAGCCTGTCGGGCGCAAGCTCGTTCTGCAGCAGCGGGTAGGCACCCTCCGGTGTCACCACCGCCAGCACGTCGCTCACCAGGTTCCACGGCTGGCCCAGCACGGCGATCCCCAGCGCACCCGCGGGGGGATTGGCGTCACCGCCGCTGGGTCGCGGCTTGCCGCCCGTCCGCAGTCCGCTACGGTGCCTGTCCAGCAGGCGTCGCGTGCTGCCGGGATCGTGGGTGACGGTCTGCAGAATCTCGACGACGAGCCCCTCGAAGCCGGCATCCAGCCAGGCCGGAACGCCAGTCACACGGGGCAGGCCACCGGTGGTGGCGAGTGCCGCCGGGAAATCCGCAATCCACGGATCCTGCCCGCCGCCCCGCGTCGATTCCGCGGCGTGGTTGAGGGCGGGCGCCAGGATGAGGTCGGTGTGGGCCAGGGCAAGCGCCTGAGCCACGGCCAGCTTCAGGCCCGTGCCGCTGGCGCGCTTTACCCGGTCATCGGCGAAGAGGCTCAGTGTACGTTCGGGATCCGGGAACTCGATCTGAGCGCCCGCATCCTCCAGCAGCCGGACCCAGAAGTCCCCATACCTGTCCCAGAGAAGTTGCGTGACAAAGCCAATTCGCATAGGCGGTCAGTCTAGCACCCGCTCCAGTCACACCCTGGCGGGCAGGCTCACCGTCTCCAGCAGGGCTTCTGCCGCCTGCAGCGCCGCGCCCTTGTCGAGGTACTGGTTGCCGTTGCCGCACTTCGGGGAGAGGATGCAGCGGGGACAGCCGTCGCGGCACGGGCAGTCGCGCAGCAGGTCGCGGGTCGCGTGAAGCCAGTCGGCGAACACGTGGGCGCCTGCATGGCTGTAGCCAACCCCGCCCGGATAGCCGTCGTAGATGAAGATGCGCGAGGTGCCCGAGGCCGGGTAGAGCGGGTAGGAGACCCCGCCAATGTCGGCCCGTTCACACAGCACGAATGCGGGAAGGAGACCGATCATGGTGTGCTCGAGCGCGTGGATGGCTCCCGCCAGGACGTCGCCCCGCATGCCCCGGGTGGCGCTGCCGGTGTCGAACCAGATCGCCTGGGTGGGGTAGCTGACCTCCGGCAGGTCGAGCGGCCGCTCGTCCAGGATTGCCTCGGTCACGTACCGCTTCTTCACATAACCGGTCACCTCGTGCCGCACCTGCACCACGCCCAGGGTCACCCCGCCCAGCTGCAGGTCGCTGCGCAGGATGTCGATATCGGTTTGCGACCGCGCCTGCGTGTAGAACTCCTCGATGTGCGGCAGCAGCACCGCGCGGCCGTTCTCCAGGTCGAGGCTCGCGACGAGGTAGTTCTCCCCCATGTGCAGGTACACGGCACCCGGGTGCAGGTCGCGCAGGGCGCTCGCCAGGTCCGTCTCCCCCAGGCGGTCGCCGTTGCCGTCGACGAGGCGAATGCGCCGGCCACCAGTGCCGCGTATCGCCAGGTTGCGGTGGGGGTAGCGGCCGGCGTAGATCCAGCCACGGCTGCTCCTGTAGAGCTTCGGCCGGCTTTCCAGTTGCAGCCAGGGGGCGATGAAATTCTCTGCCTCATCCACGGGGAGTTCGGCGGCGGCGCAGTCGACGTGGAGGGGGTGAAGCTCGCTGTTGAACGGATCGGCCGTCGCCTCTTCGGCCGCGCCCTCCGTGACCAGGTCCGGGTGGTGGAGGTAGTACTCGTCGAGCGGGTCGTTGCCGGGGATCAGGATGGTGAGGGCGCGGTTGCCGCCGCGGCCGGCCCGGCCGGCGCGCTGCCAGAGGGACATTTGCGAGCCGGGGTAACCGACGAGCACGACCGCGTCGACGTCGCCCACATCCACGCCCAGCTCGAGCGCGCTGGTGGCGGCGAGGACGACGGTATCGCCATTCCGGAAGGCATCCTCGATGAGGCGGCGGTCGAGGGCGGTGTAACCGCCCCGGTAGCTCTGCACCCGCGACACGAGGTCGCCGGGGAGCTGGTTGGCGGTGTAGCGGCGCAGGAGCTCGGCCCCCTTGCGGGAGTTGCAGAAGAAGATGCTGCGCACCCCATCCTTCACGAAGTTGGCGGCCAGGAAGGCCGCCTCGCTGTTGACACTGCGGCGGCGGCCGTCGCTCCCCTGCAGCAGGGGCGGCTCCCAGAATAGGAACTCCCGGGCGGGCGCGGCAGAGCCGTGCTCGGTCACCGCCTCGAACTGCTCGCCCGTGAGGCGGCGGGCGTGCTGGGCGGGATTGCCGATCGTCGCACTCGCCGCGACAATCGTCGGATGGGCGCCGGTGGCGCGCACCACGCGCAGGAGGCGGCGCAGCAGGTTGGCGACATGCACGCCGAACACGCCGCGATAGACGTGCATCTCGTCGATAATGACGTAGCGCAGCCGGGCCAGGAAGTGACCCCACTTGTCGGCGTACGGCAGGATCCCGTAATGAAGCATGTCAGGGTTGGTGAGGATCCCCCCGGCGTGCTCCCGGAGCCGCGCGCGCTCGTCGGTGGGGGTGTCCCCATCGTAGCTGGCCACGAGAGCGTCGCTGTCGAGCAGCGCCCGGTACTGTGCCATCTTCAGCAGCTGGTCGGCGGTCAGGGCCTTCGTGGGCGAGAGGTAGAGGAAGGTATCGCCCTCCTGCAAAGCCTGCAAGGCAGGAACCTGGTAGACGAGGCTCTTTCCCGACGCCGTGGGCGTGGCCACCACCACGTTGTGGGCCCCCTCTATCAGTTGCAGTGCGTTCGCCTGGTGCGAGTAGAGCCCGAGGTCAAGCTTCCGGAGTATGGGTGTAAATCGCCCCTCGTACTCCGCGCGAAGCTCCCGCTGCGGCGGGAAGAAGCGGTAGCTGGAGAGCTGGCCCTCATACCCGTCCAGCGCCCGCAGGTAGGCGTGGTAGGAGTCAAACCCCTCAGGTACGGAGCTCACGACACAAGAGTAACGTAGGCCCAGGCCCGCCTTCAGCCCGGAGCCAACGTGCTAGACTCCATGCGCTCGCCTGAGGCTCCTTTTCCCCCGCCTGCGAGGTTGCCATGGTCCTCTTCCTGATACTCCTCTACGCGTCCGTTCTCTCCTATATAGGCCTGATGGTTCTGGTGATCATCGGCATGCTGCGCCCCCAACCGGCCAGGCGTTCTGCGCTCAGGCCCCCGGTGAGCGTCATCATTCCCGCCCACAACGAGGAGGCCAAGCTCGACGCCACGCTGGCGTCACTCTCGCGGCAGGAGTACCCGGGTGAGGCGCAGTTCATCATCGTCAACGACAGGTCGACGGACGCCACCGCGCAAATCATTGCGAAGTGGGAGGCGAGGGACGCGCGCTTCAGCAGCGTCCACCTCACGGAGGCCTCGCGCCGCCTGTCACCCAAGGTGAACGCCGTGAACGAGGGGATCCTGCGCTCAAGGGGCGAGATCATCGTTACGAGCGATGCGGATTGCGACTACCCCTCCGGCTGGCTGGCGGGCATGGTGAGCCACTTCGTGGACGACGTGGTCATGGTCGTGGGCTACGTCGAGAGCACGCGCGAGGGTCGCAGCCCCTCCCCGGTGGCCACCTTCGAGTCCGTCGACTGGCTCACGCTCATGCTTACCTCCAGGAGCCTCACCCGTTTCGGCTGGAAGTTTGCGTCCTCGGCCAACAACCAGGCCTACCGCAGGGACGCGTTCGAGCAAGCTGGCGGCTTCGGGCTGGGCGGCCGCGCACCGAGCGGGGATGAAGACCTGCTCACGCAACGGCTGGGCCGGCTGCCGGGGGCGCGCATCGTCTTCGCCGACGCGCCGGAGGTCCGGGTGCTCACCCGGCCCATGCCCTCGCTGCGGGCCCTGCTGCGGCAACGGAAGCGCTGGGTGTCGCGCTATCACCACGTGATGCATTACCACCCGGCGTTCATGGCCTCTATCGCCACCCTTGGCCTGCAGAGTGTCCTGCTCTCGGCCGCGGTGCTGCTCGCCGTGCTGGTACCCGCCTACCTGCCCTACGTGGCAGTGCTGTGGGGCGTGAAGCTGGGCGTGGAGATGGCCGGACTGCGCGTGGGCACGAAGCAGCTTGGCCGGCAGGACCTGTGGGGCATTCCCAGCATCGTCTGGGCGCTGCTCCACCCGTTCTTCATCGCCACTGTCGTCGTCTGGTCGTTCATAAGCCCGGGCGACTGGCGCAACGGCGAGAAGGATTACCGGCGGGCCTACTGGCAGCGGGTTCGGCGCATGGGCAACAGACAATTGCGGGACACCCTGCTACGTAAGGGGCGGGCATCCGGAAGCAGCTGACGCCGGTGTTAGACTGTCGTCGATTTGGCGGCCGGAGAGGCCGCCTGTTGGAGGAAAGTCAATGAAGATAATCGTACTCGGCGGTGACGGCTTTTGCGGCTGGC
Organism: uncultured Trueperaceae bacterium; assembly: GCA_937983275.1. Classification (GTDB taxonomy): domain Bacteria; phylum Deinococcota; class Deinococci; order Deinococcales; family Trueperaceae; genus CALKAI01. The sequence continues at coordinate 17,587 of CALKAI010000156.1, read as the reverse complement.
CCACCAGCCTGCACCTGAGCAACCTTGGACACGACGTGACCATCGTCGACAACCTGAGCCGCCGCAACATCGACAACGAGCTGGAGGCCGGGTCGCTGACCCCCATCCAGCCCATGGGCACCCGCATCCGCGCATGGAAGGAGAAGACAGGCCGCGATATCGACTTCGTGCGTCTCGATGTTGCCGAGGAGTACGAGCGGCTGCTGGGGCTTCTGGAAGAGGTAAAGCCTGACGCCATCATCCACTTCGCCGAGCAGCGGGCTGCCCCCTACTCGATGAAGTCCAGCTGGCACAAGCGTTACACCGTCGACAACAACGTGAACGCCACCAACAGCGTGCTGGCAGCGATCGTCGAGAGCGGCCAGGACATCCACCTGGTCCACCTGGGCACGATGGGCGTCTACGGTTACGGCACCGCCGGCATGAAGATTCCCGAGGGCTACCTGGACATCGAGGTCGTTGGCGAGGATGGCCAGCGCATCCAGCAGGAGATCCTCTACCCCACCAACCCCGGCTCCATCTACCACATGACGAAGACGCTCGACCAGCTCCTCTTCGCCTACTACGCGAAGAACGACCGGTTGCGCATCACCGACCTGCACCAGGGGATCGTCTGGGGAACGAACACCCGGGAAACCAACATGGACGAGCGGCTCATCAACCGCTTCGACTACGACGGCGACTACGGCACCGTCCTGAACCGTTTCCTCATGCAGGCCGCCGTCGGGCACCCGCTCACGGTGCACGGCACCGGCGGTCAGACGCGCGCCTTCATCCACATCCAGGACACGGTCCGCTGCATCGAGCTGGCGCTCGAGAACGCCCCGCAGGCCGGCGAGCGCGTGAAGATCCTCAACCAGATGACCGAGACCCACCGGGTGCGCGACCTGGCCCAGCTCATCGGGAAGATCGCCGACGCCCAGGTTGCCTACGTTCCCAACCCCCGCAAGGAGGACCCGGAGAACGAGCTGCACGCCAGCAACGACCTCTTCATCGACCTGGGCCTGAAGCCCACCACCCTGAGCGAGGGGCTCCTCACGGAGGTCACCGAGGTGGCCCGCCGCTACGCGCATCGCGCCGACTTTGACAAGATCCCCGCGCGCAGCACCTGGACCAGGAACCAGGAGCCGGGAGTGCCGCAGGACGACAAGAAGGTCGCGGAAACTGCCTGACGATCCATACGGGGGTGACGGCCAGGCGGCCGTCACCCCGCCAATCGCCCGGCCAGCCACACTGCAATGCGAATAGCGATGTTCACCGAGACCTTCCTGCCCAAGATCGACGGGGTGGTGACCCGGGTAGTGCGCACGCTCGAGCAGCTGCGCGAACTTGGCCATGAGGTGCTGCTGTTCGCTCCGCACCACCCGCCCGGCGAGTACGCGGGGCACCGGGTGGTGCGCGTTCCCGGTGTGCCCTTCAAGCCGTGGTACCCGGAGCTCTTCCTGGGCATGCCGCGGCCGCGGCTGGGCCGCGAACTGGACAGGTTCCAGCCGGATGTCGTCCATGCCGTCAACCCAGTCGTCCTGGGCCTGTGGGGAACCGCCATAGCCAAACAGCGGAACCTGCCGCTCCTGGCCAGCTTCCACACGGACGTCACCCAGTACGCCAAGCACCTGCGCCTGTCGTTCCTGAGCCCGATCTCGCGCACCTTCCTGCGCGACGTCCACAACCAGGCCCACGTGAACCTGTGCACGAGCATGCCGATGGTGGAGGCGGCCCGCGGGCTGGGCATACAGCGGGTGCGGCTGTGGCCCAAGGCGGTGGATACCGAGCGGTACAATCCCGGGAACTACTCTGCCGAAATGCGCCACCGCCTCACGGACGGGAACCCGGAAGCGAAGCTGATCGTCTATGTGGGTCGCCTCTCCTTCGAGAAGCGGCTGGAGTGGCTTCACGAACCTATCAGGCGGCTGCCGGGCGCGCGGCTGGCGTTCGTTGGGTCGGGTCCGGCCGAGGACTACTTCAGGAAGCAGTTCGCCGACACCAACACCGTCTTCACCGGCTACATGAGCGGGGATCAGCTCGCCCAGGCCTACGCCAGCGCCGATGTCTTCGCCTTCCCCTCCGACACGGAGACCCTGGGCTTCGTCGCGATGGAGTCGATGGCCTCGGGCGTTCCTGTCGTGGGTGCGAACGCAGGCGGCATTCCGGACGTTATCCAGCATGGTGAGAACGGCCTGCTGTTCGAGCCCGGCAACCTGGATGACCTCACTGAAAAGCTGCAGCTTTTGCTGCAGAATGACGAGTTGAGACTGCATCTTGCCAAGGCAGCGAGGAGCTCCATGGAGGGCCTCAGCTGGAGGTCGGCGACCGAGAAGCTCGTCGAGTATTACCGGATGGCGGCAGTCATCCAGCAGCGTTACGACCCGCCAAGCGCCCACTGACAGGGCAACGCCCCTCCTGCCAACACCTCCGAACAACTGAAAGGAACCAGATATGAGATCGATCGCACGAGTTCCCCTGATGTTTCTTCTGCTGGCCGCAGCCCTGCTGACGGCCGCACACGCGCAGGACGCGCAGGGCGACAACCCTGTCGCCGGGGCGTGGCAGGGGGCCATCGAGGTTCCCGGTTTCCCCCTCGAAGTGCTCGTCGTGCTCGACGACGCCGAGGGCCAGTGGACCGGCAACATCGACATTCCCGCCCAGGGCGCGCAGGGCGTGCCCCTGGAGAACATCACTGTCGACGGCACCAGCGCGAGCTTCATGATCTCGGGTACGCCTGGCGAGCCCACCTTCAGCGGCACCGTCGAGGGTGACGAGATGACCGGGGACTTCACCCAGGCCGGGCAGCAGTTCCCGTTCACGCTGACCCGTACCGGCGACGCCGGTGATGCCGAAGCGGCCGCCGGCGGGCAGGAAGAGTACAGCGACCCAGCCGGCCGCTTCAGCTTTCCCGTTCCCGCCGGCTGGACCGTCAGCGAGGAGGACGGCTACGTGACCGTGAGCGGCCCCGAGGGCCTCCTCCGCATCCACGTCCTGGTGACGGAGGAGGAAGACCTTCACGAGGCCATCAGTGAGGGCTGGGAGCTGGTCGGCGAGGGGCTGGAGCTCACCCAGACCGAGGCGCTCGAGCCCCCCTCCAGTGGCGGGATCGAGCGCACGGTGGTTGTGAACTACGAGATGGGCGATGACCAGATCGTCTACCAGGCGCTGTCCGAGCTGCACGAGGGGACGGCGTACACGATGCTGATCGAGGCGGAACTCTCTGCCCTGCAACGCCGCGCCTCCCAGCTGCAGATCGTGGCGAGCGGCTTCACCATAAGCGCCATCGAGGACGCCGACCTCACGGGCGCGGAACCCCTCCCGACCGCCGAGGTGATCCCCGAGCTCGAGGAGTTCACCCGCACCGCCATGGACGCCTTCGGCATCCCCGGCGCGGTTGTAGCCGTGGTGGAGGGTGACGAGATCGTCTACCTTGAGGGCTTCGGGGTGCGCGACGCGACCGGCGACGACGCCATGACGCCCGACACGCACATGATGATCGGCTCGACCGGCAAGACGATGACCTCGATGCTGGTGGCCATCCTGGATGACGAGGGGATCCTCGACTGGGACACCCCGGTGACCGAGGTGATGCCGCAGTTCTCCGTGGCCAGCCCCGAACTGACTGAGGAGATCACCGTCCGCAACCTGCTGTGCGCCTGCACGGGCGTGCCGCGCCGCGATTACGAGCTGTTCTTCAACGCGAGCGAGCTTGGGGCCGAGGAGATCGTCGAGTCCCTCGAAACCTTCGAGTTCTTCACGGAGTTCGGCGAGGCTTTCCAGTACAGCAACCAGCTGGTGGGCACCGCCGGCTACGCGGCAGCAGCGGCCGACGGCGCCGAGTGGGGCAACCTCTTCGAGGGCTACCAGGCTAGCCTGCAGGAGCGGGTGCTGGACCCCATTGGCCTGGAAGACACCACCCTCTCGTTCGATGAGGTCGAGGCGCGCGGCGAGTACGCCCAGCCCCACCAGCAGAACGTGGAGACGGGCGAGTACGAGCCCATCGCGCTGGACCACGAGCGCATGCTGCGCCCGATCGCTCCTGCCGGCGCCCACTGGTCGACCGGCCGGGACATGGCCAACTACCTGATAACCGTCATGCAGGAAGGCGTCACGCCCGACGGCCAGCGGGTCGTGTCCCGCGAGAACCTGCTGGAGACGTGGCAGCCGCAGGTGCAGGTCTCGGCCACCGAGAGCTACGGGCTGGGCTGGTTCGTGGGTGAGTACAAGGGCCTCGACTGGCTCTACCACAGCGGCAACACGCTGGGCTTCACCTCCGAGTTCGTGTTCATCCCCGAGGCGCAGGTAGGCGTGCTGGTGCTCGCCAACGGCCAGGGAACGAACAACTTCAACAGCGCCGTCGCACAGCGGCTGTTCGAGCTGATCTACGGCCAGGAGAGCGAGGTCGAGCCGGCGCTGCAGTTCCTGGCGCAGCAGACCGAAACCGCCCTGGCCCAGCTGAACGAGCAGGTGCAGGATGCCGTGGATCCTCAGGCGGTCGAACCGTGGCTGGGCGAATACCGGAACGAGGCGCTCGGTGAGGTGACCCTCTTCATGAGCGGCGAGCAGCTGATCATGGACGCCGGCGAGTTCAGCGCCGAGCTGCGCCCGGTCCTGGACACCCAGGGCGAGTTCGACGGTTACATCACCTACGGCCCGCCGCTCATGGGACTGCCCCTGTCACTCGAACAGGGTGAAGAAGGCCGGCCCTATCTGATGCTGGGCGAGGGCGCGATCTCCTACGAGTTCCAGCCTGTGGCCGAGTAGGCCCGGCGGGCACGAATGTTACGCCTGACCGCGAGGGGGGCTGAACCGGGAGGTTCAGCCCCCCTCGCTCCACATTGCGCCGGCGTCGGCTCCGTATACGCGGGCAATCAGGTCGCCGGTCAATACCTGGGCGGGTTCGCCGTGGGCGTGGACTTCTCCGCCTGAGAGGACCACCACCCGGTCGCAGGTCCGGGCCGCCAGGCGCAGGTCGTGCAGCACCAGCAGCACGCCTACGCCGGCCGCGGCCAGCCGCTTCACCTGGTTCGCCGCCTCCAGCTGGAAGCGCAGGTCCAGGTGGGCGGTGGGCTCGTCGAGCAGCAGGTAGCCCGCCTCCTGGGCGAGGGCGCGGGCGAGGGTGACGCGCTGGCGTTCTCCGCCTGACAGGAGCGATACCCGGCGCGAGCGCAGCTCGAAGACGCCTGTCTCGCGCATCGCCTCGCCCACGATGCGCCGGTCGTACGCCGTTTCGGCAGCGAGGAGCCGCCGGTGCGGGGCCCGGCCCATGGAGACGACCTCCTGGACGGTGAACCCTTCCGGCAGCTCGCCGCCCTGCTGGGCGACGGCGATGCGCCGGGCGATGTCGCGGCGGCGCAGGCGCGTGAGCGGAATGCCGTCCAGGGCCACGGTGCCGCTCGTTGGCCTGAGGATCCCGGTCAGCACCCGGATGAGGGTCGACTTGCCGGCGCCGTTGGGCCCCAACAGTCCCACAATCTCGCCCGGGCGAATGTCGATATCCACGTCCCTCAGCAGCTTCTTGCCGCCGGCCGTCAGGTCTATCCCCTCGCCGCGCAGCTCCCGGCCCGGGCTCACGCGCGCCCCTCCCGCCGCAGCAGCCACAGGAAGAAGGGGCCGCCGATGAGGGCGGTGACTACGCCTATGGGGACCTCGGCCGGAGCGATGACGGTCCGGGCGGCGAGGTCCGCAACGACGGTGAGGGTCGCCCCCGCGCAGGCTGCGAGCGGCAGCAGGAGGCGGTGGCCGGCGCCGAACGCCAGGCGAACCGCGTGGGGGGCGATGAGGCCAACGAAGCCGATGATCCCCGAGGCGCTGACCGCCGCCGCGGTCGCCAGCGTCGCAAAGCCGATGAGGGTGTACTTGAGGGCCTCCACCCGCACGCCCAGTTGGGCGGCGGCCTCATCGCCCAGCTGCAGCAGGTCGAGCTGCCGGGCCGCCAGGAGGCAGGCCAGGAACGACACCAGCAGCAGCGGAGCGATCCCCGCTATCGACGACCAGCTGGCCCGGCCAAAGCTGCCCAGCAGCCAGGCGAGCACACCGGCTGTCTGCTGCGGCGACACGAGCATCAGGAACGAGGTTGCCGCGCTGAACGTGGAACCGATTACCACGCCCGCGAGGATGAGCGACAGCAGGGGGATGCGGCCGCCCCGCCGGGCCATGACCAGGACCAGCAGCACGGCCAGGGCGGCGGAAACGAAGGCTGCATAGGGCAGGACGGCGGCGGTGCTCAGGCCAACCAGCCCGCCTACCCCCAGCACGATCGCCGCCGCCGCGCCCAGCGAGGCGCCGCTGGCCGCACCCAGCAGGTAGGGATCGGCCAGCGGGTTCTGGAAGATCCCCTGGTAGGTGGCTCCCGCCACGGCGAGCGAGGCGCCTACCAGGGCGGCAAGCAGCACGCGGGGCAACCTGATCTTCCACAGGATGGTACCGGTCACGTCGCCGCTGCCGGCGCCGCCGGCGGCCAGGGCATCAACGAGTTCTGGCAAAGGAATCCGCACCGAACCAACCGCGACCGCCAGCAGCATTGCCGCCCCCAGGACGGCCACTCCGGCAGAAATCAGGAGGGCCGCCCCGGGGCCGCGCCGCCCGCGGCGTGCGCTAGAAACGGTCCGGGTGGAAGACACGAGCCAGGAACGCGACTGCCTGGCCAAGGCGGGGGCCCGGGCGGCTCAGCATGTCAACCTGCTCCTGGGTGAGCTCGATCACGCGTCCCTCCCTGACCGCGGCCACTCCGCTCCAGCCGGGACGCATCTCTACGGTCGCGGCCGTTTCGCCGAAGGGTGCATCGAAGAGCAGCACCACCTGCGGGTCGGCGGCCACGACGTACTCGGGGTCCACCTGGGGGAAGTCGCCGAAGCTCTCATCGAGGATGTTCTCGCCGCCGGCCAGCTGCACCAGCTCGTCGATGTAGGAGCCGGGTCCGGCGCTGAACGGGGTCGCATCCAGCTCCACGAACACGGTCGGGGCGTCCCCGCCTTCGACCAGCTCGCCTATCGCCTGCAGTTCACCGGTGACGCGGCCCTCGAGGAGCGCCGCTTCGATCTCCCGGTCGAGCAGCAGTCCCAGCGCCTCCGTTACCTCCCACACCTGGTCGAGCGTCTGGGCGGTCGCGGAGTAGACGGGGATGCCCAGGTTTTCGAGCTGTCCGACGATGCCGCTGTACTCCTCTGCCAGAACCAGGTCGGGTTCCAGCGCCACGATCGCCTCGAGGTTCGGGGTGAAGGCGCTGCCCATGTCCGGCAGCTCCTGCACCTGGGCGGGGTAGTTGCTGAACTCGTCGACGCCCACGAGCAGGTCGCAGGCGTCCAGCGCGCAAATGATCTCCGTGCTGCTGGGGATCATGGATACGACGCGCTGCGGTGCGGCCTCGAGCGTCACCTCGCGGCCCAGGTCGTCGACAACGGTGACCGGATAGTGGACGGCGAGCGCGCTCCAGGAGAGCAGGAGCACGGCCAGCAGGGCGGTCAGGCGGCGGGCCTGGGACAGGTTGAAGGTCGGGAACGGAATGCGTTTCATGGTGCCTCCTCGGGCAATCCTTGCGACGGGGCGCAGGCGCCGCGGCGGCAAGGTTGGCCTGGAAGGCGTTCCATTGTGCGTGCGGCTGCCCTGCCCTGTCCTCGCAAGGGGTGCAGTTTCCTCACCGCGCGGTACTCGGGCTCGCCCAGGGGCATACCGTTGCGGGACAGCGCCGGATTCTCACCGGACTTCCCCGCGCTTGAGGTCCTTCAAGCTTACGGGGCCGGCGCGGGTCCGTCAACGCCGTGACGGCGCGGGTTGCGCGCAACCGGCCGTAGTGTCCCCGGGTGCTAGGCTGGCCTCTGGTGCCCCCGCTACCCATCGACCAACTCCTGAGCCAGGCAGTGCAGGGGGAGGCGACGTTTTCTCCGCCTCCAAGGTTCGCTGCTGCCTCGTTCGGCAGCTACCGGCCCGCCAATGAGAGTCAGGAGAGGGCAGCAGCAAGAGTGGCGGAGTTCGTGACCGCTGCCGCCGCCCCCGCGAGGCGGGGCTGGTGGCCGTTCCGGCGTACCGAGCCCGGTTCCGGCCTGTACCTGGACGGCGGCTACGGCGTCGGCAAGACCCACCTGCTGGCGGCCGCCTATCACGCGGCGGGCGACGTAAAGCGCGTCTACCTCACCTTCCAGGAGCTCGTGCACCTCATCGGCGCCCGCGGCGCACAGGAGGCCGCCGCCCACTTCGAAGGCGTACGCCTCGTTTGCCTCGACGAGTTCGAACTCGACGACCCCGGCAACACGCTGATCGTCAAACGCTTCCTCGAGGGCCTGTTCGAGGCGGGCGGCTCGCTGGTTACCACCTCGAACACGCCACCCGAGGCGCAGGGCAAGGGGCGCTTCAACGCGGCCGACTTCCAGCGGGAGATCCAGGGGATCGCCCAGCGGTTCGAGGTCGTACCGATCGACGGACCCGACTTCCGCAAGCGGGAGCGGCGGCCCGAACTGCACGGCGAGGCAGAGTACACCGTGCTCCTCCCAACCCTCCCCGCCCCCGCCTTCGCAGGCACCCTCGATGAGCTGCTGGCCGTCCTGCGCGAGGTACACCCCATCCGCTTCAGGGAGATCGCGAAGGGCGCGGGCGGTATCGCCATCTCCGGGCTGGAGACGATCGCCAGCCAGAACGATGCACTCCGCTTCGTGCACCTGATCGATCAGCTCTACGATCAGCAGGTGAAGCTGCTGGCTACGGGCGGGACACCCCTGTCCGGGCTGTTCGATCCCAGTTACCGGAACGGCGCCTACATGAAGAAGCACGAACGCTGCCTGTCACGTGTGGGTGAGCTGCTCGACGAAACGCGCCAGCTGGCCGGTGACGGCAGCCACGGCGACCGGCCGCTGGTAGCCGGCGACTAGGACTCCTTCGGGACCATCCGCGCGCCCGCCGGACGGCGGGACAGGGCCTCACCAATCTCCCGGGCTATCGCCCTGCTGCCGCCGGGCGCGCCTATGCGGGCCCTCCCCTGCCGTCCCAGCAGCTGGGCCCGGGCGGGATCGTCGAGCCACTCCCGCAGGACTGCCGCCAGCTGCCCCTCGTCAGCTGCGGCGATGTGAAGCGATGGTCCCAGCAGCCTCTTCTGGTTCTCGAGGAACGCCGCGGTGTAGTGGGGCGGCTGAGCGAAGGTCACGACCGGCTTGGCGAGGGCAGCCGCCTGCTCATGGGCGGTGCCGGAGGTACCCAATGCCGCCACGGCCGCCTGCAGCACGCCGGCGAAGCGATCCCGGTAGACCAGGACCCGCAACCGGCCAGCCGCGAGGGCGCCCGGCTGCGGCTCGAGCCTGCCCATCAGGCCATCGCCACCGTCGTCCGGCGTGAAGCGCCAGCCTTCCGCGGCCGGGTCTCCCGCGCCGGTCCAGGCGAGCGCACCGTATACCTCCCGGTCGGCTGCCAGCAGCTGTAGCGCACCGAGCATCAGGCGCAGCGAACCGTTCCGGTAGGCGCGGCTGCCGGGCAGCAGCGCGATCACCCCGGGAAGTCCGCGCAGGGCAGCGGGCACGGGGTCATCCAGGCCGTCGGCCACCGGATTGCCCACGAAGCGGGCGTTGCCGATACCGAACTCGTGCAGGGTCAGGGCGGTGGGTTCGTCACGCACGAAGACGAGCTTCGAGCGGTGCCGCATGAGCAGTCGCTCGGGTATGGTGATGCGCTCCATGAACCACCGGTTGGGCGATGACAGGGCGCCACCTTCGGCATGCCGTACCGACACGAGCGTCTGCACGACGAAGCGCTCCGGGGAGCGCACAAGGTTGGCGAGCAGCTGCGCGTAGAAGTCGCCGACGGTGACGAGCACGTCGGCGCGCCTGCCCGCCAGGTAGCGCAACTGGGAGCCGGTCAGTGAGAGGAAGCCCGCCCGCATGTCGGCCAGGAAGAGCGGCAGGGAGTGCATCGTGAGGCCGCCGGCCGGCAGGTTGCGGCGCGGTATGCGCACCTCGATCCCGGCGCTCCGGTACGCCTCGCCCTCACCTACTATCGGTGCCGCCTCCACCGTGGAGACGGCACCGAGTTCGAGCAGCTCGGTGGCGATGCGTGCACCGACCACATCCTCGCCGTGACCGTTGGAGAGGAGCAGAGCCTTCAGTTGCCTTTCGTCGGTGCCCACTCCTTCAAGTGTAGCGCGCTTCTACTCCACCTGCCTGCCGCGCAGGGCTCCCTGCGGAACCCGATCCCGCCAGGCCCAGAGGGCGTAGAGCGGGTCGCCCTCGTCCGGCACGAAGTTGTCCCGCTGCACCTGGGTGAACGAGCCGGCAGAGCGGAAGTAGGAGGACACCAGCCGCAAATGGGCGGCATCATCGGACGCCCGCCAGGCGAGCACGGCCTTGCTGGGGAACATGCGGATCGAGAAGGTGATGACGAAGGGCGCGCCCGGCTTCAGGCAGCGCGCCACCTCGCGGAAGGTGTCACCCGGCCGCGTCATGTACTGCACGCTCGCGGTGCAGACGGCACCATCGAAGTAGCCGTCGGCGAACGGCAGCCGCGAGTTGCGGTTGAGGTCGAAGAGCACCGGTCTCGTAATGCGCGGGTTGCTTTTCAGTTCCTCCAGGTTGAGGCCCAGTCCGGTCACCTCGCGGTAACGGTCGTCCAGGTGGGAGTCTTCCCCGGCCATCAGGTCGAGGATGCGGCCACCCCTGGGCAGGAGTCGCGAGTAAAGCTCATGCGCGCGTGCGGCGGCGCGGGAGTCGAGATGTTCTGCGGGTTGGGGGCTTTTGTAGAAGAGTTCGTCGGGTCGCTCATCAAGCCGCCGGAAGAACTCGGGTGGGAGCTTTGTCATGGTTACAGCATGTGACTGTGGCCGCGCGGCCGGCTGCAAGCTGACCCACGTTCAGGACAAGGTGTGACGAATTTCTCGTTAACCGCCTCCTAGTCAGTCTCGTCGAGCCTGGGCCGGGCCCCCCAGTCGAGCTTGTGACGAAGGATGTCGAAGTAGCCCAGCCTGCCGGGGGTGACCATCACCAGGTCGGTCGGGGCGGCGGTTACGGTGAAGCGGTCCCCCGCGCCAAGGTCCACACGCTCCTGACCATCCACGACCAGCGCGAGTTCGCGGCTGCCCTGGTGCACCTCGAACGACACCACGGAGTCGCCCTCCAGGACCACCGGCCGGTTGGTGAGCGAGTGGGGGGCGATGGGCGTGATCACCAGCGCCCGCAGGCCCTGACCCAGGATGGGACCGCCCAGCGAGAGCGAATAGGCGGTCGAACCGGTGGGCGAGGAGACCACCAGGCCGTCGGCCCGGTACTCCGTCGCGTAACGGCCGTCGACCTCCATGCCGATCTCGATGAGCCGCGTCATCACCCCCTGGGCGACGATCACGTCGTTCAGGGCGTAGTGCGCCGGCCTTTCGTTGCCGTTCAGGCGCACCTCGAGCATCATCTTCGGGTTGAGGCGCCAGCCGTCGGGCGTGGCGCCCTGGAGGTAGGCGATGATGTCGTCGACGCTGTGCTCTGCCAGAAAGCCCAGTTTGCCCAGGTTCACACCCAGTACCGGCACGCTCACGCCCACGAGCCTGCGGGCGGTGCCCAGCAGCGTGCCGTCGCCGCCTACCGCGATGACCGCACCTGCGCCCTGGGCTTCCTCCCTGAGGGGGGCGTCACCCTCCAGGTCGAGGAACACCTCCACGCCTGCCCGGCGCGCGTAGCCGGCGAGCTCCCGGGCGATCTCCTGCGCGCGCGGCTTGTACCGCGTGCTGGTGATGACAACGCGCCCCAGCTGGGCGGCCGGTACGGGGAAGCCGCCGCGCCCGGGCGGGCTACTGCTCTCCTGCACGCGTCACCCTCTCGACCACCAGGTTCACGACATCTTCCAGGGTGCGCGAGCCGGTGTCGATACGCTCGGCATCGTCCGCTGGCTGCAGCTGCCTGGCATCGAGCTCGTCCCGGCGACGCAGCAGTGCCGCCACCGATTGCAGGTCGTTCCTGCGCTCGCCCAGCCTGCGCCTCGCCCGCACCTCGGCCGGAGCCGTCAGGTAGAACTTGTACCGGGCGTTCGGAAAAACGGCTGTTCCCATGTCGCGCCCCTCGACCACGAAGGGCGGCTGGATCTCCCGCAGCCGGTCGTTCACCCAGGTGCGTACCTCCGGGTGCTTGGCCACCGCCGATACCGCCGCATCAACCTCGTCGGTCTGCAGCCGGCCGGTGATGTCCTCGCCGCCTACGACTATCGTGTTTCCGTCCAGACCGGGCTCGAGGCGCACATCGAACCGGTGCAGCTCGCCCAGCAGGGCGCGCGGGTCCTCCAGGTCGACCCCGCCGCTCAGGGCGACGCGGGTGGCGGCGCGGTAGAGCAGGCCGCTGGATACGAAGGGTACTGCCAATCTCGAGGCCACCATCCTCGCGACGGTCGACTTCCCGCTGGCCGCCGGCCCGTCGATGGTGATTACTGCATGCCAGATTCCGTTAGCCTCGTGATTCTCAGGTGTTGCACTCACTACGGGATCATAACTCCGTTCCGCTGGAGGCGAATCTCTCCAGGTCGGCGAAGAAGTCAGGGTAAGTCTTCTCGACGCAGCCGGGGTCCTCGATGACGGTCCCCGGCACGCGCAGGCCCGGTATGGCGAGCGCCATCGCCATCCGGTGGTCGCCATAGGTGGCCACGCGCGCCGGGGTGATGCTCGCCGGCGGCTCGACCAGGAGGCCGTCCTCCCGTTCGTCGACGACCGCGCCGAACTTGCGCAGCTCGGTCGCCAGGGCGTGCAGCCGGTCGGTCTCCTTGATCCTCATGTTGGCCACGTTGACGATCTCCACCGGCTCCCCGGCGAAGAGGGCGATGGCAGCAAGAGTCTGCGCCTGGTCGGGCATGTCGTTCAGGTCGAAACGGCCGCCGCGCAGCAGTCCCCCTCGGGGCCCCCTAACCCGGGTCGACCGTGGTCCCCATTCGACCTCGCAGCCCATCTCCTGCAGCACCTGCGCGAGCCGCCGGTCGCCCTGCAGCGACTCGCTGCCCATGTTGCCGGTGACGACCTCGCCTTCCGTCACGGCCGCGGCCGCCCAGAAGTAGCCGGCAGCCATGGCGTCCCCCTCGATGTGCAGCTCGCGCCCTTCATAGACGTTCCCGGGCACCCGGAACCGCTCGTACCCGTCGCGCTCCACCTGTGCCCCGAACAGCTCCATCATGCCGATCGTCATGTCGATGAACGGCTTCGACTGGAGCTCCCCGGTCACCCTCATGGTTGTCTCGTTCTGCGCGTAGGGCGCGGCCATCAGAAGGGCAGAGAGAAACTGCGACGAGCTCTCACCCCCCACCGACGCCTCACCGCCCGGCAGCCCGCTGGCCCTGATGAGGACGGGCGGGCAGCCGTTGCCGAGCTGGGCCTGCGCGTACACGCCCAGTTCGTTCAGCGCCTGGAGCAGGTCGCCTATAGGCCGTTCGCGCATGCGCTCGTTGCCGTCGAGCAGGTACTCGCCGTTGCCCAGCGCCACGAGGGCGGCGATGAAGCGGATGGAGGTGCCGGAAAGCTTCAGGTCAAGCTGCGCGCTGGCTGCCGGCACCCGGCCGCCCAGCCCCTCTATCTCGATCTCCTCGCCCGCCGCGTCGAGCCGGGTGATGCTGAAGCCCAGCTTGCGCAGCGCGTCCTGCATCACCTCGGTGTCCTGCGCCACGAGCGCGCCCCTCAGGCGCGTGCGGCCCCTGGCCAGCGCGCCCAGCACGAGCGCACGGTTGGTCATGCTCTTGGAACCGGGTACGTTCAGCTGGAAACGGGGGCTTAGGGTGGTGGGCACCGTGAGGCTTGCAGGGTAGGCGCACATACCGCGCGAGGATACCACCGTAAACCCGGTTCGCCAGCAGCCTCTCCAAACTGCTATAATCGTGCGGCTTAGGATGCGACGCGCACTTGCGCTGGAGGGAAGCTTTATGAAGAAGGATATTCACCCGAAGATGGTGCCCGCCAAGGTCTACTGCAACGGCGAGCTGGTGATGGAAACCTACAGCACCAAACCCGAGATCAACGTTGACGTCTGGTCCGGCAACCACCCGTTCTTCACGGGTGAGCAGCGCTTCATCGACACCGAGGGGCGCGTGGAGAAGTTCCAGAAGCGCTTCGGCGACTCCTACCGTCGCGGCCGCAAGTAAGACCAGCAAGGACTTTCAAAAGTTGAGTGTGGGGCTCCTGCCAGTCAGGAGTCCCACATTTTATTTGGCGCCATAGCAATCGTGGCGCTACTTCGTTTGGCGCCGCGTTGGCCGCGTCAGGCGTTTGCAGCGCTACTCGGCGATCGCGGCGAACACGACCGTGCCCCCACCCGGGGCCGAGTTCACCCGGAAGATGCCGCCCCTGGCGTCCACCCGCTCGCGCATTTGCCGCAGCCCCAGGCCGCCTGCTGAGGTCACCCGGTCGCTGACCGCGGCCACATCGAAACCGCAGCCGTTGTCCTCCACCCGGATGAACGCCTGGCCGGCGTCGTTGCGGCCTACGCAGACCCGTACGCGGGTTGCCTTCGAGTGCTTCGCAACGTTGTTCATCGCCTCCTGGAAGATCCGGAAAAGCACCGCCTCCCCCTTGGCCGAAAGGGCCGGCTGCTGCTGAACCTCCAACTCCACCTGGATCTCGTTCTGCTGGCCGTAATCAACCAGGTAACGGCGCAGCGTCTCGATGAAACCGTGCCGCTCGAGCTCGACGGGGCGCAGCGCGAAGATCGAGCGGCGTACCTCCTTGATCGTTTCGCGGATGGTGTTGCGGGCGGTGACGACCTCGACGGCGGCCTTGTCGGGGTCGCGTTGCAGCAGGCGCTCGACCAGGTCGAGTTTCAGGGCCGAGAATGCCAGGGCCTGCGCCACCCCGTCGTGAATCTCCCGGGCGATGCGGGCGCGCTCTTCGACGATCGCGACCTCCTCCGAGTGGAGGTAGGCGCGGGCATTGTGGACCGCCAGGCTCACCTGGCTGGCCAGCAGGCCCAGGAACGGCAGGCTTTCGCTGTCGAAGTGCTCCTCCTCGGGGTGGGCGAGCACGACCACTCCCAGCAGACCCCCCTCCCCCAGGAGCGGCAGCGCGACGGCCGAACCGCCGCCCTGGACCACCAGGCTGCTGTTCTGCATCTCGGGCGGCACCCGCGAGAGGATCCTGGCCTCGCGGCTCACGGCCACACTGCCGGCGAGACCCTGGCCGGGCCGCTGGACCCTGCGCGTCTCCCCGCTCCTGATCCCCTGGGCCGAGCGCAGGTGGAGCATGCCCTCGTCGTCGGCCAGGTAGACACCGCCCGACCTGGCCTCCACGCGGTTCATGATGTGGTCGAGGAGGCTGCTCAGGAGGCGGTCGAGGTTTTCCTCTGCCCGGATACTCTTGTCCACCTCGAAGAGCGTCACGAGGTCGCGGGTGCGGGTCGACACCGCCTCGGCAGCGGCCGATAGCTCCGAGGAGATGATGCCGAACCCGTCGCGCTCCTTGCTGGTTAGCGGTAGCGAGAAGTAGGCGTGTACGCTCCCCGCGGTTTCCCGGCCAAACTGCAGCCGCGAGGACAGCAGCCAGTAGCGTTTTCCGGACACCTCCACCTCTTCCGGCAGCGGCTTACCCGCCAGGAAGAGCCGGCTGTTCTCCAGCGCATGCTCCTGCAGCTCCGGAGACAGGCCGTACGAGTTCACGAGCTGGCCGCCGCTGGAGTTGAGGACGACGAGGGTACCGATGGCATCCGCAACGTCGGTGATTCCTTTCGTGGCGGTACCCAGCACCGTCTCCAGGTCGGAGGCCGAGACGAACTGCTCCGTCACCCCCTGGATCCGCTCCAGCACCTGGTGGCTCGAGCGCAGCTCGCTGTAGAGCCGGGCCAGCTCCTCCTGCGCCTCCTCGCGCAGCCGCACCTCCTCGGCGATCCACTGCAGGGTCACGTACGTCACGAGCGGGCCCAGGATGCCGTAGAAGAGGAGCTGCGACCAGAACTGCCAGTTGGGGCCACCCAGCGGCACGATCAGCAGCTGGTAGACGATGACCACGCCGATGATCGCGGCAGGCAGCCAGACTCTCGCGAAGCGCACCTGCTGGTAGAGATTGGCCGAGCTTCCGGGGAGGGCAAGCCGTCGCCAGATTTGTCGAGCGCTGTCCATTACGGTCATCGTACCGCCCCCCATCCGACCGTCTCCGGCGCCGACAGACGTTAGACTCCCTTCATGCAAACGCCCGCTACCGAGACGCCTTCGACAGAAACGGTCTTTCCGGAGGGACCCACCGCAACCGTGCGGGTGGGTGAAACGACTTTCACTCTCCTGGGAACGGCGCACGTGTCGAAGGCATCGGCCCTCGAAGTTGAGCGGCTGGTAGAATGCGGCGGGTTTGATGCGGTGGCGATCGAGCTGGACGAGGGCCGCTACCGGTCCATCACCGATCCGGACCGCTACCGCAAGCTCGACCTGTTCCAGGTGTTCCGCGAGGGCAAGGCGGGCGCGATGATGGCCAACCTGGCGTTGAGCGCCTTCCAGCAGCGCCTCGCCGAGCAGGAGGGGATCGAGCCCGGTCAGGAGATGCGCGTCGCCATCAGTTCGGCGAAGGAGGCGGGCCTGCCCCTGCTGCTCGTCGACCGCGAGATCGGGACCACGCTGCGCCGGGTGTACCGCAACATCCCCTGGTGGCGACGGATGGTGATCATGGCCGGCCTGTCCACGTCCGTGATCAGCAACGAGAAGATCGACGCGCAGGAGATCGAGAAGCTGAAGGAGGGCGACCTGCTGGAGGCGACCTTCAGCGAGTTTGCCGAGAACTCGGCCGAGCTGTACGCGCCGCTCATCTCCGAGCGGGACGAGTACATGGCGCTGAAGCTCCTGCAGCTGGGCCTGAAGCACGACAACGTGCTGGTCGTGATCGGGGCCGGCCACCTGAAGGGCCTGAAGGCACACCTCGAGCAGGCGGCGCAACAGGAAGCCGTCCCGGAAGGCGAACTGCGCCGCAGGACAGCGGAGCTGGAGGAGGTCCCGCCACCGTCGCAGTGGACGAAGGCCATCCCCTGGCTCATCGTGGGGATCATCCTCCTGGGCTTCGGTATCGGCTTCCTCCGCTCACCGGACCTGGGCCTGTCACTGCTGAGCGACTGGTTCCTGATCAACGGGACGCTGGCGGCTACGGGTGCGCTTGTCGCCCTTTCCCACCCGCTCACCATCGTCGCGTCGTTCCTGGCCGCGCCATTCACCTCCCTCAACCCGCTGGTGGGCGCCGGCTTCGTCGCCGCCGCGGTGGAGCTGTGGTTCCGCAAGCCGCAAGTGGCCGATTTCGAGAGCCTGCGCAAGGACGTGACCACGGTGCGCGGCTGGTGGCGCAACCGGGTGGCCGGCACCTTCCTCGTCTTCCTGTTCGTCACCCTCGGTTCGGCGGCCGCCACCTACATCGCCGGCGCGCGCGTCTTTACCCGGCTGTTCGGCGGCTGACCCGCCTGGGGCGCCGGTCTCTGCCCATAACTTACGGGGCGGGTGTGCCCCGCAGGTTGTGGGCCATGTTCGCCCACTGCGCGTACGCATCGGCGAAGAGGATCGTCGTGTCGTGCGCCCCGCTCTCCAGGAGGTAGCGGAGGAAGTCCTGCACGTCCACGGAGGTGCTGCGCCTGAACGCCTCACCCCCGCTCGAGCCTGCGAAGCGGCCCTCGCTTATCTCCGGCACGACCTGGTCGGCCAGCGGCGCCGA
>CALKAI010000155.1 GCA_937983275.1 uncultured Trueperaceae bacterium | reverse complement strand
GGTTCTAGCCGGAGCCCAGCCGCTGGAGCCGGTAGCCGGCCTTGCGGGCGACCTGTTCGCACCACTCCTGGTTGTCGAGGTACCACTCGACGGTCTGGCGAATGCCGGTCTCGAACATGTAGCGCGGGTACCAGCCCAGTTCGTTCTCCACCTTGGTGGGATCGATGGCGTAGCGGAAGTCGTGGCCGGGCCGGTCGTCGACGAAGGTGATGAGGTCGGCGAAGGGGCCGCGGTCGGGCAGGAGCTCCTCCAGCGCCTCACAGACGGTGGTGACCACCTCGATGTTGCGGCGTTCGGCGCGGCCGCCTATGGCGTAGGTCTCCCCTATGCGGCCGCCCTCGAGGACCGCCTGGAGCGCTTCGACGTGGTCGTCAACGTGCAGCCAGTCGCGCACGTTGTCGCCGCGGCCGTAGACGGGGATCTCCTCGCGGGCGAGGGCGCGTTGAATGGTGTGCGGAATGAGCTTTTCCGGGAACTGGTAGGGGCCGTAGTTGTTCGAGCAGTTGGTGATGACGACCGGCAGCTCGTAGGTGTGGAAGTACGACCTCGCGAGGTGGTCGGCCGCGGCCTTGGAGGCAGAGTAGGGCGAGCGCGGGTCGTAGGGCGTCTCCTCCGTGAAGATCCCCTCCTCGCCCAGCGAACCGAAGACCTCGTCGGTGGAGACGTGGATGAAGCGGAACGCTTCCCACTCGTCGCCGCTTAGCCCCTCCCAATACTTCCGGGCGGCCTCGAGGAGGGTGAAGGTTCCCTGCACGTTGGTGCGCACGAACTGGGCGGGGCCGTCGATGGAGCGGTCGACGTGCGACTCCGCCGCCAGGTGGATGACTGCCGACGGCTTGTAGGTGTTGAAGACGCGCTCGACCTCGCCGCTGTCGACGATATCCACAACCTCGAGGCGGTGCCGGGGGTGGTTGCGCGCGTGGCCCAGGTTCTCCTCGTGACCGGCGTAGGTGAGCTTGTCGACGGTGACAATGCCGTACTCCGTGCGGTCGATCAGGCGCCTGACGAGGGCCGAGCCGATGAAGCCAGCGCCGCCGGTGACGAGAATAGTGCGCTCCATGCCCCTACGATAACGGTCGCGGCCGGGGCCCGTGTCGTGCCGCTGGGCCGCGGCCGGGCAGCATTGGGCTTTTGCCGAATCCCGTGCACAGCTTCTCCACAAAAGCGGGCGGTGTTATCCACAGCTTCTGTGGATAACACCGCAACCCGGCCAGGCGGGCGCAAAACTTCGGTAGTGACGAACTCAGGCGGGGACGGGTGCCGCCTGCTGCTCGACCGCCCTGGCGAAGATCGCGAGGGCCTCGTCGAGCTGTGCCTCGCTCACCACGAGCGGCGGGATCCAGCGGATGACGTTCTCGTGCATGCCGCAGGTGAGGATGAGCAGGCCGTTGTCGACGCAGGCGCGCTGCACCGCCTTGGTGAGCGCCTTGTCGGGCTTGCCGTCCGCGTCGCGCAGCTCGACGCCCACCATGAGCCCCAGGCCGCGCACGTCGCTGATCGCCTCGTGCTGCTCCTGCAGCTTGCGCAGGCCGGCCCGCAGGTACTCGCCCATGCGCTGGGCGTTGCCCGGCAGGTCCTCCTGGGCCATCACCCGCAGGGTCTCGCGGGCGGCCGCCAGCGGCAGAGCACTCCCGCCGCCATAAGTCCCGCCGTGCGTGCCCGGCTCCCAGCGCTCCATCAGGTGGCGGGGCGAGGCGATCGCGCTGATGGGCAGGCCGCTGCCCAGGCCCTTCGCCATGACGAGGATGTCGGGCGTGACGTTGTAATGCTCGAGAGCGAACATCTTGCCGGTGCGGCCCACGCCGGTCTGCACCTCGTCGAAGATGAGCAGGATGCCGTGGCGGTCGCAAATCTCGCGCAGCCCCTCGAGGAAGGCCGCCGGGGCGGGAATGTAGCCGCCCTCGCCCAGCACCGGCTCGATGATCATCGCGGCGGTCTGGTCGGGCGCGGTGCGGGCCCGCAGCAGGTACTCGACCTGCTCGAGGCAAAAGCGCACGCGCTCCTCCTCGCTGCCGGGGATGTCGCCGTGCGGGAAGGGTGCCACGAAGACGCCGCTGGGCAGCGGCAGGTAGTTGTGGCCGTAGACCGTCTTGGAGGCGTTCATGGCCATCGTCTGGTGGGTGCGGCCGTGGAAGCTGCCCTGGAAGACGATCAGGTTGGTGCGGCCGGTGGCGTGGCGGGCGAGTTTGACGGAGGCCTCCACGGCCTCTGCCCCCGAATTCGTGAAGAAGAAGCAGTCGAGGGGGTCGGGCATGTACTTCACGAGTTCCTCTGCCAGATCCACCGTTACCTTCGGGTAGGCGGTGTTTATCTGACTGAAGATGAGCTGCTGCGCCTGCTCCTGTACGGCCTGCACGACCCGCGGGTGCGAATGGCCGGTGTTGATCACACCGATTCCGGACGTGAAGTCCAGGTACCTGTTCCCCTCGGTGTCATACAGGTTGACCCCTTCACCGCGGGCAACCTGGAAGTCACCAAGCTGGCTCCAAACGGGTGATAACAGCCTACTCATCTCGCACCTCTCCTTCTCCCAGTTCAGCTAAAGATTTGAAGGCCCGTAACCTCGCCAAAGTTGCGGGGTCGTAGGCCGTCCATTAGCCGAACTTCAGTTGTGTTGCTGACTCCGATGCTACCACCGGGCACCCCCGGCAGCACAAGTGGGCAAACTCACTGTGGGAAAGGTCTCGGCTGGCGCCTAGCCGGCGAGGGTTGCACCCTTCGCGAGGGCGTACCCGGCCAGCTCGCCGGCCGCCCTTGCGCCCGAGTCGAGCGCCCCGTGGACGGTGGCGGCGCTGTGCTGCGGCGCGCTAGCCTCGCCCGCGAAGAAGAGCGGCGGTTCCGGCGCTGCGAGCAGCTCGCGCGCCCCGTGGTGGCCGGGCAGGACGACGCTGTAGCCGCCGCGCGCGTACGGGTCGTGAGGCCAGGCCACGAGGCGCTGGGCGGTGGGCTCCAGGTTCCGGCCGGCTTCTGCTTCCAGCGTCTGCATTCCTTGTCTGAGCGCCGCGCTCTCGCCCATCGCGAGGAGGGAGGCGGCGGCGCTGCCGGAAACAAAGCCGGTCCAGACGCTCGAGCCGTCCCCCGGCTCCTGGCCGTAGGAGGGCGACCACCACATGGGCGGGTTGCCGCTGCTGTAGATGGCCATGATGTGGGGCGCGACGATCGGCTCGGCCAGCCGGTAGATGAGTTTGATCACCGGCCCCATGCGCAGGCCGGCCAGAGCGCGCAGCTTCCGTTCCGGCAGGGGCGGGTCGAAACGCAGCGCGTTCGCCTGCAGCACCCCGACCGGGACGGTCACGACGGCGGCGTGCGCCTCGAGGATGAGGGCAGAGCCATTCATCACCCGCACCCCCTCCCCCCACTCGATATCGGTCACCTCGCAGCCGTAGCGGATGTCCACGCCTTGCGCGAGATGTTCGGTGATCCGGTCGTAGCCGCCGGTAATGCGGTGGTCGGACTCGGCGGGAGTTTCTCTGAGTCCCTGCAGGAAGGCGGCGGCCGAAAGGAAGCGCATCTCCTCCCCGCTGGCGTTCGCGTAGGTGCGCGCCACGTAGTTCAGCTGCTCGCGGGTGAAGCCCAGGCGCACCAGGTAGGAGTGGAGATCCTCGAACGGGTGGGCGGGAACGTCAGGCAGAGCCCAACTCCGCGTCACCTCAAAACCCGGAATCGACTGGCGGGCCCCGGTCATCGTGTGCAGGGTGCCGTCGTGCGCCCTGACGAGCGAGTCTTCGCCCTTCGTCCAGTGGACGGTGCGCAGCCCCAGCTCGTCGACGTGACGCCAGGTGGAGGCTTCCCGGCCGTGGATGAACTCGGCGCCCAGTTCGACGGGGTGGTGTGTGATGGTGCGGTCGGTCCAGACCCGGCCGCCGGGCCGGTCGCGCGCCTCCAGGACGGTCACGTCGAGCCCGTGTTCGTTCAGTTTCTTCGCCGCGGCGAGGCCGGCCATGCCGGCCCCGATCACGACTGCCTTCAATTACGCGCTCCGGCAGTCGGGGTTGCGGCGGCGGCAGGCTTCTTGCGGGGCCGCACGTGAATGGGCGGAGTCCACACCAGCAACGCCGCATTGTTCCCCGACGCTGCCGATTCGCAGTAGTTCTCGATAAGTCCCTTTACCCGCAGGCCGCGGTTCATCTGCATGCTCACGGTCGGGTCGACGAGTTCGCCGGCGAGGACCTTCTCGTAGTAGTCGCGCGGGCTCAGGGTGTCCTGGTGGGCGTGGTAGCCCATGAGCATGCCGCCCGCGTACCAGCCGCGCAGGCCCAGCTTGCCGACGAGGCCCAGGCGGGCCTTGTAGAGGGCCGAGGCCACTCCGCGCCGCTGGAACCCCGGATGCACCGCGAGTTCCACGCCGTATAACCACTTGCCGCGCGGGTCGTTGTTGGCGAGTCCGTACGAGCCGATCATGCCGAACCAGTTCAGTGGCCGCTCAAGGGGGGTGCGGCTCGTGCGCATGGTGATGCCCACGCCGATTACCTGCTCACTGGTTCCGTCGTCGACCACCGCGACGAACTGGCCTTCGGGGAAGCGCTCGAGCATTTCGGCCACGGAGTGCCGGCCCAACCAGCGGCCCCCATCCTGTGCCCGGAGTCCGTTTGCAAGGCAAACGGTGCGCTGCGCGCCCTCCCAGTCTTCAGCTTTCATGTTGCGTATCTTGAACTCGAGCTTGCTTGCGGTTGGACGTTTATGAGTGTCTCTCATAACGTTCGCTGGCAACGCCAAGTTTATTGTGAGTTCGTAAAAGAGAAAAGACAGAACCAAGCGGCGGCTATGGGTTACCCACCGACCGTCGTGATTGCATCTCCACAACCTTTACGCGAGAGCTTTCCTCCCGAGACCCTAAGGGCTCATTTGGTCTACTCACACTACAGGGTTGCCTTTGCTTTTCACGCTCCTCTTGACTCGATTCCTTACGAGTCTAGCATCGGGGCAGGCAGAGAACTGCCCGTGGGCCACAAAGGTCAACACCCGCCGCCGGGAAGTTGTTATCATGCGCCTCCGATTGCCTCGTGCCGGCCCGTCGATTTTGACCTGTCCCAGCCTGGCCGCACGACCCCGCAACAGTTCACTTTTTCCGGAGACGCCCATGAACAACCTTTTCGGCGGTAGTACGGGTTGGGTAGGTAGATGAAAGAGCGCGCTGCGCCGCCGGCTGGCGCAGGTCGCTCGAGGCGACGCACGAATGGCGACGGCGAGGTGCGCCGTTCCGTCCTCATGGCCCTGCCCGGGATGGGCTGGCTGTTCATCTTCTTCCTGCTGCCGGTCCTCTTCGTGATCGGCGCCTCCTTCTTCAGCCGCGGCGTGGGCGGAGTCCCCACCCCTCCCCTCACCTTCGACCATTACGAGCGGACGTTCGACGTCTTCGGCGGGATCATCTGGCGGTCGCTGGGCTACGCGCTGATCTCGACCTTCGTGTGCCTGCTCATCGGTTACCCGGTCGCCTGGTTCATCGCGCAACGCAGGTCGCCCGGGGCGCGCATGCTGCTGCTCTTCCTGGTCCTGCTGCCCTTCTGGACGAACTTCCTCGTGCGCACCTATGCGCTCATTACCATCCTCCAGCGGGAGGGACTGCTCAACGGGATCCTGCTGCGTATGGGGATCACGAGCGAGCCGCTGCAGATGATGTTCACCGAGGGCGCCGTGATCCTGGGCCTCATCTACGGCTACCTGCCGTTCATGATCCTGCCCATCTACGCCTCCGTGGAGCGGCTCGACAAGCGGTATGTCGAGGCCGCCTTCGACCTGGGCGCCAACGACTGGCGCACCTTCTGGCGGGTGATCTTCCCGCTCACTCTGCCAGGCGTGATCGCCGGCTCGATGCTGGTGTTCATCCCGACGATCGGTGCGTTCGTGACGCCCGACCTGATGGGCGGGACGCGCGGCCTGATGATCGGTAACCTCATCCAGAGCCAGTTTGGGGGGCGGGGGAATATGCCGTTGGGCTCTGCCATATCGGTTGTCCTGCTGCTCATCGTGTTCATCGGCGTGATCGTCTACAGCCGTTACGGGGAGGAGCGGCGATGATCCGGACTGCGCGTGCCCGGCGGGACGGAAGCGTGCGCCTCGTGGGCCGGGTCTTCGCGTGGGCGATCCCCGTGCTGGTCTACGCCTTCCTGTGGATTCCCATCCTCGTGCTGGTGGTGTTCTCGTTCAACGATTCGCCGTCGGTGACCGCCTGGCGTGGCTTTACGCTCGACTGGTACCGGAACATCTTCGAGAACACCGTTTCGGTTTCGGGGCCGGCCACGAACTTCCAGACGGAGCTGCTGCTCCGTTCGCTGCGCAACTCGCTCATCGTTGGTGGCATCTCGACGGTGATTGCCACGGCGATCGGGACGATGTTTGCTCTGGCGGTCGACCGCGGTCGCTTCCCGGGCAAGAAGCTGTGGAACTCGCTCTTCTACCTGCCGGTGGTCATTCCCGACATCACGCTGGGCGTAGCCTTGGCGGTGTTCTTCCGGATCGTGTTCAACGCGGTTGACGCTGCGACCGGGGTGCGGCTGGTGAGCGGTTTCGGCACGATAGTCATCGCGCACGTCGCCTTCAACATCTCGTACGTCGCGATCGTGGTGCGCTCGCGCCTGGCGACGATGAACCGCTCGCTGGAGGAGGCGGCGTTCGACCTGGGGGCGAACAGGTGGCAGGCGTTCTTGCGGATTACTCTGCCCAATCTGATGCCGGGCATCCTGGCGGGCGGCCTGCTGGCCTTCACCCTGTCGCTCGACGATTTCGTGGTCACCTTCTTCACGGCGGGCGTGGGTACGACGACGCTGCCGCTGTTCGTCTACGGGATGCTGAAGCAGCGGGTGCCGCCCGAGATCAACGCCGTCTCGACCCTCATGATCGTTGCTTCGATCGTGCTGGTGGGCGTTTCCCTGCTGCTCCAGGGGCGCCAGGGTCGCCGCCGGGCGGGCCTGTCTACGCAGGAGTAGCTGGAGCGGGCAGAGAAAACCGCTCGTACTCCCCCTTCACCGGCGATCCCTTCGCCGCCCAGAACTCGCGGGTTGCGGGGTTCATGACTGCTGCGCCGCAGGTGGCGATGTGCAGAGGCGCGGCCGGCGAGACGCAGATCGTCGGTTCGTCGCGGGTGAAGGCCTGGAGCTGTTCGACGGCGACTTTTGTGTCGCTCGCGAGTAAGTCGGTTGCCCGCTCGAGACGCTTTTGGGAACTGGTGACGGAAACCGGGTTGCGCGGACGTTCCAGCGATTGGGTTCGCGGGGTCAGGCAGTGGTTGGTGTGGATGAGCGGTTCGTCCTGCAGGGGCTCAGCGTAAATGCGCGTCGGGGTCGCCTCTACGTTGTAGCCGCGGCCGGTCTCATCCAGCAGGAGGTAGTTGTGGGCGCCCGCGAGCGGAACGGACTGCAGGTAGTTCAGGGCGTCGTCGGTGCTCTGCAAGCGCAGGAGTTCACGCACGACTAACGTCCACATGACACCGATTTGCCCGTCGCCGGTTGTCAGGTTGTTGATGCCCACGGCCAGGCCGGCCTCGTTCATGCCGATCATCGCCACCGAGCCTGCAGAAGTGAATGTCAGGTACTCCGGATCACCGGCTACCTTGCCTCGCACCATCAGCACATGGTCGGCCGCACTGGCGTGCATGTCCCAGGTCTGGGCGAACAGTGCCTCGCCGGTCGCGGTGCGGTTCCCCGGAACGAGGACCGCGGTGCAGTCGTCGGCGGTGGTGGCCGTGGGGGTGTGCAGTTGTTCCCCGCCCACTCCATAGATGGTGTCGACGAAATCGGTGAAGCCGCCAGCGATGAGGAGTTCGGCGAGACTGAGGCCCGTTGCCCTGGACATTCCGCGGAGTTCCTCAAAGGCGTTAGGGGTGTGCTCCTCGTGGAGGGGCAGGCACTCCTGGGCGATCGCCAGGACTTGTTCGCGTTTCAGATTGCGGCCAGTCCAGGCTTCGCCGCAACTCAGCTTCACGCGTTCGGCTGCAAACTCGCGGATCTGGTCTGCGTAGCGCTCGCCGTGGAGGAAGCCCACGTCGAACGGGGTGCCCGTTCCCTCCAACACTTCCAGGTTCATGCCTGAGAGTACACGGTGGGGCTCGTGTCGCCTATGGATATTGCTTCATTGCTGCTGGGCCGTTGCCTACCTGCTGGTATTTTCTCGCAACCACGACACAAGCTCGTCGAACCTGAAGCGCCCGGTCTCGTACAGTCGCATTATGAAGGAGTATGTTTCATCTGCACTGGCGGTTACCCTGACTCCGTTAATTGCGAGGAAGGTGTACGTGGCTGCAAACGCCGTACGCTTGTTTCCGTCTACAAAAGGGTGGTTCTGAGCCAGGCTTTCCCACATGGCCGCAGCTTCCTCGATGACGCCCTCGTAATACCCAGTTTGAGGACGAAAGAGGGCTGCCTCCAGTAGCCCGGCGTCCCTAAGGCCGTGAGTTCCTCCGTACCGCTCAACCTGGTCAGCATGGATTGCGAGGATATCGGCGAGGGTAAGGTAATCACTCACTTAGCAAGTTTTTTGTAAAGGGAGGCGTACTTCTCGTGGCTCGCTTCATAAGCAGCCATAACATGCACACGCGGTCGCTCCTGCTTCCTCTTTTCGAGCAGGTCTTCAACAGCCTCTTCGACGAGAGCCTGAATTTGCCTGCCTTCCTTCTTCGATAGTGCACGGAGCTGGGCCAAGAGTTCGGAGTCGACTTGTGTAGCGAACTTTTCTCGATTGCTTGCTGTCACGACCGACCTCCTATACGCACGCCTACATGATGAATCATGATACAGGAAGCTCGCGGCCCTCCTGACTTACCCGCTACCGGCTCACAGAACAGACCTCGTGAGAGAAACGAGCGCAAGCCCTGCGAACTGAAGCCGGTTCAGGCCTCTATGAACAGCCAAACGAGAGCGGGCTATCGGGATGAGACGTGGCCAAAACATGGCCACGTCAACGGGCTATCTCAGGATCGACGCATGCAACACGGTCCAGGTAGCGACAACCCGGTCCCCCACCCGATGAGTGCCTTCGAACCCGTGCCGCTGGTTCTGGATGCGCGCGACGAGCCTTAGCCCACCCTCCAACTCGATCGTGTAGCGGGTGTCGGTACCGATGTAGTTGACGTCGATGACGGTCGCCGGGGCGCTGGTCGTGTCGAGGTCGCCGAAGTCGGGGTCGACAGCCGAACCGGCCTGAGCCTCAGGGAGCAGGTCGAGCTTCTCGGGCCGCAGGGCGACCGCTACCCGGTCGCCGGTCTTCATTCCGTCGACCCAGAGGCTGCCGCTCATGCTGTGCCCGTTCTCCAGGCGAACCAGGCCCACGCCGTCGGCAATTTCCTCGAGGGTGCCGTCGACGAAGTTGGTCTCGCCAATGAAATCGGCGACGAAGCGGCTGGTGGGGCGCTCGTAGATCTCGTCGGGCCGGCCAACCTGGAGGGCCTGGCCGTCGCTCATTACGGCGATGCGGTCGGCCATGCTGAGCGCCTCCTCCTGGTCGTGGGTGACGTAGATGAAGGTGATGCCCAGCTGCTGCTGCAGGCTCTTCAGCTCGTACTGCATGGCCTTGCGCAGTTTCAGGTCGAGGGCGCCCAGCGGCTCGTCGAGGAGGAGCACGGCGGGCCGGTTGACCAGGGCGCGGGCCAGGGCGACGCGCTGCTGCTGGCCGCCCGAGAGCTGCCGCGGCTTGCGGTTGGCGGTGTGCGCGAGGCGCACCATCTCCAGGGCCTCGAAGGCCCGCTGGCGGGACTCGCGCTCCCTGACACCGGCCATCTTCAGGCCAAACTGGACGTTCTGCAGGACGCTCATGTGCGGGAAGAGGGCGTAATCCTGGAAGACGGTGTTGACGGGCCGGTGGAAGGCGGGGATGCCTTGCACCGGTTCGCCGCGCAGCAGGATCTCGCCCTCAGTGGGCTGCTCGAAGCCGGCGATCATGCGCAGGGTGGTCGTCTTGCCGCAGCCGGAGGGGCCCAGCAGGGCGAAGAACTCGCCCTCGGCGATCTCGATGTTTACGTTGTCGACCGCGCGGACATTGTCGCCGCCCTCGCCGAACTCCTTGACGAGGTCCTTCAAGACGACGGCGGGGGTGTTTCCGCGCTCCTGCGCGGAAACACCCCTCTGAATCTGTGTCTTCGTTTCAGTGTTCAACTCTGTTTGCCCGGATCTCACTTCCCATTTGTGGGGCCCAAGGCCCGTCGAGCAGTTTTACCGCCTTGCGGGCGGGGGTGATGTTGTGCGGGACGTGGGTTTCTCTGCCCCAGACTAGCGTCCTACGAAGATGCGGATTTCGTCCCAGGCCGCGTTGTGGATCTCCTCGATCTCGGAGTCCTGCTCGACGAAGAAGAGGTTCTCCTCGGTCTCGGCGCTCGGGTAGATGCCCGGGTCGTTCAGCAGCTCCTCGTCGATGAGGCCCGCCTCGATCGCCGCCTGATTGGGGGTGCCGTAGGCGGTGTAGTTGGCAATGTCGGCAGAGACCTGCGGGTCCAGCAGGTAATCGATGAACACGTGCGCGAGCTCGGGGTTGCGGGCGCCCACCGGGATGGCGACGCTGTCCACCCAGAAGTTCGTGCCCTCCTCTGGGATCACGTAGGCGAAGTCGTCGCACTCGCACTCTTCGATGATCTGGAAGATGTCGCCGGAGTACTCGATGACCATGTGGGCCTCGCCGCGCAGGAGCACCTCCTGGCCGTCGTCCTGGTTGATGTAGACGACATTGCGGCCGTTCTCGATGAGGAACTCCTTCGCCTCTTCGATCTCGTCGACGTCACGCGTGTTCGGGTCGTACCCCTGCATGAGGAGCGCGATGCCGAACATGCCGGGCACGTCGGAGAGCCAGGAGACGGGACCGTCGTACTCGAACATGTCCTGCCAGCTGGTGACCTCGAAGCCCACGGCGTTCACGTTGTAGCCGATGCCGGTGGTGCCCCACTGGTAGGGAACCGTGTAGGTGTTGCCAGGGTCGTAAGCGAGGTCGAGGAAGTCCTCGTCGAGGTTGCTCCAGTTGGGGAGCAGGTCCTTGTCGATCTCGCTCAGCAGGCCCTCTTCGATCATCAGGTAGACGACCACGTCGCTGGGCACGACGATGTCGTAGCCGGGGTTGCCCTGGCGAATGCGGGCGAGCATGTCGTCATCGGTGGGGTAGGTGTCGTACTGGACGTTCGCGTCGCAGGCGGCCTCGAAGTTGGCGATGGTGTCCTCGGCGATGTAGGTCGTCCAGTTGTAGACGGACAGGGTCTGGCCTTCGAAGCCCTCGGGGCAAGTCCAGCCGGACTCTTGCGCGCTGGCGGCGGCGAAGAGGCCCAGCAGCAGTGCAGCAAACAGTGTTGCAGTGGTAACGCGCATCTTCCTCCCCTTTCAGATTTGGTGTCCGGAAATTGCACGCCAGATTATCACTTTCGGTCGCCGGCGGTCGATCGGCTAGTGCCCAGGACTCCTGCTCCTTTGCCGGGTCGATTTACCCGTGCAGGAGGGGAAGTGATAGGCTTCGTGCATGCTTAGGTACCTCTCTGCCGGAGAATCGCACGGCCCCGCACTGACCGTCATCCTGGATGGCGTTCCGGCCGGCCTGGAGCTGGACGCGGATGCACACATCGACCCGTGGCTGAAGCGCAGGCAGGGAGGGTACGGTCGCGGCCGCCGTCAGGTGATCGAGACCGACAAGGCGCAGCTCGTGGGCGGCGTTCGCGCCGGTCGCACCACCGGTGCCCCGGTGGCCATCCACCTGGAGAACAAGGACTGGCGCAACTGGCACAAGATCATGGATCCCGCCCCCGGCAACGAGCCGCGCAAGAAGGCGCTCACCGGGGCCCGCCCCGGCCATGCCGACCTGGCCGGCGGGATCAAGTACGGCCACAAGGACCTGCGTGACGTGCTCGAGCGGGCCAGCGCCCGCGAGACGGCCAGCCGTGTGGCGGCAGGCTCCATCGCTCTGCGCATCCTCGAGAGCGCCGGCATCCAGGCGTGCGCCCGCGTCGTCTCGCTGGGCGGCATCGAGTGCGACGGCGGCATGGACTGGGACCGGCTCGAGCAGCTCGACGAGAGCCCCATCCGCACCTTCGACCAGGAAAAAGAGGCACAGATCATCGACCTCATCGACCAGGCCAAGAAGAACGGCGACACCCTGGGCGGCATCGTCGAGGCGCGCTTCCGCTTCGTGCCGGTGGGCCTGGGCTCACACACCCAGTGGGACCGCAAGCTCGACGGCCGCCTCGCCCAGGCCGTGATGTCGATACAGGCGTTCAAGGGGGCAGAGATCGGCGACGGCTGGCACGCCGCCCTCACCCCCGGCTCGCGCGTCCACGACGCCCTTTACCGCAACGACGAGGGCTACTACCGGGAGACCAACCGCGCCGGCGGCCTCGAGGGCGGCATCACCAACGGCGATGAGCTGATCGTGCGCGGCGCGATGAAGCCTATCGCCACGCTCATGAAGCCGCTGCCCTCGGTCGATGTCGTCACGCAGGAGCCCGTCGATGCCGCCCGCGAGCGCAGCGACACCACGGCAGTTCCCGCCGCCTCGATCGTCATGCTGGCGATGACCTCCATGGTGCTGGCCGACGCGCTGCTCGAGAAGTTCGGCGCCGACACCATCCGCGAGATCACCGAGCGCGTAGAGGCACACCGGGAGTACGTAGCCTCCTACTGAACAACCTCTATAGTCGGTCGCAATGATCGCGTTCATAGTCCTGCTGTTGATCCTGCTCAACGGCCTGTTCGCCATGACCGAGACCGCGCTGGTCTCGGCCAACAGGTTCCGGCTCGAGCAGCGAGCCGAATCGGGCAACAAGGGCGCCCAGCACGCCCTCGCCCTGAGCAGCAGGTCGACATGGCCACCGCGCCCTTCCAGACGGTGGGCGGCCTCGCCTCGATGATCCTGGGGCAGGTGCCGGAGGTGGGCGACAGCTTCACCTGGGAGGACCACGACTTCCGCATCTTGAGCGTGGACGGGTTGAGGGTCGACAGGATTCGCGTTGGGCGGAAGATGGATGAGGCAGAGGACTCCGCCCAGATCAGCTCCCGGGAGTAGCCGTTTTTGGTTGCTAAGCAAAGAAATGTGGGAGCCTGAACTGGCTCCCACGCTTTGATTGTCCACC
>CALKAI010000154.1 GCA_937983275.1 uncultured Trueperaceae bacterium | reverse complement strand
CCGGGCCAAACCGAAGAAGCTTTCGTGGCGCACCCTGCCGGGTGCGCCACCGTCTTATCATTGCAGCGGAACCGCGGCTGGCCTACCGCCATCCGCAAAAGAGCCGTGCGGTGTGAATGAGTAGATTGATCCCATGCCCCTGATCGACGGGAAGTACGAGCTGCTGGGCGAGCACGCCGGAGCCCCCGGGCAAACCGTGATGAGTGCCGCCGCGCCCGACGGCAGCGCCGTCAACCTCGTGTGGTTCGACCTGGAGCCGCACGAGGAGACGCTGTTCGAGCAGTACCGGCGGGCCCTCAGGCGTATCAAGCGGGAGGGCCGGGCGGCCCTCTACGATGTCGTATCCCGGCCCGGGGCGCACTACGTCGTGTGGCAGGTGGACGCCGAGGCGCGCCCGGCCAGGCCCGACCGCGAGTTGGAGGAGTTGCTGGAGCAGTTCGGCTACGAGCCCGAGCATGCCGACGTCAGGAAGCTCGACGGGCTCCCCGTCCTGTTCGGACTGGCGTTCGACGGCACGGCCATCGAGCCGATCCTGCCGGTCCAGCCGGAGAGTACAACACGCGAATCGGGCCTCCGGACCTGGCTGGCACGGCAGCCGGAGTGGCTCCTCCGGACCGGTCTCACCGTCCTGCTCCTCGCCGGAGCAGCGCTATTCCTGGCTGCCGGCTTCGCGCTGCGCAGCAACAGCCGCGTCGTCACCATCCCGCAAGTACTGGGCGCGAACGTCAACGAGGCCGCGGCAACGCTGCACGGTCTGGGCCTGGCGGTGCAGCCGCTGCCGGTGGCGTCGGCCGAGGAGATCGGCACGGTGATCCAGGCCAGTCCGGGTGCCGGCGAGCAGCTGCGGCCGGGGCGCACGGTCACCCTGTCATACGCGCTCCCGCCCGGATCGGTAACGCCCACCGAGGTTCCCCGGCTCATCACCGAGCGCTACCCGGACCGGGTCGAGGAGCTCCTCGCCGGGCAGGACCTCGACCTGGGCAGCGTCTCCTGGATCGCTGCCGAGCAGCCCGCAGGAACGGTGATAGATCAGCGGCCCGGCCCGGGTGGCAGCGTCGGTGCGGGTTCGCAGGTCGACGTGCTCGTGAGCAGCGGGCCTGCGCGCGAGCTCACCTTCCTGCCGGACCTGGCAGGCATGTCTATCAGCGACGGCCAATACTTCGCCCGGCTGGCCGGCTTCTCCCCCGACCGGGTGATTATCGACGAGGCCGCGGTACCGGGACGGCCGGGAGAGATAGTGGCGCAATCTCTGCCCCCCTTCCAGCTCGTCGACAGGGACGAGGCAGTGCTGCGGCTCATAGTTGCGCAGGGCACGACGCCCGCCGCGCAGGAGCCCGCAGCATTGCCCTCCTTCGTGGGTCTGAGCGAGGAGGAGGCGCTCGAGCTGGCCCAGCGCCTGCTCGGTGACGACGCGACGGTGGAACTCATCCCGGTGGCCGACAGGCGGCTGCCCGAGGGCGTGGTCGACCAGTCGCCCCCCGCCGGCGCCGAGCCGGGCGACAGTCTGGGCCTCTACGTCAACCTCTACCCCGTCGTCGTGCCGCGGCCCGACGCCAGCGCAGGCATTCGCGAGCCGGAGCCACGCGAGGTCCCCTACCGCTGGTTCATCGAGCCCGGCATCTCCCAGCAGACCGCGCGGGTGTACGCCACCAACCTTGCCGGCGACCGCGTCCTGGTGGACACCGTGCGGGTTCAGGGCGGAGAAATGCTCGAGGGCGCCTTTACCACCACCGAACCCGGCCCCATACGCTTTAGCCTCACACTCAACGGCGAGCCGTACGGCGGGACGCAACTGGTCCGCTAAGTCCACTGGGAGCGGACTTCGCTCGCCGCGTCATCTGAGTTCGCCAATAATAGGCGGTCTGCTATCAACCTGACACCCGCAGACGCCCGCTGGGTTTATAGTGGTCTTTTAGGCTCTTTTCGGAGCCTGAGCAGGTCAGGCCACCCCGCGCGTCGTTCACTCATCCAAGCCACGGAGCAGGTTCAGGTCGCGCTTCGCGCGCAGGCGGTGCGGGCGCCCAAGCCACAACGGGCAAGGCAAGCAGAAGGAAGGTCGACACGGTTTTGCTTCGTACGTTCAGGGAAATCTTCGGTTACATCAGACGTTACCCGGGCCGCTACATCTTCGGTCTCGCGGCCCTTGCCTTATCTGGATATTTCACGACCCTGATCCCCGTCATCGTCGGTAACGCCATCGACGCCTTCAGCGAAGGCACCATGACGATGAGCTCGATCTGGATGTACATAGGGATGCTGATGGCGGCTACCCTCGTCGCCTCGGTAACCACCATCGTCGTGCGCCGCATGGTCCTCAACGCCTCGTGGGAGATCCAGTTCGACATGCGCCACGACCTCTTCAGGCATTTCACCCGGCTCGATCCCAACTTCTTCGACCGGACCCGCACCGGCGACCTGATGGCCCGCCTCACCGCCGACCTCAACGCGGTGCGGATGATGCTGGGCATGGCCGTCTTCCACGGCGTCAACACCTTCTTCCTGCTGGGGTTCAGCCTCTACCAGATGTTCAACCTGAGCGTTGACATGACCCTGCTCACGCTCCTGATCGTGCCGGTCATCGTCGTCGCCTTCTTCCTTCTGCTGCGCGCCACCCACCGCCGCTACGAGAAGGTGCAGCAGCAGTTCTCGAACGTGTCGGCAATGGCCCAGGAGAACTTCAACGGGGTCCGGGTCGTGAAGGGCTTCGCCATCGAGGATCGCGAGGTCGAGAAGTTCTCCGGCCTGAACGACGAGTTCATCAGGCGCAACCTCCACCTGACCAAGGTCGAGGGGCCCATGTTCCCGCTCAACGAGCTGCTCTTCGGCGCCACCATGGCCCTGCTCCTGCTCGTTGGCGGCCGGGCGGTGCTGGGGACGGGGAGTGCGATGACGCTGGGGGATTTCTCTGCCTTCGTCTTCCTGTTCGAGCGCATCCAGTGGCCGCTCGTCGCAATGGGCATGATCGCCAACATCCTGCAGCGCGGCACCACCTCCTGGGGGCGCCTCTCGGAGCTGCTCAACACCCGCAGCAAGATCCAGGACGGGCCGGGCACCGATTACAGCCTGCGCGAGATACGCGGCGACATCGAGTTCCGGAACGTGAGCCTGTCGATCGACGGTTCGCTGCTGCTGGATGACGTTTCATTCCGCATCCCGGCGGGCCACTCGATAGGCCTAACCGGGCGCACCGGCTCGGGCAAGACGCTCATCATCAACCTGCTCACGCGCACGGTGGAGCCCACCAGGGGGCAAATCCTCATCGACGGCGTGGACATCAAGCGCTACCCTCTGGAGGTGCTGCGGCGCCACATTGGGCTGGTCCCGCAGGAGCCGTTCCTCTTCTCGGACACCATCGCCGGGAACATCGCGTATGGGGTGCCCGAGGTGGAGTCCGAGGAGCAGATGAAGCGCGTGCGTGAGATCGCCGGGCTGGCCCAGCTCGCCGGTGACGTCGAGGACTTCCCCAAGGGTTACGACACGCCGCTGGGCGAGCGCGGCGTGACCCTCTCGGGCGGCCAGCGGCAGCGCACGGCCATCGCGCGGGCTATCATCCGCGACCCCAGCATCCTCGTGCTGGACGACGCCCTCTCGGCGGTGGACACGCAGACCGAGGCGCGCATCCTGAGCGGCCTGGAGCAGGTCGCGAAGGGGCGTACGACGATAGTGGTGGCGCACAGGCTCTCTGCCTTCCAGAGCGTGGACCGCGTCTACGTGCTGGAGGACGGCCGGATCGTCGAGGCGGGCACCCACGATGAACTGGTCGACCAGGACGGCTGGTATGCCGACATGCAGCGCCGCCAGCAGCTCGAGGCGAACCTGGAGGCGGCCGAATGAGAGACGGAAACAACGGTGAACGGATGAAGCCTCAGGAGAACGGTCAGGACACGGAGTTCCGCCTGGGCAGCAACGGCCGGTCGCAGCTGCGCGACAACCTTACCGACATGAGCAGCAGCGACTACTCGGTCGACGAGCTGAAGGCCCAGTACGCCGCCAAACGGAAGCAGCGCCGCCAGGAGGTGCGCGAGGAGGGCGATTTCGACGAGGACGGCCAGGCGTTCAAGAAGGCGTTCGACGGCCAGATCATGCTGCGCCTGCTGAGCTACCTGCGCCCCTACCGCCTGCAGCTGGTCCTGGGCGTGGTGCTGCTCCTCGCCTACAGCTTCATCGTGCCCGCCTTCCCCTCCCTCATAGCGCAGGCGGTCGACAACTTCATCATCGCCGAGGGCGCCCCCTACAACACCTGGGGCATCGACGAGCGCCTGCAGGGCCTCACGACGATCGTGCTCCTCTACCTGGGCCTGCGGCTCCTCAACTTTGGGCTGCGCTACGGCTACACCTACACGGTCTCCTGGCTGGGGCAGCACGTCATCTACGACCTGCGCCGCGAGATCTTCGAGAAGGTCCAGAGGCTCCACCTGGGCTTCTTCGACCGCACCCCGGTGGGTCGCCTCCTCACCCGCATCACCAGCGACGTTGACGCCATCCAGCAGATGATGACCAACGGCGTGGTGGGCCTGATTGCCGATATCGGCATGATCGCCGGCCTGATGATCTACATGTTCACGATCAACTGGCAGCTGGCGCTCATCACCCTGGCCGTGATGCCGGTGCTCTTCTTCATCCTCAACTTCCTGCGCACCCGCATCCGCGACGCCTACCGTGCCGTGCGCCTGCGCGTGAGCCGCTCCAACGCCTATCTGGCAGAGAATCTCGAGGGCATGAAGACCGTCCAGCTCTTCAACCGCGAGGGCCGCAACCAGGAGGCATTTGACAGGCTCAACCTCGACCTGCTGGACGCCCATTACGAGCAGGTGCGCTGGTTCAGCCTCTTCCACCCGTCGGTGCAGATGGTCGGTTCCATCTCGACCGCGCTGATCCTCTACTACACGGCCTGGCAGCTCGTGGGTCCCGGCCTTAGCGAGGCGGTCACCCTGGGTGTGTTCATCGCCTTCAACCAGTACGCGCAGATGTTCTTTCGCCCGCTGCAGGAGCTTTCCGACAAGTACAACGTGATGCAGGCGGCGATGGCTTCGAGCGAGCGCATCTTCGACCTGATCGACACCCCCGAGGCCATCCGCAATCCGGAACTGCCCGCCAACTTCGACGAGGGCTTCCGCGGTGAGGTGGAGTTCGAGAACGTCTGGTTCGCCTACGACGAGGAGGAGTGGGTCCTGCGCGACCTGTCCTTCACCATCAACCCGGGCGAGTCGGTGGCGTTCGTGGGTCACACGGGTGCCGGCAAGACGACGATCATTAGCCTGGTGTCCCGCTTCTACGATGTGCAGCGGGGCGCGGTGAAGCTGGACGGCAAGGATGTGCGCGACTACGACCAGGTCGACCTGCGCCGCCACGTGGGTATCGTGCTGCAGGACCCCTTCCTGTTCAGCGGGACCATCCGCAGCAACATCACCCTGGGCGACGACTCGATACCGCTGGAGCAGGTGATCGAGGCCGCCAAGTTCGTGAACGCCCACTCGTTCATCGAACGGCTGCCCAAGGGGTACGACACGCCCGTGCGTGAGCGCGGCGCCGGCTTCTCCACCGGCCAGAAGCAGCTCATCGCCTTCGCCCGTGCCCTCGTGCAGAACCCGGACATCCTGCTGGTGCTCGACGAGGCCACCGCCAACATCGACACGGAGACCGAGGAGCTCATCCAGGACGCCCTCGAGAAGCTCATGCAGGGCCGTACCAGCATCATCATCGCCCACCGCCTGTCGACCATCCAGGATGTCGACCGGATCATGGTCATGCGCAAGGGCCGGCTCCTGGAGCAGGGCAACCATTACGAGCTGCTGGAGAACGAGGACGGCTACTACCGCCGGCTCTACGAGCTGCAGTACCAGGGGCAGGGCAAGACGGCGTAGGAGGCTCGAGGCAGGGAGGCTGTACCCCTGAAATTCGTAAAAGCGATATCCTGAACGCCATTCAGGAAAGCAGTTTGGGCCGTTTTGCACACCCGCCCCTTCCCGATCGGCAAAAGTTCAGCCCCGGTGGAATCATCACCGGGGCTGCTTCAGTTGGCTGTTGCTACGTCGAATCAGTCGACGGTCACGCGGTAGACGAACGTCTCCTCCTGGCCGGGCTCCATGGGGACGAGCAGGGTCCAGCGGATGGCCTCGTAATCCTCGGGGGCGGCAACCTCGCGCTCCTGCGCACCCTCGATGACCACAGGCTCCTGACTGAAGTCGGTCCCGTTGGCAGAGAACTCCGTAAGCACCCGCTCCGACGACGGCGTCGCGGTGTTGCCGATGAAGGTGGTGCCATTGGGGATCGGTCCCAGCACCTCCACGATGCCTTCGGGCAAGGTGTCCGGGCCACGGTTCACGGCGGTCACCCGGTACTCGACGACCTGCCCCGGTCGTGCCGTGGTTGCCTGGCGGAACTGCTCCTCGCCCTGCACCTCACTGACGACGAAGATCTCGACGAGCACCTCGACAGGGTTGTCAACGGACTGATCGGACTGGGCGAACGCTGTGGCAGCGAGCAGTCCCCAAAGTAGGAATACCGCAAGACGTTTCATCGGCTCAAGATACCAAGCGCGGGTGTCCGTCAACTGAAACCTGCATCAGCGACTCTTAATTCTGATGGCGACTGGCACCGCTTTCGTAACCTGCTTCTTGTGCGCCCCGCCCGCTCTCGGGTACAATTTCCCTCTGTGGCCCAGCACAGGGCCGCTCCATTTCCCGGGGCCGTGGCGCAGTTGGGAGCGCGCGTGAATCGCACTCACGAGGTCAGGGGTTCGAATCCCCTCGGCTCCACCAGCAGACAGAAGAAGGACCCCGGCGTTCGAACGCCGGGGTCCTTGCTTTTGGAGAATCCATCACCGCCTGGCGGGACTTCGCGCTCAGGCCGCCGAAACCACCAGCGGGCAGTTCAGGCAGGGGTGCTTCATGACCATGACCTCGTGGCCAAAGGCATCCATGAGCACGTCGGGCTTGAGAACGTCGAACGGCTCGCCGTAGGCGCGGATGCGGCCCTGGGCGAGGACGAGCACCTTGTCGGCGTACTGCGCGGCCAGGTTGAGGTCGTGGAGTACGGCCATGACGCCCACCTGCTCCTCGCACAGTTCGCGGGCGATCCGCAGGACCTGGTG
>CALKAI010000153.1 GCA_937983275.1 uncultured Trueperaceae bacterium | reverse complement strand
GAGCAGGGCGCCGCCCTGCTCCTGCTCTCGCCACCCGCCGACAGGGGCAGCCGCAGGGTGCAGCTGGAGATCGCCGCGGCCGCCCGGGCGCTGGCGCCAGACGGCCTGCTGCTGTTGCAGCTGCACAAGGACCAGGGTGCCAAACGGTACGCGAAGGAGGCCGCGCAGCACTTCAGGAGCTTCGAGCTCGTGCACCGCGAGAAGGGCTGGCGCTTCTACGTGGGCAGCGGCCCCAGGCAGGGGGCGGGGCAGGGTGTGGAGGAGCTGCTGTGGACGGAGTTCGGTGCCCTTGATCTGCACCTGGTTGCGCACCCGGGCGTCTACGCGGCCGGCAAGCTGGACCCGGGCACGAAGGTGCTGCTGGACATGCTGCCGGTCGACCGGTTCGCCGGCCAGGAGCTGCTCGACCTGGGCTGCGGTTACGGCCTGATTGGCCTGGCCTGTGCCGCGGCCGGCGCCAGGGTCACGGCGGTGGATGACGACCTGGCAGCGGTGCGCAGCGCGCAGCGGAACTTCGCGGCGCAGGACATGGAGGGGCAGGTGCTCCACTCGGACGTCGACAGCGAACTGGGGCAGCAGGAGTTCGATGTGGTGGTCACCAACCCGCCCTTCCACGTGGGCAAGGGCGTGCGGCTGGACGTTCCCGCGGCGTTCTTCCTGGCCGCCCGCAGGCTGCTGAGGCCCGGCGGAGAGCTGTGGCTCGTCGCTAACCGCCAGCTGCCCTACGAGCCGCTGCTGAAGGAGTGGAAGGACGTGCAGCTGCTGGCCGAGGACGCCGGTTTCAAGGTGTTGCGCGCGGTGAAACCCTAGCCGCTCAGAGCTGTGCGAGGGCGTCGATCACGTCGCTGGCGACCAGGCCCAGACCGTGCCGCTGTGCGGCCCGCCGGCCCGCCAGTCCATGGTGGAGGACGCCCAACTGGACTATCCCGCGCAGCTCCGATGCCGAGATCTCACCGCGTTTGTGCTGGGCCAGGTGGGCGCCTATGACACCGGCCAGCACGTCGCCCGTGCCGGCCGTCGCCATGGCCGGGTTGCCCGCCGCGAACACGGCCGCATCACCGGCCGGATCGGCGATGGCGGTGCTGGGGCCCTTGAGCACGACCACGGCGTTCCACTCGCGGGCCAGCAGCAGGGCGCTCTCCAGGGGCTGGCCGGCCGGGTCGGGCCCCTGATCGCCCAGCAGGCGGCTCGCCTCGCCCCCGTGCGGGGTGAGGACACAACGGCCGTGGGTCGCCACCGAACGCTTCAGGTCCGGGTCGTTCACCAGGGCGCCTGCGTCGAGCACCCACGGCACCGGCCGCACCGCCAGCAGGGAGGGCAGCCGCCCGGCGGCGGGCCCGTCCAGCCCGGGGCCGGCGACGACGACCTGGGTACGGCCCGGGGCGATCTGCTCGAGGCGGCCTGCCGGGTCGACGGCCCAGTCGATCTCCTCGAAAACGATCTCCGGCCAGCTCGCCGGCAGGCGCGCCGGGCCAAGCAGGGTGACCAGGCCGGCGCCCGCCCGGTAGGCGCCGCGGCAGGCCAGTTCGGCAGCGCCGCTGTAACGGGCAGAGCCCCCCAGCACCAGCACCGTGCCCGCCTCATACTTGTGGGCACCCGCCGCCCTGTGCGGCCACCTGAACCGCG
The DNA here is from genome assembly GCA_937983275.1 of uncultured Trueperaceae bacterium. Lineage (GTDB taxonomy): Bacteria > Deinococcota > Deinococci > Deinococcales > Trueperaceae > CALKAI01. The sequence continues at coordinate 2,043 of CALKAI010000153.1, read as the reverse complement.
ACTCCTCCAGCAGCTCGACCCTCGAAAGGCCGGCCAGCACCCGGTCGGGTATCCCGATGGGCACCACTTTGCTCTCGCCGTAATGCTCCCGGGCCGGGCTGAAAGCGCCCGAAATCTTCGCACCCGCCAACTGCACTGTCGCCGTCGCCAGGATCGCTGGTCCCGGAACACGCGGCGAGTCGGCGTACACCCCGCTGGGAATGTCGACCGAGACGACCGGCTTGCCGCTGGCGTTGACGGCCTCCACCAGCGCGGCGAGCTCCCCCTCCAGCGGCCGGGAGAGGCCGCTGCCGAAGAGGGCGTCGACGACCAGCCCGTGGCGGGGGAGATGCTGCTCGAGCGCCTCGGCATCCAGGTGCGCCAGCTGCAGCCGCGAGGACTCCCCCTGGGCGCGCAGGGCACCCAGTGCACGCCGCGCGGCCTCGCTGCCCGGCAGGCCGGGCAGGCGCAGTACGGTGACGTCCAGCCCGGTCATGCGCAGGTGCCGGGCGGCAACGAAGCCGTCCCCGCCGTTGTTGCCGGTTCCGCATAGCAGCAGGACCCGCCCCAGGGCGGCAGAACGCTCCAACACCTCCCGGGCTACGGCCACGCCGGCCGCCTCCATCAGCAGCTCCTCCGGGATGCCCAGCTGAGCCGCCTGGGCGTCGGCTTCGCGCATCGCCGCGGCCGTGTACAGCTTCTGAGCGGGCGGCAGTTGAGGCGGGTTGGAGGCTATTCCTGGCCCTCCACGGTTTCCTTGAGGCGTGCCAGCGCCTCCGTCCAGAACTCCTTCAACCGCTCGACGTCGTCCCGGCCCAGCTTCCGGTGCTGCAGGCTCACGCTGGTCTTGCCTTCACCCTTGGCGTAGAGGTGGACGTCCACGTGACTGTCGTCCTCCAGCCAGGTGATGCGCAGCGACTTGCCGGGGGTGGCCTTGCGGATCTCCACCGGTTCCTCCAGCCAGCGGGCGCGCATTCCGTCGTCGTTCCAGGCGTCGAACAGCCGGCCGGCGTCGGCATTCACCGTCTTGCTCTTGCTCACCTGGTAGCCGTCGGGAGTCTCGTGTTTCTCGCGCAACCCCCGCATCTTCTCGTAGTTGACGGTCACGTGCTGCTGCCACCAGGCGCCGATCCCCTCGGCAGCAACGAGCTCCACTATCCCCTTGTGGTCGAGGCCGGCCGCACCCGCGGCATCGAGAAGCTCCAGCCACTGCGTCCAGCTCTTGCCCGTCGCCTTGCGTACCGATTCGTCACTGCTGGTCGGCTGGGCGACCACGCCCTTGATGGTGCTTGTACTCATGCCTCAAAATAGCCCATCCGTGGGTGCGCTTCGAGTTGCCGTGCCTGCCCGTCTGGTAAGGGACAAACCGGTGGCACCGCTATAATCGCCGATATGAAGCCTATATACGACGGCCCGCCGGAAGGGTTGGCCGGGCGCCTCGGTGCGCCCGGGAAGTTCCCCTTCACGCGGGGCATCTACCCGCGCATGTACAGCGAAGGCCGCTTCTGGACGATGCGCCAGTATGCGGGCTTCGGTTCGGCAGAGGAATCCAACGAGCGCTACCGCTACCTCCTCGAGCAGGGGGTCACCGGCCTGTCGGTCGCCTTCGACCTCCCTACCCAGCTTGGCCTCGACCCCGACTCCCCCTTCGCGACCGGCGAGGTGGGTCGCGTGGGCGTTTCGATCGCCACGATCGATGACATGCGCACCCTGTTCGATGGGATTCCGCTCGACAGGGTCACCACCTCCATGACCATCAACGCGCCCGCGATGATGCTGCTCGCCCTCTACCTGCTGGTGGCGAAGGAGCAGGGCGTCTCCTGGGAGAAGGTGGGCGGCACCGTGCAGAACGACATCCTCAAGGAGTACGTGGCACGCGGCACCTACATCTACCCGGCACAGCAATCCATGCGGCTGGTGACCGACCTGTTCGCCTTCTGCGCGGAACAGGTTCCCGGCTGGAACACGATCTCCATCTCCGGCTACCACATCCGCGAGGCCGGTTCGACCGCCGCGCAGGAGATCGCCTTCACCCTGGCCAACGCGAAGGAGTACGTGCGGGCC
>CALKAI010000152.1 GCA_937983275.1 uncultured Trueperaceae bacterium | reverse complement strand
GCCGACCCGGCGCGCATGATCGCGGGGCGCAGCGCCACCGTCGAGACGGTGAACAGCATCCGCAGTGAGCTGGGCCTCGACAAGCCGTTGCCGGTGCGCTACGTGAACTACGTGGGCGACATGCTGCGCGGCGATCTGGGCCGCTCCTACGTGCAGAAGGCCCCGGTGAGCGATCTGATCGCCTCGCGCCTTTGGCCCACCGTGCAGCTGGCGATCGCCGGAATCCTTTTCGAGCTGCTGATCGGGCTGCCTTCGGGCATCATCGCGGCGATAAAGCGGGGCACCTGGGTGGATCAGCTCGTGATGGGCTTCGCCTTCCTCGGCGTAAGCGCTCCCCAGTTCGCAGTGGGGCTGCTGCTCATCTACGCCTTCAGTTATCTGCTTCCGATCTTCCCGCTGGGCGGGTACGGGAGCTTCATGCACATCATCCTGCCGGCCATCACTGTCGGGCTTTCCGGCGGCGGCTGGTACGCCCGCGTCACGCGGGCGTCGATGACCGACGTGCTGCGCCAGCAGTACGTGCGCACGGCGCGGGCGAAGGGCGTGCAGCCCCGGCCGGTCCTGTTCAAGCACGTCATGAAGAACTCACTCCTGCCGGTCGTTGCGCTCGTGGGCCTCGACATCGGCGTGTTCATGGGGGGCATCGTAATCGTCGAGAGCGTTTTCGGCTGGCCAGGGATCGGGCAAATGATCTGGCAGGCCATTCAGCTCGTCGACGTCCCGGTGATCATGGGCGGCGTGATGGTGATGGCGCTGTTCGTGGTGCTGGGCAACCTGTTGGCCGATCTCACCTACCCGTTCCTGGATCCCCGGATTCAGTACAGCTAGGTGGTTCGCGAAGGGAGAAAGTGCATGAAGCGATTACTGGTCCTGAGTCTCACCCTCCTGGCAGGTTTTGGCCTGGCACAGGAAGATCAACGCGGGGGCAGCGCCGTGGTGTCGTTCCAGGACGACCTCTCGACACTGGATCCGGCGATCGGCTACGACTGGCAAAACTGGTCGATCATCAAGTCCCTGTTCGACGGTCTCATGGACTACGTACCGGGCACGACCGAGCTCGTCCCTCACCTCGCCGAGAGCTACGAAGTCTCCGAAGACGGCACTACCTACACCTTCAGCCTGCGCGAGGGCGTCATCTTCCACAACGGCCGCGAGATGGTTGCGGACGACGTAAAGTACTCCCTGGAGCGCGTCCTGAATCCCAGCACGCAAAGCCCCGGTCAGGGCTTCTACACCAACATCGTCGGTGCGGAAGAGTTCATCGCCGGTGAGGCAGAGGAAGTCGCCGGCATCGAAGTAGTCGACGACTACACGATAAGTTTCACCACCGAGGAGCCAGACGCCTCCTTCCTGCACAAGATGGGCCTCAACTTTGCGCACGTCGTACCGCAGGAGGCTGTCGAGGAAGCCGCCGGCGACTTTGGCCACAACCCGGTAGGTACGGGCGGCTTCAAGATGCGCGAGTGGGTGCTGGGCCAGCGCCTGGTGCTTGAGCGGCACGAGGATTACTTCGAGGAGGGCCTGCCCTACCTGGACGAGCTGACCTTCCAGATAGGTGTTGATCCGAATGTGGCTTTCCTGCGCCTGCAGCGCGGTGAGGTGGACATTATCGGGGACGGCATTCCTTCCGCCCGTTACACCGAGGTGATGGAGGACGAACAGCTTAGCCAGCTTGTCGCCACGGGCGACCAGATGCAGACGGGTTACGTCACCATCAACACGCAGATGGAGCCGTTCACCGACGTGCGCGTGCGCCAGGCCCTGAACATGGCGATCAACAAGGACCGCATCGTGCGCATCCTCAACAACCGCGCCGAGCCTGCCACTCAGATCCTCCCGCCGCTCTTCGAGAGCCACGACGAGAACTACGAGGGTTACCCGTATGACCCCGAGGCCGCGCGTGAGCTGCTCGCCGAGGCCGGCTTCCCCGATGGCTTCAGCACCACCCTCTACGCCTACAACGTCTCGCCGAACGACCGTATCGCCCAGGCGATTCAGCAGGATCTGGCACAGATTGGCGTCGACGTCGAAGTACGCACCCAGGCCCAGAGCACGGTGATCGAGGCGGGTGGCGCCGGTGAGGCTCCGCTCCTCTGGTCGGGCGGCATGGCCTGGATCGCTGACTACCCCGACCCGAACAACTTCTACTGGCCCATCCTCGCCTGCGCGAGCAACATCCCGGGCGGCTGGAACTGGGCCCGCTACTGCAACGAGGAGATCGAGGAGCGTGCCGCTCAGGCCGATACCCTCGCCCGCGACGACCAGCAGGCTCAGCGTGCCGAGGCCTACCGCCAGATCTTCGTCGACATCATGGAGGAGGCCCCCTGGATCCCCATCTTCCACGAGCTGCAGGTAAGCATGCACAGCGCCAACGTGACCGGCCCGCGCGAGATCTTCGTCGACCCGATGCACATCCCCGTGCACTACGAGATGGTCAGGCGCGCCAACTGATTCCGGCTTTCAGGCGCTGAGTTTCTGAATCCCGTTCAGGCGGCCGGGCGTTACTTCCGGCCGCCACCCTTATCTTCTTCCGGGAGTAATCACGTGAACGCAATCAAGACCATTCACTCCGAACACCACCACATTGGCTGGGACAACTCGCTCGAGCCCATCGCGACCGTCGAACCCGGTGACGAGCTGGAGTTCGGCATCGTCGACTCCTCGGGCGGCCAGATCTTCGCCGACTCCACTGTCGAGGCGGTCGCCAACATCGACTTCGGCAAGGTCAACCCGGTCACCGGACCCATCCGTATAGAAGGGGCCCAGCCCGGCGACACCCTCGAAATCGAGATCCTCGACTTCGACGAGAGCGGCTGGGGCTGGACGGCCATCATCCCCGGCTTTGGCCTCCTCGCCGATGACTTCCCGGACCCCTTCCTGCACATCTCCCGCTACGCGAACGGCATGGTGGAGTTCACGCCGGAGATCCGTTTCCCCTCGCGGCCCTTCCCGGGCACGATCGGCGTTGCCCTCAGCGAGCCCGGCATCCATTCCGTTGTGCCGCCGCGCGAGCAGGGCGGAAACCTCGACGTGCGAGACCTGGTGCAGGGCAGCCGCCTCTACCTGCCGGTTGCCGTGCCCGGCGCAATTTTCTCCGTGGGCGACACCCACGCCGCCCAGGGTGACGGCGAGGTGTGCGGCACGGCTATCGAGAGTCCCATGAACATTCGCCTGCGCTTTGGCCTGCAGAAGGCTTCGGGCCAGAAACGGCCGCAGTTCGAGGTCAACCAGCCTTTGCGCACGAGCGAGGCTCAGGCCGGCTACTTCGCCACGACCGGCGTTGGCCCGGACCTCTTCCAGGCGGCGAAGGATGCGATTCGCGACATGATCGATCATCTGGGTCGCGAGTACGACATGGAGCCGTCCCTGGCCTATTGCCTGTGCAGCGTCGCGGTCGATCTGAAGATCAGCGAGATTGTGGATGCGCCCAACTGGGTCGTGTCTGCTTATTTGCCCAAGGGGATCTTCGTTTAGGGGTTTGCTGGGCTTTTGGCGCCGGTTTTTGTTGGCGTATTGACCGCCGCTTCTGCCCAGGGCAAGGGGCATGCGTCCAAAATCGTTGAATCGGGAATCCTGAATGCCGTTCAAGATTCCCGATTTCGTCATTTTGCAAGCACGTGTCCTCAGCCGAACATAATTGGAAGTCAACTCAGAGGTCTCTGCCCCTGCCGGCGACAAACTCCGGTACCACGCCTGCCGGGAAGTCTCGCTCCAACACCAGAAGTGCCAGGTCAGGCCGGTCGGTAATGATCCCGGCGACACCCATGCCGAAGAGCCGCTCCATCTCGGCTTGTTCGTTTATCGTCCACACGTGCACCTGCACGCCGCGATCCCGCGCCGCGGCCAGAACTCCGGGCGTGACAACCGTAATGTTGCCCTGCGCAACGGGAATCTGCAGCGCGTCGAAAGGCGGCGTGTAGAGCCGATGTAGCCCGGTTCGCGCCAGCAGGTAGAAGGTAATGACCTCCTGCCGGCTGGCTCCCGTAGCAACCTCCGGACACGCCTCCCGAAAACCACGAATCGAGGCAGAGTAATTCGACACCACCAACACCCGCCCCCGCGCCTCCTGCTCAACAAGCAGCCCGCATAGGTCCCGCCCGGCCTGGGCGTCGTCCTGCTTGAGTTCGATGTTGACCAGGTTTTCCGGGAACGCCTCCAACACCGAGGCAAGGGTGGGCACCGAGATGCCCTGACCCCGGTAGGGGAACTCGGCACCGTCCGGCGGGTCGGAGCGCGTGCCGGTCGTCGTCCAGTTGTAGCCAGCGTCGAGCTCGGCAATCTCGAGGCTGCTCAGCTCGCTGACTCTGCCCCTCCCATCGGTGGTGCGGTCAACGGTGTCGTCGTGGATGACCATGAACACGCCGTCTGAAGCCTGATGCACGTCGAGCTCGAGTACGTCGATGCCCAGCTCAGCGGCTCCTTCGAAGGCCGCCATCGTGTTGTCGGGCCACAGGAGATTCCCGCCGGCGTGAGCGAAAACGGAGCCTGAATCGGGGAGCTCATGGACGAAGTTGCTTTGCGGTCGCGGTGTGGCCACTGCTGCCAGCAGAAAGTAGGTCGCGAGGAGCGGTGCCAGGATGATCAGGAGCAGCGGAGGGAGTGCAAACTAATAGAATCCTATCGCGAGTGGAGGTGATTGCGACAACCGCGGCTCCCGTCCTAGGTGCAAAAGCGGAAGAGAAGTAGCGGTCGTAATGAATGTGTGCATTTGCCAAGTGCTATTAGTTGTTTTGACTAGTGCTGATATACGCTTGGCTTGGATGACTAGGATTGTCGGGATACCGCAATTGAAGCTTTCCACCCTTTACTAACGATGGTAGATAGATTGCTCTCAACGTCTGTCTTGATCGATTTAGAATAGTTGCGAGTTCCTGCGCGGTACGAAAAGAGCTATTGCAAGCTGTAAGAATGGCTGATTCCATAGTTGCTTGATCAACTCGGCCTGCTTTTCTCACTCTCATCACCTCGGGTGGATAAGGGGGTTGTTGATTAGCTCCTTTAGCCTGTTCAACATCAGGACGAGCCTGTATCGTTTCCGGCGCAGCCCTTTCAACTTGGGAAGATTTTTCTTCCTTATTGAATAGGCTTACTTGTTCTTCCGGTCCAGTCAGGGTGTAAGAACTTCCTCGCCCTTCCCCGTCTTTGACCAGCATTTTTGCTGCTACCAGCTCTTTTAGCGCCCTGGTTATGTCTGATGGGTGAAGCTCTGTCACTGCCTGTAGGCGCTGGTTAGTAACAAATCCCTCTGCTCGTGCTATAACTACCGCCAGCCGTTTATTGTTATCCAGTCGTTCGAATTGCTCCCCGAACTCTGCTCTGAGTGCTTCTACAACAGCTGGCGGTAGCAAACTGTGCATGCCCATGTCCAACTGTGTCTGGTCGGGGTTCCAACGTTCGTACCAGGCAGGGCGTTGCCAGTCTTGCTCACGCCAGGCTCGAAGGATTTTAGGCACCCCCGACCCAGCTTGCTCTACCGCGCCGATCATTTGGAACATTTTCTGTAGATTACGGTTGCGGCAATCGCTAGTGCCTCCTGCAAGAATTACATCGAGAGGGAGGCGAAGCCCTCCAGGATTGATGAACACGAACTTGTGTGGAAATTTGCGGATCGATATAGCGGTTGAGGCGGCGTAATCTGCGTGGATAATTGTATTTACAAGTGCCTCGCGTAGGCCCTCATGAACGTGAGTTTCATCAAGCCTCTTGTGACCGTCGCGAAGTTGAAACGGAATACGTAGGTCCGACGTAAGTTTTGGGTAGACCTTCCTATAAAATTCGTACAGGTTCCCAGACCACGTACCATCTGTTGTGATGCGGTCTAGCCACCGCTGGTCGTCATCGTTTCGATCCTCCGGCTTTTCCTGGTAATCAAGAATGTAGTTGGGGAATGCATCGAGGATTGATCTAAGCTGGCCAAACATTAGCAAGCCGGCCGTAGTCAACCCACTGATTCCCGTGTTTCGATCCCTTTTCCAGCCTCCGAGTTGCTCAAGTAGCTCTTGGTCACCTAACGTTATCCACGGGTGTCCCGGACGCGTGGAGCGAAACTCGTTTCTGTACGCAGCGAAGCTTGCCTGATCAAGGTCTGGGAGATCGAACCCTTCCAGGGGGGTGTCATCTCGAGTCTCTTGAGTTGCATCAGCAATCATTCGACGCACCGTTGCTTCTTCGCATCGATAGTCACCCTCGAAATGGCGTCGATAAGTGCCGGTAAAAGGATTGGCACCAACGAATACTGGTCGCTGTCCTCGAGTCGCTCTCGGAACTGAAATTGTTATAATACGACGGCCGTTACAAGGAATTATTTGCACGTCGCTGTCCGCGAGGATGTTCTGACTTATCTTGGTCGGGTTGTTAATGGTGTTCCAGAAGTCCTTTAGCACCCTGTACGGATCATTGACGCCTATGATCTCAAGAGATCCATTATCCCTTTCCTTGGCCCCCAACACAATGATCCCGCCACTGCTATTAGCCATCGCCGAGTATGTCGACCAGACGCTATCGGGCACCGCCCCCATTCCGTCTCGGCCATGTGCCTTTTTCGCCTCAACATCCGCGCTTTCGCGAAGCAAGAGTATGTCTTCACAAGTCATGGTCATTTTGGGTGATACCGGTTCGGAGGCTATTACTACGAACTTCTAGGGTTACATTCTTACCAACAGGACTCTATCCTATCGTTTTCAAGTCCTTAGTGGCTGGTCTGTTTGATTTGATGGAATCTTGGGCTTTAGTTGGGCTTGATAAGAATGGCAATTGTGGAAAGCAATGAATCTGTCAAGCCACTCCAACTTCCCTTGCACAATTCGTTATAACAATATAATCTTTCCTTGAAGTCACAAGCAGGACCCCCAGGGAGGTAAGCAATGGCCCATCCCACCCGCAGGCTGTCCCGGCTCCTGGCCGCGCTGGCACTCGCCGTTCTGTTCGGCGCCGGCGTCGCCCAGGTGCAACTGACGTACCTCACCCACTGGCCGCCGGAAACGGTAGCGCTCCTGGAAGACGCGATCGAGCAGTACGAGGCGCAGAACGAGGGCGTCGACATCCAGGTGCGGGCGGTGCCGTTCGGCAACCTCCTCAGCACCCTGCGCTCGCAGGCGGCGAGCCCCAGCGGTCCCACGATTGCCGGCATCTACGAGCTTTGGCTCCCCGAGCTCGTGGCCAACGACATCGCCGCACAACTTCCACAGGACCTGACGACCGACCTTACGGAGAACTGGTCCGAAGGCCTCGTCGGCAGCGTGTCCGTCGACGGCACGCACTACGGCTACCCGAACGAGGTGAACCTCTACGCGCTCAACTACAACACCCGGCTGTTCGAGGAGGCCGGCCTCGAGGGGCCGCCCGAAACCTGGGAGCAGCTCGAGGAGTACGCCGAGGCGCTCACCAAACGGGAGGGCAACACGGTGATGCAGCAGGGCTTCGGCATCATCAACTCCTGGGACTCGGGTGCCGTCCACCCGTGGCTGTCGCTCGTCTACTCGAACGGCGGCTCGCTCATAGAGAACGGCCAGGCGACACTCGACGATCCGGCGGCGCTCGAGGCGGCGCAGCTCTACGAGCGCTTCATCGCGAACGGCTACACCGACCCGGCGATGGGCACGGCCAACGCCAGCACCACCGGCCCCTACCTGCAGCATTTCGCGAACGGCCAGACGGGCATGATCATCATGGCGAACTGGTGGCAAAGCGCTCTGCGGGATTCCATGGGCGACTCCTTCGAGGACGTCGCGACCGCGCCCATCCCGGTGGGCCCCAACGGCAGCGGACCGACGCCGGTCTCCTACGCCTGGCTCACGATGGTCAACAGCAACGCCAGCGATGAGCAGCAGCAGGCCGCCTGGGAGTTCCTGGCATGGCTCAACGGACCCGACAGCGGCGAGGCCGGCTCGAGCGCGATGGGCGACATCCTCATGTCGATGGGCATCCTGCCCTCGCGCGGCAGCGACGTGGAGGCGCACGGCGACGAGCTGAGCACACCCTTCCTGGAGGGGTACGTCTCGCAGCTCGACAACGCCCGGCCGTTCCCCACGGTGATGGGTGGGGCAGAGGCAACCGCCGCCATCCAGCAAGCCCTCGAAGCCCTGCAGTTTGGCCAGCTCGATGCGCAGCAGGCGATGGAGCAGGCGCAGCGGGACGTCCAGTCAATCCTCGATCGCTAGAGGGGACGCAAACACAACGATGAGACCCAGCCCCGCCACCACGGCACTCTTCCTCGCGCCCGGGGTGGGGCTGCTTCTCGTCTTCGTCGTGCTGCCCGTCCTGCTTACCGCCTGGATAAGCCTCAACAACTGGTCGATGTACACGCCGCTTAGCGGCATGACCTTCGTTGGCCTCGAGAACTTCGAGCGGCTGCTGGGCGACCGCAACTTCCGGCTGGCGTTCCGGAACACGCTGGTCTACGCCGGGCTTAGCCTGGCGTTCATCCTGCCGCTATCGTTCCTGCTGGGCCAGTTCCTCTTCACCGGGCTGCGCCGCGGCCGCACCGTGCTGCGCTCGATGCTCTTCGTGCCCTACATGGTCCCCACGATCGCGGTGGCGATCATCTGGGGTTACCTCTACTCGCCCCTCTACGGGCCCCTGAACCAGATCCTGCGCTTCTTCGAGTTGCCGGGGCAGGCGTGGTTGGGGTCGGTTGACTCTGCCCTATTTTCTCTCGTCATATTCAACGTCTGGCAAACGATCGGCTACTACACGGTTCTGGTCATCGCCGGGCTCACGCAAATCCCGCGCACGTTCTACGAGGCGGCGCTCATCGACGGCGCGAACGCGTGGCAACGGACGCGTTTTGTGACCCTGCCGCTGCTGCGCCGCACGCTGCTGTTCGTGGTGGTGATCGCCACCATCAACACCGTGCAGGTGTTCGAGCCGGTCTACGTGCTTACCCAGGGCGGGCCGGCGAACGCCACGAACGTGCTCTCGTTCCAGGTGTACCGCAGCGCCTTCGAGTTCGGGCTGGCCGGCCAGGCGAGTGCCATGGCGTTCATCCTCTTCCTCCTCCTCGTGGTCGCCGTGGGCGCGGTGATGCGGTTGCTGCGCGACCCAGAGGGGCGCGACCTGTGAGCGCCGGGCGGGAGGGGCACGGATGAGCCGCGCTCAGCCTCTGCAAAAGCCCAGCGTGGCCGCGAGGCAGGCCCCAAACCTCGCGTGGCTGAACAGTGCCGCCAAGCTGGCCGCCTTCCTGCTCATCGCGGCGACGA
>CALKAI010000151.1 GCA_937983275.1 uncultured Trueperaceae bacterium | reverse complement strand
CTGGAGGCCACGCCCTACACGCTGGTGACCGGCTTCTCGAAGGACAAGGACGCGGCGCAACTGGCCAGGATCCTGAGCGGGGCGGCGACGGCTGTGGTTGTGACGGAGGCGCAGCTCTCTGCCCGCTCCCTGCCTGCCCCCGCGCTCGCCGGTCACTTCCGGGAGGCCCTTGAGCCCGGGGTGCCGGTCCTGGAGGCGCCCACACCGGCGGCCGCGCTGGAGCTCGCGGCGCGCAACACGCCCGCAGATGGGACGGTGGTCGTCGCCGGCAGCCTCTACCTGGTAGGCGAGGTACGGCCCCTGCTCAGTGGCGAAAAGCTGGAGGCGATCCGGAGGTGGCAGTAACTAGCCGGCCCGGGTCCCGCCGCGGCGGGGCAGGTGCTTGATCAGCACGATCACGCTGATCAGGATCACGGCGGTCACAACCGCGAAGGCGAGCTCCTGCTCGACCTGGGCCCGCTGCAGGGCGAGCAGAGCGACCACCGGGTAGAGGACGGTGGCGATCACCGCCGAGAGCGCGCCGCGCCTGGTGATCAGGGCGAGCGCGACCAGCAGCAGGGCCCAGTAGATGCCCACCAGGGGGTAAACAGGCAGAGAAACCCCCAACGTCGTCGCCAACGCCTTCCCCCCGCGCAGTCCCGCGTAGGCCGACCAGGCGTGACCCAGTACGGCCCCGACCCCCGCGGCCAGCGCCATGTGCACGCGCGCCTCATCGGGGAGTCCGGCCATGTCTGCGAGCACGGGCGCCGCCCCGGCCGCCAGTGCACCCTTCGCGATGTCCAGCACAAGCACCAGGACACCCGCGGCCCAGCCGACGTTGCGGGCGGTGTTCATGGCCCCCATGTTTCCCGAGCCGACCTCGAAGATGTCCTTCTTCCACAGCCGCGCGATAACCCGCGCACTGGGGAACGAGCCGATGAAGTAGCCAAGCGCAAGCGCCGCCAGGAGATCGAATATCACGGGTTCATGTCGCCTTCCTCCTGCAGCAGCGCCTGCAGGCTGCGCAGCTCGCCAACGTGGTAGCTGAGGTAACGCGCCAGCGCCCGCCAGTGCTGGTCGCGCCGGGCGAGCGGCAGCCCCAGCGCGCCGTGCATCGAGCCGTGCACGAGTTCGCGGAGCTCCTCGCCCGTCTCCAGGTCGAGCGGCAGTCCCGCCCCCGGACCGGGGTGGAGCAGGCCGGCGCTCACATCCAGCGTATAACCTGAGCCCGGCTGGATGTCGTCGCCCGCCGCGCTTGCGCTCTGCGGGGCCAGGCCCGCCTGGCCAAGGAGCCGCCAGGCGTAGAGGAGGGAGACCAGTTCGGGATCGTGGTGCGCGGCGAGGCCGCGCAGGCCCGACGCCAGGTAGTGGTAGAGCGGCTCGCCCAGGTCGGTGTCGACCGTGAGCGCGTCGGTGAGCTCGGCGAGCAGGTTGGCGTAGGGGTAGACATCGGGGGCCGAGAGTCGCGGCAGCGCCCCGTTAAGCCGGACCTGCGTGAGCAGGGCAAGGCTGTCGTCATCGCGGCGCCTGTAGTACTGGACGGTCACGTCGTGAAACAGGGAGAGGCGGCCCAGGTTGCCGCCGGGCAGCTTTCCCTTCCGGGCGACCCCGGCCCACTTGCCGCTCTCGGAGAGGATCGTCACCACGACGTCGCCCGACGGCAGCGGCCGCCGGCGAATTACGATGCCGTGACTGACGCTGTAGCGCCTGCTCACGTTCCCACTCTATGTCCCCGCAGGTGGCGCGTGCAGCACCGCGTGCTCAGGAAGTCTTCTGGGCCCGGCCCCAGCTCATGCGCATGAGGAACATGCCCCGCTTGTGGAGCGACTTGACCTCATCCTCGCTCTTGCCCAGGCGCTGGGCGGCCTGCGCAGCCGTGAGCTTCTCGTCCCCGAAGCCTTCGACGAGTTCCACTGCCTGGCGGGTCTCCTCGTCAAGAGTTTCCAGGTAGGGCCGCAGGTCTTCGAGGGTGGCCTTCGGTCCACTGCGCTTCTTGGCGGTGCTCTTTTTCGTGCTGCTCTTCTTCGCGGTCGACTTGCGCTTCCCGTCGGTACCCGCCGCCTTTTTCGAGGTCCGCTTGCGCCCACCAGGCGACTTGCCTTCAGCGGCCAGCTTCGCCTCCCGGGCGGCGATCAGCTCCAGCGCCTGGTCCAGGCTCACCGTGTCCGGCTCCTGGCCGCGCGGGAGGGAGGCGTTCACCTTGCCGTGCTTCACGTAGGGTCCGAACCGGCCGTTGTGGAGTTCGACGGGATCGCCGGACTCCGGGTGGTTGCCCAGCGTCTTGAGCGGCTCGCCGCGCCCGCGGCCCCGCTTCTTCGACAGCAGTTCCAGCGCGCGTTCGAGGCCCACCGTGAGGACGTCATCCTCCTTGCCCAGGGAGGCGTAGGTGCGGCCGTGCTTCACGTAGGGGCCGTAGGGCCCGATGCTGGCCTCGATCGGGTTGCCCGTCTCGGGGTGCTCGCCCACCGGGCGCGGCAGGGAGAGCAGCTGGGCGGCCAGCTCAGGGGTCACCTCGCCGGCCTGAACCCCCGGCGGCAGCGACATTCGCTTGGGTTTCTTCTCCTTCTCCTGCGGCTCCTCGCCCAGCTGCAGGTAGGGCCCGTAACGCCCCCGCTTGAGGACCATCGGCGTCTCCGTGCCCGGGTAGTCGCCCAGGATGACGTCGCCCTTGTTCCCCTCGACCAGGAGCTCCTCCAGCTGCTCGCGCGTGAGATCGGCCGGAGCTATCTCTTCGGGGATGGATGCGGTAGCCCGCTCCCCCTTCAGCTCGCCCTCCACGTACGGCCCGAAGCGGCCTACGCGAACCACCAGGGGATCCCACTTGCGCGACTCGATCGTCGAGATCTCGCGCGCGTCAATCCTTTCCAGGCCGCTCTGCACGCGCGACTCGATGCCGTTCTCGCCCAGGTAGAAGTCCTTCAGGTAGGGAACCGCGTCCACCTTGCCCGCGGCGATGTCGTCGAGGGTTTGCTCCATGTTCGCCGTGAACTCCGTGTCGACCAGCTGCCTGAACTGATGCTCCAGGAGGTTGTTGGTCGCGAAGGCAGTGAAGGTGGGGATGAGCTGCTGGCCCTGCTTGCGCACGTAACCGCGGTTGATGACCGTCTCGATGATCGAGGCGTAGGTGGACGGGCGGCCTATGCCCTCGCTCTCGAGGAGCTTGACGAGCGAGGCCTCGGTGAACCTGGCCGGCGGCTTCGTCTCGTGCCCGGCCGCAGCGATGTCGAAGGGCGTGATCTGGTCGCCCTCGGCAAGCGGGGGCAGGGGCTGCTCCTGCTGCTCCAGTGCCGCGCCCGGATCGTCGCTTCCCTCCACGTAGGCGCGGAAGAAGCCCGGGAAGATGGTGGTGCGGCCGCTGGCGCGGAAGAGCGCCGTCTCGTTGCCGTCCAGGTGGGCCTCCACCTGGGCCGTGACCATCTTCAGGCGCGCCTCGGCCATCTGCGTCGCGATGGTGCGTTTCCAGATCAGGTCGTAAAGCTGCCACTCGCGGCCCATGAGCCCAAGCTGGTCGGCGGTGCGCATCTCTCCGCCTGCCGGCCTGATCGCCTCGTGCGCCTCCTGGGCGTTTCGCGACTTCTTCCTGTACTGCCTGGGCCGTTCGCTCAGGTAGTCGTCCCCGTAGAGGCGCTCCACCGCCCGCCTGCTGCCGGCTATCGCCTCGCCCGACAGGTTGGTCGAGTCCGTACGCATGTAGGTGATGAAACCGTTCTCGTAGAGCCTTTGCGCGATGCGCATCGTGTCGCGGGCCGAGAGCCCCAGCTTGCGGCTCGACTCCTGCTGCAGCGTCGATGTGGTGAATGGGGGTGCGGGGTGGCGTTTCGTCTCCCGCTCCTCGACCGACCTGACCTGCAGCCGGCCGTTGCGGACCCGTTCGCTCAGCTCGCGCGCCTCGCTCTCGCCCAGGAGCAGCAGGTCCTCGCCGTGCCGCAGGTTCTCCTTCAGCTGGCCGGTGTCAGGGTCGAAGTCGCGGCCCTCGGCCAGGCGTATGCCGTTCAGCTGGGTCATGGTCGCCTCGAACCTGACCGGGTCCTCCTCGCTGGCCTTGCCCAGCTTGGCGCGCAGGTCCCAGTAGCTGGCCGGGATGAATTCGAGGCGCTCCCGCTCGCGCATGACCAGCAGGCGTACTGCCACGCTCTGGACGCGGCCGGCCGAGAGCTTCGGTGCGATCTTCTTCCAGAGCAGCGGCGAGATCGAGTAGCCAACCAGCCGGTCGAGGACGCGCCGCGTCTCCTGCGCATCGACCAGGTTGCGGTCGATCTCCCTGGTCTCGTCCAGGGCGCGCACGATGGCGTCGCTGGTGATCTCGTTGAAGACCATCCGCTTGACCGGAACCTTCGGCTTCAGCAGCTCGATGAGGTGCCAGCCGATCGATTCGCCTTCGCGGTCCTCATCCGTCGCGATGAACAGCTCGTCGGCGTCCTTGAGGGCGCTCTTCAGCTCGCGTATGACCTGCTTGCCGCGCGGCGTGACCACGTAGAGAGGCTGGAAGCCGTCGTCGATGCGGACGCCCAGCCGTGCCCAGGGTTTGCCCTTTACCTCCTCGGGGATCTCGGCAGCAGACGCCGGAAGGTCGCGAATGTGGCCCATGCTCGCCTCCACCTGATACTCACCGGGCAGGAAGCGGCGTATGGTGCGCGCCTTCGTAGGCGACTCAACGATAACGAGTTTTTTCGTGCTTGCCTTACTCAATTAATTAATCCCCTCGGAAACCGCCCGCCATTATAAGTAGACGCCAGCGGCTGTCAAGGTAGTGCCTTGGGAATGGATTACGTTCTTGCCGGCCTGCGCCGGCACCACCTATACCGGGCGACGATGCACGATGGCACGGCCCAGGGTGACCTCATCAGCGTACTCGAGGTCGCCGCCCACGGGCAGGCCGTAGGCGATCCGCGAGGCCTTCACGCCCTGTTCGCCAAGCGTGCGCGCGAGGTACATCGCGGTGGCTTCGCCCTCGACCGTGGTCGAGGTTGCGAGGATCACCTCCGGCCCTGACGCCAGCCGCTCCAGCAGCTGCCTGATCGTCAGCTGGTCGGGACCTACGCCGTTCATGGGGGAGAGTGCGCCGTGCAGCACGTGGTAGAGCCCCTCGTACTCGCCGCTGCGTTCGATCGCCAGCAGGTCGGCCGGCTGTTCGACCACGCACACGAGCTGCTGGTCCCGGTTCGGGTCGAGGCACACGGCGCACTTCTCTTCGCCCCTGGTCATCACGTTGAAGCAGACCGGGCACCTCTCCAGGGTGGCCTTCGCCTCGGCGATGGCCTGTGAGAGTGCCATCACGTCTTCCTCTGCCCTATTAAAGAGGTGAAAGGCGAGACGCTGGGCGCTCTTCGGGCCAATACCCGGGAGCTTGCCCAGCTCGCGTATGAGGTTGACGAGGGTGGGCGGGTACTTCAGAAGAGGCCTCCCATGCCTCCAAGACCACCCATGCCACCCGTGGCCTGGCTCATCTCCTGCTCCTGCAGCTCCCTGGCCTTGCGCTGCGCATCGCTCACGGCCGCGCTGACGAGGTCCTCGAGCATCTCCACATCCTCGGGATCGACGGCGCTGGGGTCGATCTTCACGCCGGTGACGGTACCCTCACCGTTCGCGGTGACGGTGACCAGGCCACCGCCGGCACTGCCCTCGACACTGAGCGAGGCGAGCTTCTCCTGCGCCTCCTGCATCTTGCGTTGGGCCTTCTGCGCTTCCTTCATAAGCTTCTGAATGTTCATCGCGCTGTCAGTCTACAGCTTGCGGCCCGGCGCGGCCGTCTTCCCGCCGTAGCCGCACGGTGTCCTACCCGTCGTCTGCGTCAGGGTCCAGCGGGGGAGTGCCATCGGGTTCGTCCTCGCTGCCTGGCTCCTCCTCGGTGGCGATGATCCTGCCGGGGAAGAGCTGCATGAGGATCTGCAGCTGCGGGTCGCCGCCGGCCTGAGCCTGCTGGCCGGCGTCTGACGACGCTGGCCGCCGGGGAGCTTCCGGCGGGCCGGCCGGTTCCCCCTCCCAGAAGTCGGGCGGCAGCTCCTCCTCCACGTAACTGTCCGCAGGATCCAGCTCTGGGGCAGCAGCGGCCCTGGACTCAGCTGCGGTTGGCTCCTTGCGCTCCTGCGTCGTGCCCGCTCCGACCTGCCCGTCCGGAGTCCTCCTGTCGCTGACCGGGTGCGGTGCCGGGGCAGGGCGCGGGGCGGGGCGTTCACTTTCAGCGGCGGGCGCTGCCGTTTGGGGGGCTGACGGGACGGCTGCCTGCGGCGGCCGCCCCGTCAGGGCTTTTTTACTGCAGT
>CALKAI010000150.1 GCA_937983275.1 uncultured Trueperaceae bacterium | reverse complement strand
ATCGGCCTGATTGCATGTCCGTCGCCCTGCAGAACCTGACAAAGAGATTCGGTTCGGTTGCCGCCGTCAGTGACTTCTCACTGGAGCTGGCCCAGTCGGACAGCGTGGCCATCCTGGGACCGTCGGGCTGCGGCAAGAGCACCGTATTGCGCCTGGTTGCCGGACTGGAGCGTCCGGATCAGGGGCGCATTCTCATCTCGGGGCGGGATGTGACGAGGCTGCCTGCCCACCGGCGGGGAGTGGGGATGGTCTTTCAGGATTACGCCCTCTTCCCCCACCTGAACGTGCAGCAGAACGTGGCCTTTGGGATGCGGGAGCAGGGCTGGCCCCGGGAGGAGATTGCCGGCCGGACGGCCGAACTGCTGGAGCTGGTCGGACTGGCCGGCCTGGAGCGCCGCCGGGTGAACGAACTGTCCGGCGGTCAGCAGCAGCGGGTCGCCCTGGCCCGGGCCCTCGCGCCCCGCCCGGAGCTGCTGCTGCTGGACGAACCCCTTTCGAACCTCGACAGGGAGCTCAGGGAGGTACTCCAGGGGGAGTTGCGCGACCTGCTGGACACGCTCCCCATAGGCTCGCTCTATGTGACCCACGACCGCCAGGAGGCGTTGCGGGTCGCCTCGCGTATCGCCGTCATGCGGGCCGGGCGCCTACTGCAGACCGGCCCGGCCCAGGACGTCGTCCGCAAGCCGGCAAGCGACTGGATCGCCAGCTTCCTCGGGTATCGGAACCTGTTCGACGGCGCGCTCCTCCCCGGGGTCGGGGAGGGTGGGATCCTGCTGCGCGAGGAGCTCGTGCGCATCGGCGGCGACGAGCCCGCCACTGTCGTTGAGGCGCTGCGCAGCGCCGGCGGCGTCGAGCTGCGGTTAAGCCTCGAGGAGAGAGGAATCACCTTTACATGGAGCGGCTTCCAGCGGGAGTTGCCGGGCGAGCTGGCGGCCGGCGATCAGGTTGGCGTAACCATTCCCGCTGGCGCCTGGCACCCTGTGGAGATCGACGGCGGGCCGCTCGCCGGCGACAGGTTCCAATGAAAGCGGTGATCCTGGCAGGCGGAGACCTCCGCATCGATCCCCGCACCACCCGGCACGCCGCCGGGGCCTCACTGCTGATCGCGGCCGACTCGGGCTTGCGCCACGCCGGACCGTTGGGGCTGGAGCCGGACCTGATAGTGGGCGACTTCGACTCGGTGGAGGCGGAGTTGCTGGCGCGGTATCCTCTGCCTCTTCGCAGGAGGCATCCGGTGGCGAAGGATCAGCTGGATCTCGAGCTGGCGATCGACGAGGCGCGCGAGCAGGGCGCGCGCGAGATCCGCGTCCTCGGGGCGTTCGGATCGCGCCTCGACCAGTCGTTCGCGGCGCTGCTGATCGCCCTGCGGCTGCGCGCCGGGGGGTTGAACATCTCCCTCCACGACGGCCTGCGAGACGCCTACCCCATGAGCAGCGGGGACGCCCTGACACTGGACGAGGCCCAGGGAACGCTGTTCTCGCTCCTCGCCTTCGAAGAGTCCCTCTGCAGTGTGCGTGGCGCGAAGTTCGAGCTGGACCGGGCGCGCCTGCCGGTCGGGGTGGGCCTGGGCCTCTCCAACCGCACCAGCGGCCGCACCGTCATCCGGTTACATGAAGGCCTCCTCGCGGTCGTAGTCGAGTACGGCCACGAGGAGGCGGAACTCCCGGTAAATGTTTCGGGCGACTAGGCCTGGTTAACTCTCTTCGCCACGGGCGATCGGCACGCCCACCATGTTGCCCCACTCGGTCCAGGAGCCGTCGTAGTTGCGGACGTTGGGGTAGCCCAGCAGGTACTTCAGCACGAACCAGGAGTGGCTGGAGCGTTCGGCGATGCGGCAGTAGGTGACGACCTCCTGGTCGCGCTCCAAACCCTTCTCGGCGTAGAGCCCCTCGAGCTCCTCGGCGCTCTTGAAGGTGCCGTCCTCGTTCGCGGCCTGGGCCCAGGGCACGTTCTTCGCTCCGGGGATGTGGCCGCCGCGCTGCGCACCCTCCTGGGGGTAGTCGGGCATGGCGATGAGTTCGCCGCTGAACTCGCGCGGGCTGCGCACGTCGATGAGGGCGCCCTCGCCGCTCTGGACCTTGTCCAGGTGCTTCATCACATCAGGCGCGAAGGCGCGGATCGACTCGTCGCGGGCCTCGACCTTGTAGTTGCCACGCGGATAGCTGCTGGTCTCGGTGGTGAAGGGGCGGCCCTCCTGCTCCCACAGCTGGCGGGCGCCGTTCATGAGGCGCACGTCCTCGTGGCCGTTGTACTTGAAGAACCAGAAGGCGTAGGCGGCCCACCAGTTCGACTTGTCGCCGTAGAGGACGACGGTGGTGTCGTTGCTTACACCCTTCTCCTCCATCAGCTTCTCGAACTCTTCGGCGCTGATGAAGTCACGCATGTCGGGCTTCTGCAGCTCTTCGGTCCAGTCGAGCATCTGGGCGCCGGGGATGTGGCCCTTGTCGAAGAGCGAGACGTCCTCGTCGACTTCGAAGATGCGCACGTTCGGGTTGTCGAGGTTCTGTGCCACCCAGTCGGTGGACACCAGGACGTCGGGATTAGCGTAATCCATGATTACCTCCAGAGGAAGAAGTAGTTGATAACTTCTATACACTAATACTAACCGGATCAGGCTCGACCCCTGCAATGGCCCATGAGACTAGCTCGGGGCCGTGTTATAAGCCATGGATGGACAAAACCTGCCAGATAGTGGCAGTCGCCGCGCTCATCTTCGACGGCGACAGACTTCTCTGTATGCGCCGTAGCCCACAGAAGGATGCTGGAGCAGGAACCTGGGAAACGCTTTCAGGTCGCGTCGAGCTGGGTGAGGACCCGGAGGCCGCGGTCCTGCGCGAGGTCGAGGAGGAAACCGGCCTCGAGATCGAGCTGGATCCCCGTCCGGTCACGGCCTACGCCGCCCTGCGGGGAACGGAGCCGATGACGGTGATCCTCTACCGCGCGAAATGGAAAGGCAAGGAGGTGCGCCGCAGCGAAGAGCACGACCAGCACGCCTGGCTCACCCCGGACGAGTTCGCGCAGCGCACCTCGCTGGAGCCGCTCGTTGATGCTGCCCGCCTGGCTCTGCGTCTTCCCTGGTAGCCTGCCCGCCGTTTGACACGGTCGGTGACCCCTGCTACTATCCCCGGCAATGGTCACGCTGCCGGCTCGCACACTCTCCTTCACACAAGTTGTGCTGGTCGCCGTGGCCAATGACTCCAACCAGGTCGATTCGAACAATCCGGATTCGAGGCGCCTCGGGTTGTAGTCGCTCATAGTTCTGCAGTCGTCTACTTGCCCGAGGTTTCAGGACCTCGGGCTTTTTTCGTATTGGGAGGTCGGGAGATGGCGAAGGTCGCAACCACAAGTGAGCAGGCCGGAACGGTAAGCAGCGGCGAGCTGCAGGACCACGTGGGCAAGGGGGTCACCCTCAGGGGCTGGGTCCACAATCGCCGCAACCTGGGCGGCGTCCAGTTCCTCCTGCTGCGCGACCGGGACGGCGTCGTCCAGTGTGTGTTCAGCGGTGCCGACCTTCCTCTGCCCGAAAGCAGCGTCGAGGTCGAGGGCAGGGTGGTCGAGAACCCGCGCGCCCCGGGCGGCCTCGAGGTGCAGGCGAGCGCACTGCGGGTAGTGACCGAGGCCGTCTCGCCCACACCCGTGGAGGTGCCGAAGGAGGAGTGGCACGCCAACCCCGATACCCTCCTCCACTACCGTTACGCCTCCGTGCGCGGCGGCAAGGCGCAGGCGACCCTGAAGGTGAAGGCGCAGCTGGTGGCGGCCTTCCGCGGGTTCCTGGAGGCGAACGGATTCACGGAGATCTTCACCCCCAAGCTCGTGGCGGCCGGGGCCGAGGGCGGCGCCAACCAGTTCGAGCTGGAGTTCTACGGCGAGCGCGCCTACCTCACCCAGTCGCCACAGCTCTACAAGCAGATGATGCTCCCCGTCTTCGAACGGGTCTTCGAAGTCGCTCCCGTCTACAGGGCAGAGAAATCCCACACCACCCGCCACCTCGCCGAGTACCTCTCGCTCGACGTGGAGATGGGCTTCATCGAGGGTGTAGAGGAAGTGCTCCGGCTGCAGGAGGAGACCGTAAAGGCGATGGTCGAAAGCGTCGGGGAACGGTGCGCGCGTCAGCTCGAGCTGCTCGGTGCTTCCCTGCCCGATATCTCGGTGCCGATACCCCGCATCCCCCTGCTCGAGGCACGCGAGCTGGTGAAGGAGCGCTACGGGCACGCGAGCGGCGGCAAGGACCTCGACCCCGAGGCCGAGCGGCTGCTGGGCCGCTGGGCGGGCGAGGAGTTCGGCAGCGACTTCGTGTTCGTCACCGACTATCCGCAGGCCGCCAGGCCGTTCTACACGTACCCCACGGAGGGTGGCCTCACCCGCGGCGTCGACCTGCTCTTCCGGGGCGTAGAGATCACCTCGGGTGGCCAGCGGATCCACGAGTACGAGGTGCTGGTGCAGGAGCTGGAGCGCCGCAACCTGAACCCGGAGGAGTTCGGGGGCTACCTCCAAACCTTCAGGCACGGCATGCCACCCCACGGCGGTTTCGCCATCGGGGCAGAGCGTTTCACTGCCCTCCTGCTGGGCGTGCCCAACGTCCGCTTCGCCCGCTCCTTCCCCCGCTACGAGGGGCATCTGCAGCCCTGATTCAGGTCTGGCCAGCGGAGCTGATGCCGCTGGCCAGACATTCAGCTCCTGGGACTTCCGCCCAGATTCAGAATGTGGTCCGCAAGGCGCTCATCACGCGGTTCACGGCGATGTTGGAGGCGTCGGCGAGGATGGGCCCCACCTCCGGGTCGTTAAAGGAGATGCGGCCGGCCGTGGGAATGCGGCTCACCGCAACGTTGGGACTGGACGCCTCGCCCGACTCGGTCTTGGCGACGAGTACTCTGCCAGTGATGATGTCCGTCGCCCTTACATCGACCTCGACGCGGGCGCTGGTAGCTCCCAGACTCACGCCAAAGGCGTTGACGTTCGGCTTGGCGATAGTCGCCCTGGTGACGGTCCCGGTGATCACGTAGCCGGCCCCGGCGGCCCGCGCCAGATCCGCAGGCTCCATCGATTCGAGGCCCTGCTCCATGATGATGTCCTGCAGCACGCTCTGCTCGACCACCTCGTAGCAGTCGCTGGCCTTCAGCAGCGTGATGAGGCGGGCGGTGGCAGCCTCCTCCACGCCCGTCACGTGGGTGCCGGTGCGCGAGGTGGTGTTCTCGAAGTCGATTACCGCCACAGTCGGAATCGGGTCGGTCATGCAGGGCAGGTCGGGCGGGTTGTAGGCGGTACCGGTGCCGGCGGCCGGCGCGCAGGCCGCGATGAGCAGGAGCAGGGCAGCTGCGGCGATCAGAATGCAATTCCTCATGAACTCTCAGTCCTCCTGATGGGATGGAGCCCGGTGCTGTCCGGGCTCCGGAAAGAGTAGGCGTTCACGCGTCAAAACCGCGTCAAAGTCACTGCACCCGCAGCGTGGCGAGGTCATCCCCCGGCACCCTGACGGTGTGCTGCCCCGGGAAGCCATCGACGGTCACGAGGTAGACGCCCATGGGCAGTTCGATGGGGCCCATGTCCACCCTGCCGGTGGCGATCAGCTGCTCCCCGGTCGAATCGAGCACGCGGAAGGTTGGGTATAGGGCCGCCTCGATGCTCGCGCGCAGCGTCTGGGCGTCCCGGGCATCGACGTACTCGCCCCCCGCGGCTGCCGCCAGGTCGGCAAACTGCTCGCGCACCTCACCGTCGTCGATGCCCAGAGAAACTATGGAGAGGCGTAAGTCCACGCCCTGCGACCTGAGCTGATCCATGGCCTCCCCGGGATCCCCGCCGCACGACTCCTCGCCGTCGGTGATGAGGATGACCGTGCTGCCGCTCGCGGCCGCGCCCAGATCATCCGGAACCGCGAGCAGTGCACCGGCCAGCGGCGTTTGCGAGAGCAGTTTCGGCTGGATGCCGGCGATAGCCTGGCGCGCCGCCTGCCGGTCGAGGGGCGCTAGAGGCACCTCCAGCTTCATCTCACAGGAGTTGGGCGTCACATGACCGAAGGCGCGCAGCGCGAACGGCACTCCCTCCGGAAGGATCTCGGTGGCAAGCTGAGCCAGGACCGCCTTGGCAATCTCAATCTTCTGCTCGCCGCCCTCCAGCCGCGAGCCCATCGAACCGGAGGCATCGAAGATGACCTGCACGGCCGGTAGCGTCAGGTCCCCGGCCCGCTCGACCGACAGCTGCCCGGGGCCCGGGGGTTCGCGGAATGCGGTCTCGTAGGAGAGCGTGTACCCCTTGGGCCGGCGCAGGTGGCAGGACGCCCGGGCGAATCCGATGTCGAAGTCGCCGATGCTGCGCGCGTAGTCGTAGAAACCGCCATTGACAGACGCCCAGTCCTGCATCAGGTCCTGGGTCCAGCCCGACCCGGCCGAGGAGATCTCGAAGGTGAACACCCGTGGCCGCACCTCCTGCAGCGCTTCCCACAGCTCGGGTGTGAGCCTGTAACCGTCCGTTTCGGCGTCGGTCATGAACAGGATCGCCCGGGTGCCCTCCCGGTCGGCAAGCCCCTCGGTGGCGGTGAGCAGGGCGAGCTCGGAGTTGGAGGAGGCGGCCCGCCTGTCGAACTGGTTGATGCTCATCTGCACCTGCAGCGGGTCGTCGGACCAGTGCGAGAGGAGCCACTGCGGCTCGGGATTGTCGAAGGCGAGGAGCTGAGTGATCTCGCGGCGTGGGTCGAGGCCGCTGGCGAAGCCGGCGAGCGAACTGTAGGTGATCGGCTGGAACGGCGCCACACTGCCCGAAGTGTCCCAGCTGAAGACCACCGAGCGGCGCGGTTCCCACAGGTGCAGGAAGTAGTCGCCCGGTTCGGCGTACGCCTGAAGCGTCACCCCTTCGCCCCCCTCGAGGACGTCGTAGAACACCGGTTCGCCCTGCGCGTCGTAGAGCTCGTAGAGATAGGCAATGGTCGGGTCCCCGGTCAGCTCCACCGTGAGCAGGTTCTCCCCCTCAGGGACCCTGACGCGGAACCAGTCTTCATCGTAGGCGACCTCGACGGTCCCCTGCACCGTTTCGCCGCTGGCCAGATGCTGGGCGTGCTCCATGGTGTCGTTGTCGTCGTTCTCTGCCAGAAGAACCTGCTTGGCAGCGCCGCTGGTGAGTTCGAAGTAGGCGTCGCGCCGGTACTGGTCCCACTCGCCCACGATTGACAGGTAATCCCCGCCGGCCTCGCGTTCGATCACCTCTATCTGCGCGGGTGGCATGTACTCGTGCTCCGCTGTGTCGAGCGGCACCGTGAAGCGCAGGTAGCGCACCCACGGCTGCTCAGGCAGTTCGAATACCTCCTGGCCGCCTTTCCCCGCACTGATCTCCCGGCTGGCCAGCTCGCTCCACGGCCCCGCGGGCCCCTGCATGCTGGCCTCGATGGTGACGTGCCGGGCTTCCATTCCCCGGTGGTCTCCGCCTGCCACATGCCACACGAGCCTGTCGATGCGGGCCGCCCGGGCGTGGTGGAAGCCCACCACCCACTGCATCTCCT
Organism: uncultured Trueperaceae bacterium; assembly: GCA_937983275.1. GTDB lineage: Bacteria > Deinococcota > Deinococci > Deinococcales > Trueperaceae > CALKAI01. The sequence continues at coordinate 10,416 of CALKAI010000150.1, read as the reverse complement.
CTGCGTCACGGATGCTGACCGTCCGCTGTTCGCTGTCGCCCAGCAGCAGTGGCGCGCCCCGGTCGAGAAGGGGCAAAGAACTCCAGCTCACATGACCGCCCAGGTCGGGGTGTGCGATGTTGTGCTGGCCGAACGGCGCCGGGTTGGCCGAAACCAGTTTCCACTCGCCCAGGTAGATCCGGTCGTTCCGTCCGCCGAAGTTGCTGAGCACGGTAAGCCGCGCATGGCTGGCGCGTTCCGGCTCAGGCAGAGCAAACCCCTGCTGCGCAATGCCCGAACCCAGCTGTGACTCCAGAACGGTGTGGAAGTTCTCCCCGTCGGGTGACAGTTCCAGGCGGAACTCCCGCAGCCGGTCGGCAAAGCCTCCCCGCGACTGCGGTTCGAGGATGAGCCCGGCGATCTCCTGAGCCTCTCCGCCGGGCAGGCGAACCGTGACCGAGTCGCCCGGCGCGCCCATGTAACCCGTTGAGGGTGCGGTAGTGCCGTCGAACAGCTCATCGACATGGCGGCCGTCGCCCGCCGTGACCTCCACGCCGAACGATCGCCACAACAGGTTGATGCCGCCCATCAGCGGTTCCGGCGTGCTCCACATGGGCTGGGGAAGTACCGGCCGGGCTTCACAGCGCGGCTGCAAGGCGAGGCCGGCGCTGCTCATCTCCCCTTCCGTCGCGGCGGCCACCGTCAGCTGCAGCGGCTGGTCGTCACGCAGGTCGGGGAGCACCTCGAGCTGGACGGTGAGCTGGCGCTCCTCTCCCGGCCCCAGAGTGATGACTTCCTCGGGCACGGAAGCCCGGACATAGGGCGTGTTGGTCGCCGCGTACAGCTTCAGCGTGCGCTCCCGGTCGTCCCCGCGAACGGTGACCTGGACCGGCACGACCTGGCCGTCGTGCCAGTAGGCCGCCACCTCGTCGTACGGGGAGGCCAGCTCAACGGCAACGCCTTCGCCCGCGAACCCCGCCAGGCCAACGGCGCCCGTCGGTGCCCAGCCGGGATCGCCGAGCGGAGCGAAGTCGCGGGGGACCGACAGCCCGTCGAAGGTTTCGAGGTCCAGCGTGTAATACCCGGGCGCCCACTGCTGCGCCCTAACCTCCAGGAAGTGGTCGCCGGCGGGAAGCAGGTAGTCGATCGCAGTCGACTCGCCAGCGTTGCCATCGATAATCGTCGCCTGGGCGCCGTCGACGGCAAGGCGCAGCTGTGCCCCGTCGGGCACGCTGCTGCTGATGCGGACGTAGGCGGGGTCAGGCAGGAAGAACCTGTAGCGGTCACGGTCGGTCTCGGTTGCGAGGTTACCCACCCGGGTCTGGCCAACGCGCAAACGGTCGGCGCGACTGTTGTCGTCGTTGGGCTCCAGTTCGAGGAGACCCGGCGGAGGATCCCTCAGATCGGCCGCCTCCTCATCCAGCTGAGCCCGGGAGCGGGAGCCGGCGGCATCCGCACCGTTATCCTGGCCGGAAGGGGCCACGGAGTGCGCCCCCTCCTCAGGTGCCGCCCCCAGCGGAATTGCCCGGAGGGCGTACTCGCCACCCTCGCCGCTGACCTCCACGTAGTTGCGGCCGGGCAGCAGGCGCACATTGTCGATGCGTAGGCGCCGCTCGCCCACGACCTTCTGCTCCTCCACGGCGCCACCGTTCAGAAGCCGCAACTGGCGCACGCCCTCACCGATCGCCTGGATGCGCCACAGCTGCGGGGCCCCGATGACATCGAAGCTGAATACGTCCGTCTCCCGTCCAGCCAGCACCCCGCGCATGGTGAGGTCCTCCGGCAGGGGGGTGGCGCTGGCGGGGAAGTCGTTTGGCTCTGCCTCGTTGCCTTCGGCCGCGAGGGCAGCGGACCTCTGCAGCGTCACCTCGTACGCGCCCTCCAGCCTGCCGTAGACGAGCAGGTAGTAGTCGCCCTCGCTGAACTCGAGATCGCCGAACCTGCCTTCACGTGTCTGACGGTCGAACAGCGCTTCCCGGTCCGCGTTGTACAGCGCGACCTGCACGTCGACCTCGCTGGCGACAACCAGTTCCCAGGCCGCGCCTGCCTCATCGGCGCCGACGCTGAAGATGAAGTAGTCCAGGTCGCCCGCCATTCCCCGCATGGGAGCGTCGAGGCGCAGTACGTTCGCGTCAGTGAAGGAGTTGTTCGGCTCCACCTCCATCCCCTCCACGATCCGGCCCGCCCGGCTCAGGTCGAGCTGGAAGGGAGCGGGTTGTGCGCGGGATTCGATCGTGACCTCGTAGGTGCCGGCCTCCAGTCCCAGGCCGCCGGTGCTCGCCCGGCCCGCCGGACTGGCCTGGACCCTTCTCACCTCACTCCCGTCGGGAGCGGTCAGGATGAGGCGCGCGTCGGCGAGAAAGCTTGCAGTCAGCTCGAGGTTCCACAGGTTGAGGATGTCCTCCTCGTCCAGTTGCCAGGAGAACGACAACGACTCGTGCGCTGCGCCCCACAGCGCGACCTCACCCTCCTCCACACTGCCGGGATCGATCCGGCGGCGCAAGCTGCCAATCTCCGCACCCTCCCGCATGTGGAATACCCAGCGGCCATCGCCGCCGCTCTTCGAGAAACCCAGGAAGTAATCGCCGGGCGTGATGATGAGCGGTCCCACCGAGGCGTTCTGCGGGGCGACAGCCTGGAGGTGCAGCAAGTCTTCGGCCGCTGCCACCAGCTGACCGTCCTCGTGGAAGGTGATACCCATCAGGTCGAACCTCGTGATGTCGCCGCCCGAGTGGCCCTCCAGTTCAAACGTCCAGGTGCGGCCGGCCTGCTCCTCACCCACCTGCCACATGAAGGCATCCTGATCCCTGCCCTCCAGGACACCTGTAAGGCAGGTGGCCTCGCTGAAGCCCAGGGCCTGGGCCGGAGTATCGTTAGGCTCCACCTCCTCCAGGCACACCTGCGCGAATGCCTGCGTGCCCAGGCTCAGCAGCAGGAGAGCCGCAGCCGCCTGCAGCAGGTGGCCGCGGACGCGGTTCAGCACGGAAATCCTTCGGCGATGCTCGCTCCGCTCAGACCACTGCTAAGGCCAAAGGTGAGCCCGGCAACGCCGCCGCTCAGGCGCGCGAAGTCCGTCAGTTCGCTGCCCAGACGGGCGGCATCGGACGCGTAGCGGCCCAGCACAGCCGTGGAGAAGCCCTTGGAGATCGCGTTGCCCAGGCCAAAGCCTACGACGCTGTTGGCGCCCGCCTTCAGCAGGCAGCAGGCTTCGCCCAAGGGGTTGCCGGCGTTCTTCTCCTTGCAGTCGACGATCGAGACCAGCGCGAAGACGAGGGTGGAGACGTGGTCCAGGCCGGTCACGATGTACTCGGCGAAAGCGTTGCCGCGGCCGTCGGCGGTGATGCCCAGCGTCTCACCCGTGCCTGGATCGACACGGAACCAGGCCGCCCGCTCCGGCTCGGCGAAGGATGCCGGCATGACCGCCAGATACCCGGCCTCGAGGTCCCGCTGGAGGTTCTTCCGGGCCTCGGACGGCAGACTCAGGTTCTCAAGTGCTGCCCCCTGCTCCAGAACCAGGAGCTCCTGACCTGCCGCAATCGCCTCGGCGAGAACTCCGGTGGCGTTCCAGCCGCCCCCGTCGGGAGCGATGAGCTCGCGCTCGCTTATCGTCTCCCAGACCCCCTGCTTCACCCCAAAATGGGCGTTCGCCCGCAGCTCCCCGTCCACGCGTTCCAGGTAGCGCTGGGCATTCTGGACGATGTCGAGGCTGCGGAAGCCGGTCGCATCGTCGAATGTCCCCGCGAGGCCTTCCCGGTAGACGAGGAACGTCGGCTTGTGGCGGTAGGCGATCGCTCCGGAGCCGGCCGGATTGTGGGCGTCGAAATGCTGGACCGTCACCAGATGCTCCAGCGGCGAAACGGCGTCGACGACCTCTTCAAGCGGGGTTTCAGGCTCACGGCCGTGCAGCAGCGCCAGCGAGTACTCGAGGAAGGGGCGCAACTCCAGGTGCCGGCCCAGCAGCCCGTCGACGACCTGCAGCGGATTGACGGCGCCGGGCACGGCCATCATGCGCTGTTCGGTCATCAGCGCGAGCTTTGCCTCCTGCTGGCGGCCCGTCTCCAGGAAGGTATCCCCGGCGGCCCGGGCCTCGTCGCCCAGCAGGTCGAAGATGGTGCGGGTGTGAGCGCGTTCTTCTCCGCCTGGTTCAATGGTCGTGATGGTTATCCACTGGGCGGTTAGCCCCATCGGGTCGTTGTTGGGCGTGCCGGTCCGGCCAAGGCCGCCCAGGAGCGAGGTTGCGTCCTGGAAGCCCCTGTTCACCTGGCGAAAGATTCCGGCGCGGTCGTCACCGGCAAGCGAGGGCTCCAGCAGGATGCCCTCCGCGTCGAACGCCTGCGCTCCCGGGGCCGTCTCGCCATTGAATACAGGTATGAAGAAGTCGCTCTGCTCGAGGGCGGCTTTCAGGTTCCCCTCCAGCACGGGGTCCGTAGCGTTGGGAACGTTCGAGTAGGTGATCACCGTGTCGCCCAGATTGGCGACGGGGCGCTCCCAGGGATCCATCACGGGCAGCACCTCGAGCTTGTCGCCCAGTTTCCGCTCGATGGTCACCTCGATGCGCACGCGGTGCTGCAGCCGCTCGGGTATTTCGCTCCCGAAGTATTCGCTGGCCTCGACCTCTGCTGCCGGCTCGAATGCAGGGTGGGCCGCCGTCCACGGGTCGCTGCTGGCGAAGCGGTACTCCACCCAGGCGTAATCGCGGGCCTCCCTCAGCAGGGCCTCCTGGACCTCGTCCCCGCCCAGCCCCCTGCCGCCCGCCTGGAGGGTGTCGGTGAGGAGTTGGGCGGTTCCGGTTGCCTCGGCCAGCATCCCGTCAGTCGCCTGCGGCGGCTGCAGCGCCAGCTCGAAGGAATCCCGCAGGAGACCGGCGTCGACACCGGGCAGCTGCGCGAGCCGCTCGAACACCGGCGCGGCCCTCTCCAGGATGGCCTCGCTGTCGATACCGAAGGAGGCGTTGGCGGTGAGTGCCAGGAGTTCGGCGGCCTGCGCCTCGGATAGCTCCCCGCGGGCGATGCGGACCTCGTAGCCCGCATCGCCCAGGAGGCCGGCCAGCAGGAGCGACTGATCGAGGGCATTGCCTGAGGCAGAGGCCAGCGTTCCCTGCGCCCCACGCAGCACGCCCGCGTATGGTTGGTAACCGATGTTCTCCTTCACCCAGGCGGTGATCGTAGCGGCATCCTCGAACGCCAGTTCCAGCGCCAGGTCGTCCAGGTCGAACTTCGTGCGGTCAAGCGAGGCGCGCAGCTCCTCGATGGCGCGCATCACCTCCTCGAAGTTCTCGCGTGCCGCTTCGTAGCTTTGGTTGGCCTCGATCTGGGCGGCCACCAATGGGGCCAGCCGGGTGCCACCGGGAGCCAGAAGTACCAGTCCCAATGCCAGCAGCAGGCGAATGAAGGCAGAGCAGAAGTTTGCCCTGGTCATGCCTCTGTGATCCCTCCACGCGACGGTCCCCTGGGCACGTCAGTTGCCTCTCCTGAAGCCGTCTCGGCAGCAGGCGCGCTGACGGGGCTGGCGGCCAGTGGCGCCGGGGCTGGGTGTGGGGCGGGCGCAGCGGTGCCGGTCGCCCCCTGTCCCAGCGGCTCACCGGCAGGGAGGTCGGGTATCCCGGCGGCAGTGCCATCCGGGTCGGCGCTGACGGCGTCGCGGGCCTTCTGGCCCAGCTCCCGGAACTTCCCGCTCACACCCTCGATCCTGGCGATCCACTCCGGATTGGGCTCCATGTCCTCGGTCGCCCGGTGGTAGGCGATAAGGGTGGCGCCCATTGCCAGCGCGTCCCCGACCGCGAGCTTGATCATCCAGGCGGCCAGGATTACGGCGACTCCCAGGACGAGATTGATGCCGGGAATGACGGCGGCGATGGCGAGGGCCGGGATGCCCAGGATGGCGAGGAGCAGGAAGAACTCGACGTAGCCGAGGAGCGCCAGGACGACCGCGTTGGCGAGGATAGGTTTCCAGGCCTGGGCGTAGAGCACCACGCCCTCGTGTGCCACCGCCCACACGTTCTGCTCCCGCCGCGCGTAGGCGCGGCTCAGGATCGACTCGTCGATATAGGTCGTAGAAGCGACCGCGACTCGTTCCAGCAGGCGGCCCAGTCCCTGCAATCCGGGGATCGGCAGGATGCTTGCGATGCGCGTGAAGGTGCGCACGATGGCCTTCACGGCGCCGTCAACCAGCAGGTCGACCGCGAACATGATGCTGGTGTCCTTGAACCGGCCGGTGACCGCCTTGCGCCCGTACTCGATTTGCGAGCCCTCCGGGGCCCGCCCGTAGACGATGATCTCCGTCATTACCGCGGTGTGGGCGGCCTTGAGCAGGTAGAAGTAGTAGCGGGTCACCCAGCGCACCACCGCGAACGCGCCCCCGACGCCGGCCAGGAAGATAATGAAGCCCAGCGGTCCCCACAGTGAACCCAACAGCCAGGCGATCCCGCCAATTACGGCGAAGTAGATGCCCAGCCCCAGCCCCAACAACAGGTAGGAACCGAGCCGTGCCCATATGAACGGCATCGTCTTGCCCAACAGCCCGAATGCTTCACCCAGATAGATCTTTCCCATGCCTGCTCCTCCCCGCGTACCGCGGAATTCCTAGTTGTTCCTGGCCCGTTTGCTCTCGAACCCGTCCTCCGAGAGCAAACGGGTCAGCGTGCCCAGGTAGACGACCAGCTGCTCGACTGACGCAAAGTTGATGACGTCCTCGCTGTCTATGTCACGCAGGCTGGCCCGCCATTGGTCATCCCTCTCGCCGTCCCACCAGAGGCGCAGGATGTAACGGTTGTCGCGTGCTTGCATCCGCATACTCCAATCGGCTGCACGACGTCGGGACATCTCCCGAAGCCGATGCAGCGACGTACCTCCTGCCGGAGCAGACGGGCGAGGTTCGTATGGCCAAGGTTAGGGGGAGGCCGTGAATCGGGCGTCAAAAAACCGATTGGCGGGTTTTCGGGGGTCAGTTGGAGCGGAAGGGTCCGCTCAGTGCCGCTGGTCCAGCTCCAGCCGGGGCAGGTAGACCTGCGGGTCTTCCGCCAGGGAGAGGTGGGTGTCGCGCAGCGAGCGGGGCAATCCGGAGGCCTGCTCTTCGAGAAGCTCGCGTGCCTTGCGCTGATGAGACTCCCCTGCCGGTCCGGCTGTACATGCCGCGGCGATGAGGTGGGCGATGGGCGCCTCGACAACCCGGAGCGAGTCGAGGTCCTGGAGGAGTGGCGCGGGAACTTCCGGTACGGCCCCCTGCAGGAGCAGGGTCCGCAGCCGGGCGAGCTGAGCCAGGAATGCCAGGTGCCGGTTCTCGCCACCCTCGGTCACTTTCCCGGCCCACTTCATGGCCAACTCGGGGTCCTGCTCGAGCAGCGCCAGCTCGGCCCAGCACCAGCGCCCGATCTCGGCACCCAGAGCGCTCAGCTGCTCGATGGACTCCCTCGCCTCGTTGCTGCCGGACCGTGGGGACCTGACGTATTCCAGTAGCCGGAGGGCGCAGTTGGCGCTGGCCAGCTTGCGGGCGTCACCGGTGCCCTCGTAGGAGGATAGTGCCAGCTCCAGGTTGCGGGCCGCCTCCTCCCAGGCCCCGGCAAAGCGGGAGATTTGCGCGAGCTGCTCGTAAGCCTGGCCCGTGAGGCGCATGTCGTCCTGTTGGAGCGCCTCGTCCAGCGCCTCGCAGGTGGTGTTCCAGGCCGGACCCAGGGAGCCCTGCCGGTAGAAGACCTGGGCCAGGTTCAGGAGAAGCTGCGTGCTCATGTTCACGTTGCCGGCCCGACGGGCCAGGTCGCGCCCTTCCCGGATTCGCCTGATCGCATGGTCGTAGGCCGCCAGCCGTTCGGCAGTCGCGGCCAGGTTGTTCAGGCAGGCGCTTACGTCCTGCACCCGCCTTCGGCGACGCGCCAGGGTGAGTGCCTCCTCGAGGAAGCCGTAGGACCCTTCGAGGTCCCCCTGCAGCCCGGCAACCGCACCGAGGTTGTTCAGCGCCCGGAACTTCTCGTCGTCCAGGCTACTCTCCCGGTTAGCCTCGAAGTAGCGTCTGGCTCCCGGCAGGTCGCCCTGCGAAAAGTGGGTGACTCCAAGGGTGGCGTTCGCCTGCGCCTGCAGCAGCTCACTGCCGATGCGCCGGGCGTTCTCCAATGCACTTTCACCCAGCTCGCGCGCCCCAGCGGGATTGCCGGCGCGCAGCTGCTGACGGGCCCTGCGCAGCTTTGCCCGGATCAGCAGCTCGTCGTCCTGCAGGTCCCAGGCCACCTCGCCCGCCAGATCGAGCAGCGCCCCCTGCAGCTCCTCGTCACCGCCGCTTTGCGCTACCTCCTCCAGGATCAGCGCGGCTTCGAACCGCTGCTTCGGGGTGCCCGTCCAGAGGACGCGGTAGGCGAGTTCGGGTATCTGCTCCCGGAGCTCCTCCCTGAACGCTCGCTCCAGCGCCCTGAGGTAGAGCGGCGCGGCGCGACCGGGCTCCAAAGCCAGCAGCCACAGCTCTGCCAGGAGAAGTTCGCGGTCGTAATCCTCCTGGTCCCCCAGGCTCGAGGCAAGCCGCTGGGCGGCGAGCCGCACCGGCGCAGGAGCTATGACGCCGCGCACCTCCTCGAGCGTATGCGCCGGCACAGCGCCGCCGGCCTGGAGGAGCTTCCGCTGCTCGAGCTCCTCGAGACCCCTGGCGACCTCGAACTCGTGCCACTGGAGGCTGGCGGCCAGTTCTGCGGTCGACAGGCGGCCCCTGCCGATGACGACGAACCTGAGCAGCCAGGCCAGGTTCTCCGGCAGCGTCGCGGCCGCAACCCGGACCGGCAGGGTCTCCCCTGCGGCGATCGTGTTGGCCAGAGCCACCGTAGAAGGCAGAGGGTCGCTGTCGAACTCCTCCCGCAGGACACGGGTGCAACGCCGGAAATAGTTGATGGCGCTCTCCTGGTCGCCAAGCAGGTAGCTGAGACGCATCGCCGCCCGGTAGCCGTTCTCGCGCAGGGGATCCAGTTCCAGTGAGCGGTCGACCAGTGCCAGGGCCCCGGCGAAATCGCCGCCCCGTTCGAGCTCGAGGGTGCGCCCCTCCAGTGCCCGGGCGTAGAGGCGGTCGAGGCGCGAGCGCTCGACCTCGAGCCACTCGACGAATGCCGACTCGTTGGGCAGCAGGCCCTTGCCCAGCAAGGGCGGGCGCCACAGCTCCAGGGCGTCCGCGAACCGCTCCTCGCTCATCGCCGCCTCGAAGGCGCGCACGTCGCACTCCACGAGGACGGAGACGAGCTCCCCTGCGTCCAGCCACTCGTCGGCGCCCGGCAGCTGGCGCAGCTGGTAGAGGGCTTGCCGGACGTTCAGGAGGCGTCCCGGGCCCCACAGGAGCTGGGCCAGCTCCTCCCGTTCCCAGCCGGTTTCACTGATGCTCAGGATGCAGAGGAGCGCAAGGGGCTTCTTGGCCTCAATGCGCAGGTCCTGCTCACCCCACCGGAAGTGCGGATCGCCGGAGAGGGTAGCTTGCAGCGGCAGGGGAACAGACTTTGTCGAGAGCATGCTCGTGCCTCACATCAGGAACAGACGATTCCTGGTGGCTCAATACGGGCCAGATGAAATGAAGTCGGAAGGGAAAGCGTGCGATTAGCTTGAGAGTACAAGGCACGCTATCACATTCACGATCATTTTTCTCACATGCTTTCGCCGCCAGCTTCCAACTGTGGCGCATCTCACACTGTCAGCTGAACAGCGGTACCGCCCGCTCCTCGCGCAGGACCACGTGGCACTCGCGGCAGCGGGGTTCGTAGCTCTCCGCTGCGCCCACGAGGATTACGGGATCGTCAAAATGCGCGGGCGAGCCCGAGATGAGCCGTTGCGTCCTGGTCGCCTGGCGCCCGCAGCGGCAAATGGCGGTGAGCTTGTCGACGAGTTCGGCATGGGCGAGGAGCTGCGGCATAGGGCCAAAGGGGACGCCACGGAAGTCGAGGTCGAGGCCCGCCACTATGACCCTCTTGCCCCCATCGGCGTGTTCCAGGCACAGGTCCACGACCGCCATGTCGAAGAACTGGCACTCGTCAAGCGCAATCACTTCGGTAGAGCCTTTGACAGCCGCGCGAATCTGCTCCACGCCGTCGACCGGCACCGCGTCGATCGCCTGTCCGGAGTGTGACGCAACCGCGCTGCGGGCGTAACGGTCATCGAGTGCCGGCTTGAAGACCTGCACCTCCTGCTTCGCGATGAGCGCGCGCTTCACACGCCTGATCAGCTCCTCGGACTTCCCGCTGAACATCGGGCCCACTACTGCTTCCAGCCTTCCGCCGGCCAACTCAAAAAATGGCATCGGCCAATGCTAACCCGCCTTGTCCTGCCGGGCCCGGAATCCACCCGGCGTGGCACACACTCCCCCCTCATTCGACATGAGCTACGGAGACGGGCAGCTCCGGAGGCAACTGGTAGAGTGCGTAAGCTTATGGATCGCATGCATGGAACTACCATCGTGGCAGTGCACAGGGACGGAGTCTCG
>CALKAI010000149.1 GCA_937983275.1 uncultured Trueperaceae bacterium | reverse complement strand
GCTTGAGCGCCTAGCGCCCCTGCCCGCGCGACCCACGGTAACCACCGCGGAAGCCGCCGCGCCGGTCGGAGGGCCTGCCGCCCTGACCGCGGTAGCCGCCCCGCTGGCGACCGCCGCCGCGCGGACCGCGCGGAGCGGCCGGCTCGGGAGCAGTCGTCGCGCGTGACACGACCGCGCCGGCCAGGTCCTTGCCTTCGAGGCGCTTGGCCTCGGCCGGGCGCACGTCGACGTAGGCGCCGTCCTGTGCTTCGGCGATGCGGCCCACGTCACCAACGCCCTCCTCCTTGAGGAGGCGCACGACGAGCGGCGTGTGCAGCGGGCGTCCGCTCAGCTGCAGCGTTACCCAGCCCTCTTCCGAGGTGAGCAGGCTTCGCTGCGGCGGGCGGCCGCCCAGCATGAGGGCGAGCACGCCGGCGACGGCCTTGTCGTTGCCCTCGTCGATCCAGCGGCGGGCGACGTCGCCCCACACCTTCAGGTCGGCCTCATCCTGGCCGTCGACCTGCTCGAGCAGGGCAGAGAGCTTCGCCTCCTGCACCTGTTCCGGCTGCGGCACCGGCGCGCGCTCGAAGCGGCGCTTCACGGCGCGCTCCAGGCCGGTCAAGGGGCCGCGTTCGCGCGGGCCGTAGAAGATGACGACCTTGCCGGAGCGTCCCGCACGGCCGGTACGACCGGAGCGGTGCTGGTAGGAGGCAGAGTCATTCGGCAGCCTGTAGTGCACCACCAGGTCCACCGCCGGGATGTCGAGGCCGCGGGCGGCCACGTCGGTGCCGACGAGGACGCGCACCTGGCCGCTGCGGAGCCGCTCGACGGCGCGCTCGCGCTGGGCCTGGTTGAGGTCGCCGTGGATCGCTTCGGCAGCGATGTTCTTGGCGCTCAGGTTCCTGGCCAGGGCGTCGGTCTCGGCCTTCGTTCCCGCGAAGACGATCGAGCGGGAGCCGCCGTGGAGGTGGAGGACGTCGGCGAGTACCGCCTCGCGGCGGCCCATGGGCGCCTCGATGGCGAGCTCCTCGTAGTTGACCTCCTCGTCGCGGACGACGTTCACGACGAACGGGTCCTTCAGGTGCTGCTCGGAGATGCGCCGTGCCCAGTGGGGCAGGGTGGCGCTGAACAGCATCGTCTGCCGCTCAGCGGGCGTGGCGCCCAGCAGCTTCTCGACGTCCTCCTCGAAGCCCATGGAGAGCATCTCGTCGGCCTCGTCGAGTACGGCGATCTGGACCGCGCTCAGGTCGAGGATGCCGCGTTCCAGGTAGTCGATGGCGCGGCCGGGCGTGGCGACGATGACGTCGGTGCCGCGCTTGAGGGCGCCCGCCTGGGTGCCGTAGCCGGTACCGCCGTACACCGCGGTTATGTTCAGGTGCCTGGCGAGCCACTCGATCTCTCCGGCCACCTGGAGGGCGAGCTCGCGGGTGGGGGTGAGGATGAGGGCGCGGGGTGCTCTGCCCCTTGTGTTGTCCTCTTCGAGACGCTGTGCGATGGGGATCGCGAAGGCCAGCGTCTTGCCGGTGCCCGTGCGGGCCTGGCCAAGCACGTCGCGGCCGGCCAGCGCCTCGGGAAGGGCGGCACTCTGAACAGGGGTAGGGGCAGTAATGTCTTTACTGCGCAGCGCCTCGAGGACGCGCGCGTCTATGTCGAACTGTTCGAACATCAAATCCAATCTCGCTTGCGGCTGTAACCGTAGCGCTCGCAGCGGCGGGGCCCGAATGACCGGCGCCTGCGGCGGTGGGCTGTTGTGCCCGGAATGTGGCCGGTTGCAAGCTTTCGAGACTGAATCCGTGTCGGATAGGAGTTGCCTGTTGCTTGCGGCGGGCTCGTGCGCTCACGTACTGGCGCTTCACACCCTGCCGACCGTTCCCGATACTACACCCTGCGGATGAGGCCGTGTGGGTGCTGGCTTACCGGGCACGGCGCCGGGGGTCACTCCGAGAACGCCGGACGGCCCCGTTACCGCCGCTAGCCTGAGCCCCGGCAGTTGATTCTTGACAGCGCCACCGGAGGTCCTTATTGTCAGGCAATTCCAACTCGTGACCGTCACCCGTGGCGGCCAGCCCCCGGTGAGGAGCAGTGAATGAAGGCACTGAACGCGTACCTCAACTTCGACGGTCAGGCGCGGGAGGCGTTCCGCTTCTACGAAGGCGTCTTCGGCGGGACGATTACCGGCATACACACCTACCAGGAGATGGGGATGGGCGAGGGCGCCGACGGCGACCTGGTGGCGCACGTCTCACTGGAGCTGAAGGACGGCATCGTCCTGATGGCGTCGGACATCTCGCCGGGGTACTCGGCCCCGCTGAGCGTTGGCAACAACTTCTCGCTCCTCGTCGACACGGAGTCGGAGGAGGAGGCGAGGCGGCTGTTCGAGGCCCTGAAGGAGGGCGGCGAGGTGACGATGGACCTGCAGTCGACCGACTGGGCGAAGCTTTACGGCGAGTGCCGCGACCGCTACGGCATTCTCTGGTCGTTCAACCTGAACGCGGACTGACATGGCTACTTCGACGGGAACGGTTCAGGAAGCAGCATTGCTGGTCGAATGTCGGGATCAGGCAGAGATCGACTACTACTGGAACGAACTCACCCGCGGCGGCGACCCGGCGGCGCAGCGGTGCGGCTGGCTGAAGGATGAGTTCGGCGTCTCCTGGCAAATCGTCCCGCGTGAGCTTGGGCAAATGATGAGCGATCCCGACCCGGCCCGGGTGGGCCGTGTGGTCGAGGCGTTCATGCCGATGACGAAGCTCGATATTGCGACGCTCAGGGAGGCTTACGGAAGGTAAGCGCCTGTCGTGTGGGGGACGCCTTTGGCCGCCTGCCAGGGAGTAGGATTGCCGGTGAAAGGTGCCCCCTATGCAGGCAAAAGAAAAACAGAAAATAGAGGCGACCGACTCCGGGGAGCGCAAGCAGACGTTCTTCCGTGAGGTGGCGGTCGATCAGGTGGGCTTGCTGGCCCGCCGCTTCTTCACTACCAACTTCGGCTGGAAGTGCCCGGCGTGTGAGCAGGGCAGCGTCCACAAGGGACTCTTCTCGGTCAAGAACAGGTGCCCGGTGTGCGGCTCGGTCTACACCCGCCTCGAGGGCAACGAGCTGATTACCATCGCCCTGAATTTCTTCATCGTGTGCATCGTGCTGTTCGCCGTTGGCCTCCCCCTCTTCATGAATGTGGGCTTCTTCGACGGGGCGACGTTGTTCATGCTGGGCCTGGGCCTCCTCACGCTGCTGCTCTTCTGGAAGCCGGTGCGGGTTCTCTCGCTGTGGCTGCTCTGGATGATCGGCTTCGTATTTCCTGACCGGGTCCCCAAGGGCAAGACGGTGGCGCCCCTGCGCGACCCGGCCGCCAGCGAGGATGACGGCGACCGGGGCGGCGAGCGTGCCGGCTCCGGGCGGTACGCCGGCCAAACCTCGTAACCCCCTGCCTGTCGGTTAGGCTTACCTTGACAATGTGCAAGGAGGCCAAGTGAGCAAGTTCGAGAGTGAGATCAACTTCCAGCCGCAGGCGCTAAGGGAGCTCATCGACAGCGATGCGCCCGTCCGGGCCGCGGAGGGTTTGCGGGAGCGCAACGTACCGGCAGTTCTCACGGTCGCGCGCGGCTCCTCCGGTAACGCCGTCACCTTCTTCCGCTACCTGCTGGGCCGTTACCTGGGCATCCCCGCGGCCGCGGTTGAGCCCAGCCTGCTCACCGTCTACGACGCTCCCTTCAAGGCCGCCGGCTTTGCCGCTCTCGCGGTGAGCCAGTCGGGCCGTTCCGAGGACGTCCGCATCACCTTCGAGAAGCTCGCCGGTACGGCCGCGCTCTCCCTGTCGGTCACCAACGACGAGGCGAGCCCCATGGCCGGAATTGCTGACGTGCACCTCTTCCAGGGCGTAGGCAAGGAGGAGGCGGTTGCCGCCACGAAGACCTTCACCTCGCAGATGATGCTCCTTGCCCTGGTTGTGGCCCACTGGTCGGGTGACGAGGAACTGCTGGAGGCGTTGCGCGCCGTTCCGGGCGCGATGCAACAGCTGCTGGGGGAGCAGGAAGAGATCAATGCCGCCTCCCTGCGCCTTGCCCACGCCAAGCAGCTCTACGTGCTGGGCCGCGGCCTTTCGCTCGCGGCCGCCCAGGAGGCAGCGCTGAAGCTGAAGGAGACCACCTACAAGGGAACCCAGGCCTACTCGAGTGCCGAGTTCCAGCACGGTCCCTTCGCGGCCCTCGACCGCCGCTCGCCGGTGATCCTCATGGGCCTGAGCGATGCGACCCGCTCGTCCAACGAGCAGCTGCTGACGCGCCTGACCGAGATCGGTGCGGACGTGACCGTCGTCAGTGCCGACCGCGATCTGCTGGAGATGGGACGTACCCGCGTGCCCCTGCCCGGCGGTCTGCACCCGGCTACCGAGGCGTTCCTGCATGTCCTGGTTGGTCAGCTCATGTCACTGCACCTCACCTCTACGCTGGGCCTCGACCCGGACCAGCCACGTAACCTCAAGAAGGTAACCACCACGGTTTGAGTCTAGCGGGCCCGGCATTGCGTCCGGGCCGCTCACTTATGGAACGCCTAGAGGGTCTCATCCTTACCCCAGACGGTCTCGTTCGCGGTCGCATCTGGTTCGACGAGTTCATTCGGGAGATCGAGCCGGCACCGGTCGACGGCCCGCTGATCCTGCCCGGCTTCGTAGACGTCCACGTGCACGGCGGGGGCGGCTTCGACACCATGGACGGGGCCAAGGCCGTGCGGGAGCTGGCCCGTTTCCACCTGCGGCACGGCACCACCACCATCCTGCCGACGACGATCACCAATCCCTGGCCGCAGGTGCTGGAGGCGTTGCGGGGCGTCGCGTCGATCGTCAGCGGGCCCCGTCAGGACCTCCCCGATATCCCCGGAGCCCATCTGGAAGGGCCGTTCATAAGTCCCCAGCGACTGGGTGCTCAGCCTCCCTACGCGGTTGATCCTACCCCCGAGCTGGTCGAAGAGGTGCTCGAGCTCGACGTCGTTCGTGTCGTGACCATCGCGCCTGAGCTTCCCGGCGCCCTGGAGGCCGCGCGCCGCTTCGCCCGCGCAGGAGTACGGGTGAGCGTGGGGCATTCGGTAGCCAGCTACGAGCAGGTGGCAGAGTTGGCGAACGCCGTATGGGACGAGGGCGGGGAGGTCGGCTTCACGCACCTCTTCAACGCCATGGGCGGCATCGAGGGCCGCAAGCCCGGTGTGGCCGGAGCGGCCCTGGCGCTGCGCCGCGCCTATGCCGAGCTCATCTTCGATGGCCATCACGTTGCGGCCGGGTCCCTGCATGCGGCACGCGCCGCCAAGCTCGACCGGCTGCTCTTCGTCACGGACTGCATGGCCGCCGGGGGCATGGGGGATGGCCGCAGTTCGTTGGGTGGCCAGGAGGTCGTGGTCGAGGGGGGCACCGCGCGGCTCGCCGACGGAACCCTGGCGGGAAGCGTGCTGACCCTGGATCAGGCGTTGCGGAACGCGCTGGCTGCGGGGGTGCCCCTGGTGCAGGCCAGCAGGCATCTTTCGCTCGTGCCCGCCCGCTACCTGGGCCTGCACGACCGGGGACAGCTGGCCGTTGGGCAACGGGCCCATCTGGTTGCCCTCGACGAAAGGTACGAAGTCCTCACAACCATCGCGGGCGGAGACAACAACCGGTAAGAGAAGCCGTTGTCGCGCTGCGGTTCAACTTCGGCATGAGAAAACCTTGGGTGGAGGACGGCTCGGTTGCTAAGATTGAGCTGTCCGGGTACGCGGCGCTGTCACGCTTAGCGGCAGGCTGGTAAGCAGCAACGTCGGCGATCTCGTGCCGGCTCAGCTTCCAGGTAAAAGTCCGCTAGTTCGGCTAACCTACGGGTTGTGGAACCTACCGAAGTAGTGCGGCGCATCCACGCCACCGCCCCCCAACTGGTCTACGAGTTCGCGGGCGCGGGCTCGCTCGCCCTCTGGTGGCTCCACTCCGAGGGCGGCTCCTCCCGCACGATCCTGGAGGCGACCGACCGCTACTCGCCGCCCTCGATGGCGAGCCTAATCGGTTATCTGCCGGAGCGGTTTACCTCGGCCGAAACGGCGGGCGCGATGGCCCGCGCGGCATTCACTCGCGCCCGCACCCTCGCCGCGGAACACACCCCGGTGCTGGGCATTGGCCTGAGCGCCACCATCGCCACCGACCGGGCGAAGCGCGGCGAGCACCGCATGGAGCTGGCCGTACACGACGCGTTCGGCACCACCTCCTATAGCCTCACGCTCGCCAAGGGCAAGAGATCAAGGGAGGCAGAGGAATCCCTCATCTCCCACCTCGTCCTCCACGCCATCGCCAGCTCCAGCGGCGTGTTGGGCGTTCCCCTCCCTGAGCTTCTCGCCGAAGAGAGGCTCACTGCGAAACTCGAGCCCTCTCCCCACGTTCAGGAGTTCGTGAACGGCGACCGGGAGTGGCTGCTGCTCGGGCCGGCCGGCTCCTTCAGAGGAGGACCGCCAGAGGAAATCGCCATCCTGAGCGGCGCCTTCAACCCGGTACATGAGGGTCACTGGAAGCTGGCCCAGGCTGCCGGCGAACTGCTGGACAGGCCCGTCGTGTTCGAAATCCCGCTGCGGAATGCCGACAAGGAGCCGTTCGACATGCTCGAGGCGCGCCGTAGGGCAGCCCAGTTCCTGGGTCGCGCGCCCGTGCTGCTGAGCAGGGCCTCCCTGTTCGTGGAGAAGGGAAAACTCTTTCCCGGCACGCCCTTCGTTGTGGGAGTGGACACGGCGGAACGGATCCTCGAGCCCCGCTTCTACGGCTCCGCAGAGAGCCGCGACGCGACGCTGGAGGAACTGCGCTCCCTGGGCAACAGCTTCCTGGTTGCCGGCCGCCTGCGTGACGGGCGCTTCCGCTCCCTGGACGATCTCGAAGTTCCCGCACAACACCGGGGCCTATTCGTCGAGCTCCCGGCCCAGCGGTTCCGTGAGGACATCTCATCGACGCAGGTGCGCGAGGGGTGGCAGCGAAAGCAGGGATAGGGTTCCCTTGCCCTTTCGGGATGTAGCCAGCAGATTTCAGTGCGATTCGCTGCCCATTAATTCCTCAGGCGATGCGAGTATGAGGGGATAACCAAATAGGAGAGGAGAACGAATGCCAACACGCAAGGCAAACGCACGTTGGGAAGGCGGCATGAAGGGCAGCGGCCAAATGAGCCTGGGCAGCGGCGCCTTCGAGGGCCAGTACTCGTTCGGTTCGCGTTTCGAGTCGGGCACCGGGACGAATCCCGAGGAGCTCATCGGGGCGGCCCACGCGGGCTGCTTCTCGATGGCGCTGTCGCTGGCTCTGGCGGGAGCCGGCTATGAGCCGGAGTACGTCGACACCGAGGCACACGTGACCGTCGAGAAGGAGGGCGACGGCTTCACCATCACCGGCAGCCGCCTCGTGACCAGGGCGAGTGTTCCCGGCCTGAGCGAGGATGAGTTCATGAAGCATGCCGAGGGCGCGAAGGAGAACTGCCCTGTGAGCAGGGCTCTGGCCGGCACCGAGATAACGATGGAAGCGCAGCTGGTCCAGTAACGTCGGGCGCGGTCAGGGGACGCCTATCGTCCCGCCGTCGAAGATTTGCAGGCGCCGGGGCACGGGGATCACGGAGATCTCGATCTCCCGCTCCTCACCCGGCGCCAGCTCCATCTGCACGATGCTCGGCTCGAGCCGGTAGTAACCCTCGAGCTCGGGTGCGCTTACACTCAACTGCCACTCGCCGTGCGGCAGCATCTCGAACCTGAAGTTCCCGTCGGGGTCGCTGCTGACGGTGCGAACCCGCTCGCCCATGCGCGCCTGCACGCGAATTCCGGCGACGGCGCGTTCACCTGCGGCAGGGCCGGCCATGCCGAGGATCACGTCCTCCTGCGCCTCCTGGGATGCCTGGTAGACGAAGCGCCCCTGGACCTGCGCCGTAGGTGCGGCCTGCATGTCCACGCGGTGCTCCTCCCCGGGCACGACCACCACGGGTATGAGGTTGGCCGGCGCCACCGACCAGTCGCCGGGCAGCTGGCCGGGCATGATCTGCAGGTACCGCTCGCCCTCTTCGACGGCAGGGAAGCGGAAGTTGCCTTGGGCGTCAGTCGACGTCGAGTTGCCGGCGATCGAGACGATCAGGTCGGGCAGCGGCTCGCCCGAAGCGTCCGTCACCCGGCCGTAGACGGCGCCTATGTCGCTGCGCAAACCGAGGCGCACGTCGAACGGATACGTGTAGGAGGCCCAGAACCCCAATGCCGGTTCCCTCTCCCGAAACAATCGCAAGGTGCCGCCCAGTCCAACGGTTGAACCGTCCCGCAGGCTCACCTCCAGACCGGCCTCGGTGTCGAGGAGCCTGTAGCCGCGCAAACGGTACTCTGTACCGACATCAAGTTGCAGGCCCGCTCCCAGCGGCCCCTCCCACTGGGCGACGAGCGAGAGTTGATCCAGCTCGAGCGGTGCGGCGGAGATCCGGGCGTTCACGCGGCTGCCGAAGATGCCGCTAAGAAAACTCGTGGTTCCGCTGAGCTGGACGCCCCAGCTTTCGGTCATTTCCCCAGCGGCAGGCTCCAATGCCTGCCGCTGGCTCCAGTCGATCCGGCCGGCTACGGTGAACGGGCCAACGTCAAGGTTGCTGGCCACCCCCACCACCTCATGGTGCAGCCACTCTCGACCTGACCGCATCTGGTAGCTAAGGTCCAGAGTCCCCCAGCTCAGGCGGGAGTTGACGCCAAGATCGAAGCGGTCGTCGCTCGTCCAGACCGTCTCGTTGGGCTCCCGCGTGTGGCCGGCGACGTACCTTAGCTCGAGCCGGGTCTCGGGAAGTGCGAGCCCCTGGAAGGGCGGTTGGGCGGCAAACTGGTCGAGTCTCAGTTGAACCTGGAACGAGTTGTCCCAGGTTGGCCCGTCACCCTGGGACCAGCTGTCGTCGCGGTATTCGCTGCTGACCCGAAAGCGGTTGCCCGACCAGGTTGCCTGGGCCTGGAGTTCTGCCGCGATATCGAGCCTGTGTACTTCGCCGCCATGGGCGAGACCAAGGGCGGGACTCACGCGAAGGCGAATCTCCTCGTCCGAACCCGTTTGGAGGTGAGCAGTGAGCCCGTGCGCGCCGTGGTCCGGGCTCACGGTGGTGAAGGGTTGCAGCGTGAGGCTCTCGTTCAACACCATGTTGAGATTTGCGGCAAGCTGTGGCGCTTCGGGGTAGGCGGCGATGAGCTGGGCGCGAACGCGCTGGAAACCGGGCACGTCAAGGTCAGTTCCCAGGTGTACGCCCGGCCCCCGGACCGACCGTGCGAATCCGGCCGGCGCGAGGTAGACGTCGCCCACGGTGCCCTGGAAAGTACCCCTGCTGTAGCGGATGTAATTCTGGCTGTAGGGTTGCAGCAGCCGCTCCGAGATGCGGAAGTTTAGGCGGTCGCTGCCGTCCTCTGCCAGAGCACCGGAGCCTACGGCAACGACCGAGAAGGTGCCATTCGTGAAGCTGCGCTCCTGCAGGCCGCCTCCGGCCCGGGCAGTAAGATCGATCGGGTAGAGCCTGTAGGCGCTCGTCTCAGGCAGTACCGACGGCACCCGCTCCACCGATACGACTTGCCTTGCGACCTGCTCGGCATGGCCCTCGCGGTAAAGGCTCAGGGTGATGAACTGCCGGCGCGCCCTGTCGAGTTGCGAGAGGTCCGTGACCTCTAGGTCCAGCTGTCGGCTCTCGCCGGGTCTGATGGTGAACCGGTTTGGCATGGCGGTCACCGCGGCGTTGATGCTGCTGGTCGCCTCTACACGGACGGCCGCTGGTGTATTCCCGTTGTTGGTGACCTGGGCCTGGAAGGTGAAACTCTGTGCTACTACGACTCGCGGCGTGTTGATCGCGCTGATGCCCAGGTCGACGACGGTAGCCACCTCGACCGTCTGACTCGCGACCACCGGCTCGTACTCATCGTCGCCCAACGGTTCGATCTGGATAGTTACCTCGTGTTCGCCGGGCGGGCTGCCTGGATTGGTCTGGACCACGAACGGAATGACCTGTTGCGCACCCGGTGCCAAAACCAGCTGGCCCAGCGGTATTACAGGCTGCCAACCTTCGGGCAACTCCACCTCACTACCGGCCCGGATCTGTTCACCCGAGTTGTTCTGGACAGTAACGACGAGCGTCAGGTTCTCGCCGGGGTTCACTACCTGCGCCGGGGAGGTGAACTGGAGGGTCACCTGCGCCAGTGCGTTCGAGAGGAACAGGCAGAGGAAAACCACCAGCAGCAACCGCCACACCCCAGCGGCGCCTCGCCTACTCCTGGTTGGCAGAGACCTCCAGGTTGTACCGCGCCCCGTACGCCCCCAATGCTCCGCCATCCGCGACCACAAGGACGCTATAGATGCCGTCCTCGAGTTCTCCAAGTTCGAACACCTGGTCGACCATTGCGCCTGGGTAGATGGAGCGCTCCTGGCCTTCGACTGTTGTGATGGGAGTGCCGTTCGGATCGTATACCTCAACGTATGTCGCCACCCGGTAGAGAGCATCACCCGGGTTGCCTATTGCAACCGTGAACAGGTAGGTTTGCTCCTCCTCGCCGCGGTGAAGCCCCGGATCATTAAAAGTGAGGGGTACCGGATCGGCTGTGGGCAGCTGTACGGCCAGCATTACCTGGTAGCGGGTGATGGCTCGTATCCCGAACTGCTGATCCTCGACCGCCTGCTCCTCGGTAGCGGCGTTCTCGATTATTAGTGACGTCCAGTAGGTGCCGTCCAGCGAAGTGTCGCTGGGAACCGATATGCGGAAGGTGACTTCCTGGGTCTCGCCGGGGGCGAGATCGACACTGGGGGGGTTGATGGTCGTCCAGCCTGCACTCGAGCGCTCAAACTCGCCCGGGGGCAGGTACTGGAGCTGCCGTCCATCGTAGATGACGTCCTCCAGGTAGAGGGTCGCAGAGGCAACACTGTCGCTGCTGTTGCGGATCTGCACCTCCCCGGTCACCTGGTTTCCCGGGAGGAGCTCGAAGCGGTGTGCGAGTTCGCCGACCACCTCTATCTGGGCCAGGCCGGCCGCCTGCAGGAACAGAAGGAGCAGCGCCAGGCGGCAAACAAGATGGAGCGGACTCGTAGAAATTCGTTCGTTCATCAGTTGGTGAAAGTGTACACGACAGTAATTATCGAACTGGGGAAGGGTGCGGAAGCCAGTGCTTCGAAATGGATTTCGGCGCTGTACAGGCCGTGTACCGGATGAGCGGTGATGCCGGTTATCAGAGTCTGCTGGTAATCGCCAAGTGATACCGCGGCGCGGCCCTCTCCACCATCCGGCGTGGTTCGTGCGCTTGCCCGCAAAGAAAGTTGTTCCGGGATTCCTCGCGCGCTAACGGTGATGGTACCCCGGGGTAGCGCCCCTCCTGGCCCTCCATACTCGTATTCAAGGAGGTGCGAACCGCTTGCCTGCGTCCAGCGATTGACGTCACGAAGCTCTATGGTCACCGGACCGGGGTTCGCGACCTCGACCGAGAGGTGGCCGGAAGGCTGAGCATGTGTTTTCGAGAACGAGAGCGTCAGAAGAAGGACGCAGATTGTCAGTCGCGAGAGCGACCTCAGGTGCATCCCAAACCCCCCTATAGGCTGCCTGGTAGGCTTCGGACAGCCTTCAGTTGCCCAGAGTGTACACGATGGTAACGGTACCGCTTTCGAAGGGACCACTTGCCCAACCTTCAAACCTGACATCAACGCTTTGGGTGGGGTTGAGTAAAATCTCGAAGCTCGCCCCAGAGATCAGTGTGCTTGCGCTGTTGCTCAACTCAACCGTGTTCCCGGACAGGCGGGGATTCGTTTCGGCTGTTGCTCGTAACGTAACTTCTTCCGGAAGGTTCCTGGCCTCCACCCTGACGCTGGGACACGAGGTCACAATCCACCAGAAACTGGTGCACTGATATTCCAACTCGTGCTTACCCTCAGCTTCAACCCAGCGTCCTTCATCGTTTGAGTTGGCCAGTTCGGTAAACCTGATCGTTACTGGACCGTTGTCGACGAGCCGGATTCTGTCCGACAGGTTGACCTGTATGTTCACCGTGCCTGAGGCTGTTTGGGCAAGGGAAGCAGGCGCAACATTAAGGAGAAGGAGGAGACAGAATGCAAGCCTGACAAGTGGTCGCAATTGCATGTACTGTCACCTCCTTCTGTTCAGCTGGTTGCGGAAGAGTCAATGCTCCGCTTTGGTCCCCAGGTCAGTTGTTGGCAGAGCTGATCGTATAAATGACGGCCAGGCTGCCCGCGGTAATCGGCTGGTTCGCTACGGCCTCAAACTCTACTTCGGCTTCAGTCTTCGCGGCCGCGGGCTGTACGCCCGAGATAATTGGTTGGGCAGTGGTGTCGAGCTGAACACTCGCAACGGGGGTTCCATTGCCGCCCTGTACCGATACCAGGGCCGTCAGTGTCAGTCCGTCGATAGTGTCTTCCAGCTTCGCTGTTATCTGGGCCTCGTCGAACGTATGGTTCTTGTAACTGAAGGAGTGGTGGCCTACACCTGTCGCCGTGTCGCCTAGCTCCAGAATGGTGATGGTGACCGGCTCCGAATCTAGCATCTCGATTGTCGATGCCATCTGGTTGATGATTTCCACGGTTCCGGTTGCAGAGTCATCTTGCGCCAGCCCCACTCCGGCAACAGCCAGAACACCCGCTGCAATAAAACCGCCGATTAGCTTTCTAACGTTTTCCATGTCTTTCCCCTTTCAGGTAGGCAGCGACGGAGCCACGAACTGTAACTGGGCCCCTTGTCCCTATGTGAAGTATTTTACACGGTGTGAGAGTTCTATTGCAACGGGGTGTGAAATATGTGAATAAATAGTGCAAAGTGCACAATTAAACATTTGTGCAGAAATGCTCTGTCGCCGCGTTTACAATGGCCGGCGGAGGGACGCACAACATGAATTACAGATACTTGGGAC
>CALKAI010000148.1 GCA_937983275.1 uncultured Trueperaceae bacterium | reverse complement strand
ACGCCCTGCGCCTGGAAGGGGAAATGGCCCAGAGCAGCGCGGCACAAACCCAGTTCGTGATGATCACCCTCGACCCGCGGAACGACGCGCCGGAGACGCTGGCCGCCTACGTCAGGCAAAACGGCCTGGAGAGGGAGAACTGGCACTTCCTTACCGCCCCCGAGCCGCAAACCCGTGCGGTCGCTACCCTCCTGGGCGTCCAGTACCGGCCCGCCGGCAACGGCATGATCTCGCATACGAACCTCATAACGGTCCTCGATTCCCAAGGGCAGGTCGCCCTGCGGGTCGAAGGCCTGGGCCAGCCCATGGACGGCGCCCGGGCGGCGATCGAGGAGGCACTCGAGGAGACGCTGGGCGACGGTTAGCCAGGGCAACGAGACCATATGGCTAAGGGCGGGAGTCGCCTCCCGCCCTTAGCTGTCGGTGCGGCTTAGACTGGTCGTAACCGCGAGCCTTGTGCACAAGGAGGAAGTTGGCGAGATGTCTGTCGCACAGCAAGAGGTGCAGCTCCTCAATTACGTAGGCGGCGCCTGGACCCGCAGCAACGCCCGCGAGCACGCGCCCGTCCACAACCCGGCAACGGGCGAGGTGATCGCCCGGGTGCCGCTCAGCGCCGCAAGTGACGTCGCTGAAGCCGTCCAGGCTGCCGCGGCGGCCTTCCCCGACTGGCGCGACACGCCGGTGGGCGAGCGGGTACAGCACCTGTTCCGCTTCAAGGCGCTCCTGGAGGAGAACCTGGAGCAGCTGGCCCGTACGATCGTCGAGGAGTGCGGCAAGACCTACGCGGAGGCGGCAGGGGAGATGCGCCGCGGCATCGAGAACGTCGAGGTGGCCTGCGGAGCTCCGATGCTCATGCAGGGCTACAACAACGAGGACATCGCCCGGGGGATCGACGAGCACATGTTCCGCCAGCCGCTCGGCGTGGTCGCGGCGATCACCCCGTTCAACTTCCCGGGGATGATCCCCCTCTGGTTCCTCCCCTACGCGGTGGCGACCGGCAACTGCTTCATCCTCAAACCCAGCGAGCGGGTGCCGCTCACGACCCAGCTCATCTTCAGGCTCCTCGAGGAGGCCGGCTTCCCGGCCGGCGTCGTGGGGCTGGTAAACGGCGGCAAGGAGACGGTGGACGCGCTGCTCGACCACGAGCTCGTCAGGGCGGTCTCCTTCGTCGGCTCGACGCCGGTCGCCAGGTACGTCTACTCCCGCGCCACCGCCAACGGCAAACGGGCGCAGTGTCAGGGCGGAGCAAAAAATCCCGCCGTCATCCTCCCCGACGCCGACCTCCCCATGACCACGAAGATCCTGGCCGACAGCGCCTTCGGTTGCGCCGGCCAGCGCTGCCTCGCCACCTCGGTGGCGATCACCGTGGGGGAGGCCCGCGGCCCGGCGACCGAGATGATCGCGCAGGCGGCCAGCGAGCGGCGGGTGGGCTACGGCCTGGATGACGGGGTGGAGATGGGCCCGGTCATCAGCGGCGCGAGCCGCGAGCGCATCTCCGGTTTGATCGACATGGGCGTCGCCGAAGGCGCCAGGGCACTGGTGGACGGCCGGGAGCGCACGGTCGACGGCTTCGCGAACGGCTACTTCCTCCATCCCACCGTGCTGGACGATGTGAACCCGCAGGGTGAACTGGCCCAGACCGAAATCTTCGGGCCGGTACTCTCCCTCATGCACGCGGACACCATCGACGAGGCCATCGAACTGGTCAACGACCGCCGCTTCGGCAACCAGGCCTGCCTGTTCACGAGCTCCGGCGCCGCGGCACGGGAGTTCCGCCACCGCGTGCGCGCCGGCAACATCGGCATCAACCTGGGCGTGGCCGCGCCCATGGCGTACTTCCCGTTCAGCGGCTGGGGCGACAGCTTCTTCGGCGACCTGCACGCCCAGGGGCGGCACGGCGTCGAGTTCTACACGGAAACGAAGGTCGTGGTTGAGCGCTGGCCAAAGGAGTGGAGCCGCACCTTCTAGAGCCAGCCCTTGTCGCGCGCGATCCGGGCCGCCTCGACACGGTTGCCGGCGTCGAGCTTGGAGATGGCCTCCGAGAGGTAGTTGCGCACGGTCCCTTCACTGAGCCGCAGCTCCTTCGCGATCTCGGCGCTCGTCCGGCCCTCGCCGGCGAGGCGCAAGACCTGGCGTTCGCGGTCGCTGAGCGGGTCGGGTTCGCTCCAGGCCTCGGCCGCAAGCTCCGGGTCGATGGCGCGGCCGCCGGCGTGCACGAGCCTCACGGCCTGGGCCAGCTCGGTGGCAGGGGCGTCCTTGAGCAGGTAACCCGACGCGCCGGCCTCGAGAGCCCGGCGCAGGTAACCGGCGCGGGCGAAGGTGGTGAGGATGATGACCCTGGGGCCGCCCTTGCTGCGCACCTTGGCCGCCAGTTCGAGACCCGTGACCTTCGGCATCTCGATGTCGGTGAGGAGAACATCGGGTTGCAGCTTCCGAACGAGGTTCAGGGCCTGCTCTCCGTCGCGCGCCTGGCCCACCACCTCGATGTCGCTCTCCATGTCGAGCAGGGCGGCGAGCGCACCCAGGACCATCGACTGGTCCTCGGCGATCATCACGCGAATCAAGTCGGTTCACCCTCTCTTGTTGGTCTTGCGGTGATCTGCAGGTCGGCGAGCTGCAGCAGGCGCTCCGAATCGACGGGTAGCAGGTCGCCGCTGGCCTCCACTGCCTTCAGGGCAGGCTCCTGGGCAGGCACCGGGCGGGCACGGGGCAGGCGCACCAGGAGTACGGTACCGCCGTTCGAATGCCGCTCGAGGCTGCCGCCCAGTGCCTGCAGCCGCTCGCGCATGCCACGCAGGCCGTTACCTTCGGGCTCGCGGCTGCCCCGGCCGTTGTCCTCGACCCGCAGCACGATCCAGTCGTCCTCGTTGTAGAGGCTCACCTTGCAATGGCTGGCGTGGGAGTGGCGCATTACATTCGTGACGGCCTCCCGCAGGGCGAGTGCCAGCGTGCTCTCCTGTTCGGGCTGCAGCTCAACGGGCTCCCGCTCCACCGTCAGTTCGATGCCGGCGGGCTGGAGTGCGGCGCTGAGGGCGTCGATCTCTGCCTGTAGGCCCTTCGAGCGGTAGCCGCGCACGGCCTCGCGCACCTGCGAGAGGGTTTCCCGGGAGATCGTCTCGACCTCGCGCATCTGCTGGGCGGCCTTGTCGATGTCGACTTGGGCGAGGCGGGCGGCCAGTTCGGACTTGAGGGTGATGGTCGAGAGGGTGTGGCCAAGGAGATCGTGCAGGTCGCGGGCGATCCGTTCGCGCTCGGCGATCTTGGCGAGGCGTTCGATCTCGTCGTTGGCCTGGCTCAGGCGTTTGTTGGCGCGTTCTTTCTCGGCCTCGAACACGTTGATGCCGCCAATCAGGCCGGTCATCAGGGTCATGGGGCCCACGTAGAAGAGGGCGTAGGGCCAGGGGGCGCCCACGAGGAAGCCCGAGGCGACCACGAGACCCACGATCGCGACTATCGCCAGGACGGCCTGGCGGGGCTGCAGCACGAACGCTGCGGCCGATGCCGCGTAGATGAAGAAGCTGCCTGCCCCCGAGTTCACCGTAACCGCCAGCAGTCCCAGCACGCACATCGCCACGATGGAGGTGATACGCGTGCGCGTGCTGCCGACCCAGGCGTTCAGGTAGAAGGGCAGGAACACGGCGACAATCACCGGGATGAGTGCCCAGTCGACCCAGGTCGTGGTGGGGTCGAAAATGGGCTGAGCAACCAGGAAGACCAGCCATATCAGGTACACATACGGCTCGATCCCCAGGTTGCGGGGCGAGTAGCGGGCGAGGTTCACGTTCGTCATTATCGGTTACCGGACGCCAGGGCGGCGGGGGCCAGCCGACCGGCCGGCCCCATCGCGAGCGTTTAGCCGTAGGTGTTGCCCTCGTCGCGCCGGTAGCCGACGAGCGCGAGCACCAGGAAGAGCAGCGTGTAGCCGGCTAGCACCGCCAGGTGCAGGAGCGGTTCGCCGCCCTGGCTCGCCCCGAGCTGGCCCAGTGCGAGCTGCGCGTAATGGTAGGGCGGCAGGTAGGGTGCAATCGTCGCGAAGAAGCCCGGCAGCACCTCGATGGGGATCCACAGCCCGGATGCGAAGGCCATCGGCAGGTAGACGAGGTTCAGCACGGCGGGGGCGCTGTTTGGCCCCAGCAGGTAGCCGAAGGCGAGACCCATCATCGAAAAGGGCAGAGAACCCGCCACCAACGTCCCATACAGCCCCAGCCAGGTCATTACCGGCAGGCGCACGCCCGCCATGATGGCGCCCATGGCGAAGAGGGCGAGCACGGTGACGGTACTGAACAGGAAGGCCATCGCGAGTTTGGCCGTGAAGTAGGCGGCCGGCGGCATGGGGGAGGCGCGCTTCAGGCGCATCCAGCCCTGGCCCCGCTCCACCGCGATGGCGACGCCGAAGCCGAAGAGGGAGCAGCCGATCACGCCGAAGGCGCCGTAGGTGGCGAGCATGTAGGTGGGGACGCTGATCCCGGCGTTCGAGTCGCCGCTGAAGGTGAGGCCGAAGATCACGTAGAACATGAGCGGGAAGACGAGCGTGGAGATCGTGTAGATCGGCACGCGCAGCATCTTCACGAACTCGAGGCGGGCCTCGCGGGCGTAGATGCTCAGGGTCCGCAGGGCGCTGGGCTTGATTGCGGGGATTGGAGCTGCGGCTTTCTTGCCGGTCGCGCTGGTCATGCTGCGTTCCTTTCGGTCCTGCCGGTGAGTGCGAGGAAGGCGTCCTCGAGTGCTGCCTCTTTCACTTCGAGCCTGGAGAGGTTGGGGTCGGCGTCGAGGAGTTTGCGGAGGGTGGTCTCTGCCTGGCTGGTGAGGATGCGGAGTTTGCCGCTTTCCGTGCTGACCTTCGAGACCTCGTCCCAGCCGCTGATCGTGCCTACGGGGATGACGGTGCGGCACAGCACCTGCGTGCCCGGGGTGACGTTGCGGATCTCGTCGTTGCTCCCCTGGGCGATGATGCGGCCGCGGTCGAGGACGATGATGCGGTTGGCGAGGGCGTCGGCCTCTTCCAGGTGGTGGGTGGTGAGCAGAACTGAGCGGCCTTTCGCCGCGAAGTTGCGCACCTGCTCCCAGAGGGTGCGGCGCGACTCCACGTCGAGGCCCACGGTGGGTTCGTCGAGGAAGAGGAGTTGCGGGTCGCCGATGAGGGCGATGGCGAAGAGGGTGCGCTGCTTCTGGCCGCCGGAGAGCTTGCCGTAGAAGCGGTTCATTAGGCCTTCGAGGCCAACCTGCCGGGCGATCGCGTTGACGGGGAGCGGTGCGGGGTAGTAGCCGGCGAACATCTGCAGCAGCTCGCGTACCTTCAGGGTGTCGGGCACGCCGGAGGCCTGCAGCATGACGCCTGTGCGGGCGACGTTGATGGGGGCGCGGGGATCGCCGCCGAAGAGGCTGGCCTCGCCCTGGTCGGGGCGTATCAGGCCCAGCAGGATGTTGACGAGGGTCGTCTTGCCGGCGCCGTTCGGTCCAAGGAGTGCGACGACCTCGCCGGGTTCGATGGTAAGCGAGACGTCGCTCAGTGCGCGGACCTTGCCGAAGGTGCGGCTTGCGTTCTGGAGCCGGGCCAGGGGTTGCTGCGTCTGGTTCATGACGTAGATGATGCCGCTGGCGTCCGGTGTCGCGGTATTGGGGAAAGTAACCCGGGACGGCTGACAGTTGTCATGCGGGTAGGG
>CALKAI010000147.1 GCA_937983275.1 uncultured Trueperaceae bacterium | reverse complement strand
CCTTCGGGCAGGGTCACGAGCTCACTGCCGCTGATCTCGATGTAGCCGTGCGCGCGCAACTCCTCCAGGGCCTGCGCGACGGCAGCGGGAGAGTCGTTGCAACGCTCCCCCAGCTCCTCTACCCTGGCCTCGTTACCGAGCAGGTTCAGGGTGGCGAACACGCCCTTTGCCGCCATGCTGATGCGGCTGTCATCCAGGACGATATCGCTGCGGCGCATGTTTACGCCCGGGCCAACCTCTTTCCTGTCACTCATGGGTTCACCTTACCCCTCTCCGAAGGCGCTCTTCACGATCTCCTGCGCTTCACCGACGATGCGCTCCAGGTGCTCCTCGTCCCTGAAGCTCTCGGCGTAGATCTTGTAGATGGCCTCGGTCCCTGATGGCCTGGCGGCGAACCAGCCGTTCTCGGTGACCACCTTGAGGCCGCCTATCGGTGCGCCGTTGGCGGGCGCGTGCGTGAGCTTGTCGAGGATCGGCTCCCCTGCCAGCTCCCGCGCCTCGACGAGGTCGGGGCTCAGGTTCTTGAGGATGCGCTTCTGGCTGTCGGTCGCCGGCGCCTCGGCCCGCCGGTAGACGGGCGACCCGAACGCCTCCTCCAGCTCCCGGTAGCGCTGGGCGGGATCCTTGCCTGTGACCGCGGTGATCTCGGCCGCCAGCAGGCCCATGATGAAGCCGTCCTTGTCGGTGGTCCACACGGTACCGTCCCTGCGCAGGAAGGACGCCCCGGCGCTCTCCTCGCCGCCAAAGCCGTAACTGCCGTCCAGCAGGCCGTCCACGAACCACTTGAAGCCGACCGGGACCTCGCGCAGGTCTCTGCCTATACTCGCGGCCACGCGGTCGATCATCGAGCTGGAGACGAGCGTCTTGCCCACCGCCGCGGTTTCGCTCCATTGCGGCCGGTTGCTGAAGAGGTAGTCGATCGCCACGGCGAGGTAGTGGTTGGGGTTCATCAGACCGGCCGGCGTGATGATCCCGTGGCGATCGAAGTCGGGATCGTTGCCGAAGGCGATGTCGAAGCGGTCCTTCAGACCGATGAGGCTCGCCATCGCGTAAGGCGAGGAGCAGTCCATGCGGATCTTGCCGTCGCCATCCAGCGTCATGAACGCGAAGGTGGGATCGACGACGTCGTTGACGACGGTGAGGTCGAGGCCGTAACGCTCGGCGATGGGCTCCAGGAAGTGGATGCCGGAGCCGCCCATCGGGTCGGCGCCTATGCGGATGCCCGCCTCCCTGATCCGCTCCATGTCGATCACGTTGCCCAGATCGTTCACGTACGGCTGCACGAAATCGTGGCGGGTCACGTTCCCGCTGCGCAGCGCCCGCTCGTAAGGGATGCGCTCCACGCTCTCCCAGTCGGCGAGCAGTTCGTTGGCGCGACGCTCGATCCAGGCGGTCTCGTCGGTTCCTGCCGGGCCGCCGTGCGGCGGGTTGTACTTGAAGCCGCCATCGGCGGGCGGGTTGTGCGAGGGGGTGATCACGATGCCGTCGGCCCTGCTGGAGTTCCCGCGGTTGTGGGTGAGGATGGCGTGCGAAATGACGGGCGTGGGGACGTAGCCTGGCTCGAAGGGGACCCGCACCTGCACGCCGGCGGCAGCGAACACCTCGACTGCGCTGCGCATCGCCGGCTCGGAGAGTGCGTGCGTGTCCATGCCCACGAAGAGCGGCCCGGTGATGCCCTGCTCGCGGCGGTACTCGACGATCGCCTGGCTGGTGGCGACTATGTGCGCCTCGTTGAAGGTGCCCTCCAGTGAGGTGCCCCTGTGCCCGGAGGTGCCGAAGGAAACCGCCTGGGAGGCGTCTGCTGGGTCGGGAGTGTCCGTGTAGTACGCGGCGACGAGGCGCGGGACGTTGATCAGGAGTTCCTTGGGGGCCTTCTGGCCTGCCCGGGGATCTGCGCTCATTGGTTAAACCTCCGCCACACCGGCAAAACCGGCTCGATATCAGGTGAAAGTCACCTTATCACCGCTCCGGACTTCCGGGGCGGGCAGCCTCCCTGCAGGTCGGCGCACCCGGGACTGATTTTCACTTCGCTCCAATTGCCGAGTATACACCTTTATGCACTTCCGTGCGGTTCCGGGGAATATATATGCAGGAGTCGATCGGGAGTACCATCAGGTCAGGAAGGAGGTCCTCAATAGACCAGGACAACCAGACTTCCTATTCGAACTACCCCCGCTCCCAATAGAGGCTCGACCGAGTATCTGACAGCAGGACGCCGGAACCGACTGAGCACAGCGCAGAAAGGGAGCGGGGGCAGTTCATTGCCATCCCGCTCCCATCAGCTTCCGGGGTCACCGGTGAACCAGCCGCGATCACCCCGGAAGCGGCGATTACTCCCCGTAAGGAACCCAGATGTTCTTCACCTGCGTGGCATGCCGCAGGAACTCGCGGCCCTGGCCTTGCACGGGGTCGGTCCAGTCGCGCTGCCGACCGTAATTGACCCAGGTGGCCTTGAGGTTGCCGACCGAGTGCTCCTCGACCGTCCTGCTGCCGGCTGCGCTGCCCTGGTACCAGAGGCAGGCGACGTCGTCGTGCTGGGCGAGCACCTTCGCCAGCTCGTCGCCGGCACCCGTGACGATGTTGATCACGCCGGCGGGCACGTCCGAGGTCTCCAGCACCTGGTAGAAGTCGGTCGCCGGCAGCGGCCATCTGGCAGAGGGCACCGCGATCACGCGGTTGCCCATCGCCACCGCGGGGGCCACGAGCGACACGAGCCCCAGCAGCGGCAGCTCGTCGGGACAAACGATGCCCATCACGCCCCACGGCTCGGGCATGGCCAGCGTTACGTTCCGCAGCGGCGTGTGGTGCACCTGGCCGTCGTACTTGTCGGCCCAGGCGGCATAGGTGAAGAGCCGTTCGACGGAGAGCTCCACCTCGCGCGCGGCGCCCCTGGTGTCGCCCGTCAGGGTGGCGATCCGCTCCTCGAACTCCTGTGACCTGGCAGAGAGATTCTCCGCGAGGTAGTAGAGCACCTGCGCCCGGTTGTGGGCGGTCGCCTTCGACCAGCCCGCCGCCTTGTGCGCCGCCTCGACCGCATTGCGTATGTCCTTGCGGTTGCCCAGGCTGGCCTCACCGGCCACGGTTCCGTTCGCGGTCAGCACCGGGTAGCTGTAGCCGCCGTCGGGCCGCGCCTGCTTGCCGCCTATGTAGAGCTTGGCGGTGCGGTCGATGCCGGGCGTAGTACCGTTCCGCGAGCCGTTGCTGCCGGCCAGCGGCGCCGCGACCGGTTCGAACGGCTGCTCCGGGACTTGCGGCAGGCCCCGCTCGAAGGCGGGCACCAGGTACTCGTACATGCCCTCGCGGCCACCCTCGCGCCCGAAGCCAGACTCGCGGTAACCTCCGAACCCGGCGGCTGCATCGAAGGTGTTCGTGCTGTTGATCCACACGACCCCTGCCACCAGGGCCGGGGCGATATCGAGGGCCAGGTCGATGTTCTCCGTCCACACGGAGGCGGCCAGGCCGTAGCGGCTGTTGTTGGCCAGCTCCACGGCCTCGCCCGGGGTGCGGAAGGTCATGGCCACGAGCACAGGCCCGAAGATCTCGTCCTGGGCGAGCGTCGAGGCGGGCTCGACCTCGGTGAACAGGGTAGGCGGGTAGTAGAGGCCCTCCCCGGGCACGGACCAGCTGGGCTGCCAGCAGGTGGCACCCTGGGCCTTGCCCTGCTCCACGAGGCTGTCGATACGCTCGAGCTGGACGCGGTCGACGATCGCCCCGATATCCATCGACTTGTCGAGCGGATCGCCTACCCGCAGGGTCTCCATGCGGGCGCGCAGCTTGTCGTAGAACTTCTCGGCGACGCCTTCCTGCACCAGCAGCCGCGAGCCCGCGCAGCACACCTCACCCTGGTTGAACCAGATGGCATCGACGACCCCTTCGACGGCCGCATCCAGGTCGGCGTCGTCGAAGACGATGAACGGGCTCTTGCCGCCCAGCTCCAGGCTCAGCTTCTTGCCGGAACCCGCGGTGGCCCGGCGAATGATGCGCCCCACCTCGGTCGAGCCGGTGAAGGCGAGCTTGTCGATGTCCTCATGGCCGGTGATGAACGCGCCCGTCTCGCCATCCCCGGTGACGAGGTTGAACACCCCGGCGGGCAGGCCTACCTCCTGGCACAGCTGGGCGAAGAGGAGGGCGGTGAGCGGCGTGTACTCGGCCGGCTTGAGCACCACCGTGCAGCCGGCAGCGAGCGCCGGAGCGACCTTCCAGGAGAGCATGAGGAGCGGGAAGTTCCAGGGGATGATCTGCCCGCACACGCCGGCCGGCTCGTAGCCGGGGAACTCCTCGTCCAGCAGCTGCGCCCAGCCGGCATGGTGATAGAAGTGGCGGGCGACCAGCGGGATGTCGAGGTCGCGCGTCTCCCGGATCGTCTTGCCGTTGTCCATGGTTTCGAGGACGGCGAAGAGGCGGCTGTGCTTCTGGATGCCGCGCGCGAGGGCATACAGGTAGCGGGCGCGCGCATGCCCGGAGAGGCCCGACCAGCCAGGCAGAGCCTCACGCGCAGCCTTCACCGCCGCGTCCACATCCTCTTCGTTCCCCTGCTCGACGGTTGCCAGCACCTCACCGGTGGCGGGGTTCAGCGTCTCGAAGCCGGACTCCTCGCGGGGTTCGGTGAAACGGCCGGCGATGAAGTGGCCAAAGCGCCTGCCGGCACGGTCGAGCCACTCCTGGGCGAGATCCTTGGCTTCGGGGGCGGGACCGTACTCCATCGTTTCGAAGATCTCCTTCACGCTGCTCACGTGTGTCTCCTTCCCCCAGCTCAACCGACGGGGTGGCGGAAGTCCGCTGAGTACCGCCCGGTGACTGCGTGCTCAAGTTGTCTCTCGATATCGGTCAGCAGGCCCGACGCTCCAAAGCGGAACAGCTCTGGCGTAAGCCAGCCGGTGCCCAGCTCCTCCCGGATCATGATGAGCCAGGTAAGGGCGTCCTTGGCCGTGCGGATGCCGCCGGCCGGCTTGAGGCCCACCCGGTGGCCGGTGCGCTCCCGGTAGTCGCGGATGGCGCGCGACATGGTCAGTCCCACCGGCACGGTGGCGTTCACCGGCTCCTTGCCCGTGGATGTCTTGATGAAGTCAGTTCCCGCCATCATCGCCACCATCGAGGCCTTGTAGACATTGCGCAGCGTGGCGAGCTCGCCAGTCGCCAGGATCGCCTTCATGTGCGCGGGCCCGCACGCCTCGCGGAAGGCGCGCACCTCGTCGTAGAGCGCCTGCCAGTCCTGCAGGAGGACGTGCCGGCGGCTTATGACGATGTCGATCTCCTGGGCCCCGGCGGCGACGGAGGCGCGCACCTCGTCGAGCCGCGTCTGCAGCGGTGAGAGGCCGGCGGGGAAACCGGTCGATACGGCCGCTACCGGGATGCCCGATCCTTCGAGGCCCTGCAGGGCGGCCGGGATCATCTCGTGGTAGACGCACAGGGCCGCCACCCTGATCAGGTGCTCCGGCATCTCCAGCGCTTCCAGGATGTCGGGCCTGACCGGATTGCGGGCCTTCGCGGCGAGCCGCCGCACGCGGCCGGGGGTGTCGTCGCCGGCGAGGGTGGTCAGGTCGATGAGCGTGACCGCCTTCAGCAGCCACGCCGCCTGATACTCCTTCTTCACGCTGCGGCGGGTGGCCATGGTGCTGCTGCGCCGCTGTGCGGCCGAGAGGTTCACCTGCGCATCCCGGAACCACCCCTCGTCGAGCGGTACTCCCGGGTTACGGGTTACGGCCGTCGGCGCGGCCCTGTCGTGCCGTTCGCTGACGGTCATAGGTCGCCCCCTCCCATCTTCTCGTAGGTGCGTCTCACAGTGGCATCAGTCTACACGCCGTGCCCGCGGATCACGACTGTGGCCGTGTCCCCGCCCTGCCTGACGGGAGGGGATCAGGAGCCGGCCTCCACCAGCTGCCGGCTCTCCTCGAGGTAGCGGCGCAGGGCCTTCGTGCCACCCCTGAACGAGTAGGCCTCGTAGCCCAGCTGCTGCAGGACCTCGGCCACCTGCGCGCTCTGCGTGCCCTGGCCGCAGTAGAGGACGTACTTGCCGCTCTTGTCCAGCAGCTTCGGTTCGTTCAGCAGCCGCAGCGGATCGAAGTGGGGCGCGTCCTCAACGCGCCAGGCCTCGAAGTGGTGGGGCGCCTGGCAGTCGACGAGTGTTGCCCCCTCGGGTACCTCGTCGGTGAACAGGTAGGGCAGCATCAGATCGGCCTGGGTGAGGGCCTGCAGCTTGACGCGCTTCGCCTCCTCCACCGCCTTCCCGAGCACCTGCGGGTCCAGCTTCGCTTCTTCGTCGTTGCACACCTGCAGGCTGGCCGCGACGACGGGCCGGCCGGTGGTTATGGCGCAATACTCCTGCACGCGCGCGCTGATCACGTCCGTGCCCACGTCCTTCGCCCGCTCCATTATCTCGCGCTTGTCCATGGCGACCAGCGGCCGGAGGACCGGCATGGGTGAGGCCTCCTCGATCGCCCGCAGGTTCGCGAGGGTTTGCGACGACACCTGCCCGATCGACTCCCCGGTGACGAGGGCCTGGGCGCCCAGGCTCTCGCCCAGCTGCGCCGCGCCCCGGTACATGAGGCGCTTCAGCAGGACCTGCCAGTAATCCTCGCGGGTGCTGCTGCGCAGGTTCAGGACCACATCGGTGAAGTCGATGACGTAGAGCGAGGGGCGGGTCCCGTAGGCCCAGCGGTCGCTTATCAGCTTCGCCGCCTGGGTTACCAGCCGCTCGTACGCGCCGCCGGCCAGGTTGAAGAGCACGAAATCGAGCGCGACCCCGCGGCGCATCACCTCATGCGAGGCCACGGCCGAATCGAACCCGCCCGAAAGCAGCGACAGTGCCTTCGCCTCGGTACCGAGCGGCAGCCCGCCAATCCCGGGCAGCTTGTCCTCGAACAGGTAGGCCTTGTCGTTCATTACCTCTACGCGGATCTCCACCTGCGGGTTCGTGAGATCGACCGGTCCGTAGGGGCTTAGCGCGGCGCCCAGCTTGCGGGCGACATCCATCGAACTGAAGGGGTGCTCGCCGAACCGCTTCGCGCGGACCGCGAAGCTGCGGCCGCCGATCTGGGCAGAGAAAACCCTGTGCCCCTCCTCAGCAATCACCTCGGGATTCGCCGCCGTCACGGCCCGCACCGGGGAGTAGGAGCCTACGCCGAAGATGCGGCCTATGGTTTCCTCTGCCACCTCCTGCGGACCGTCCGTGACCCACACGAGCAGGCGGTTCGTGCGCCTGTTCACCCGGCAGCGCACGCCGTTCCTCTGCAACGCGTCGAGGACGGCGCTGCGCAATGTCCTCATGAACCGGTCGCGGGTGCGCCTCGCCTTCAGCGACACCTCCGACGCCGGTCTCACAACAATGAGTCTCTCCTGCTCGTCGACCATTACTCCAGCCTACGTGCAACGCGGGCGTTCGTCTCCCGGCCAGGTGACGTGCCCGCCCCGGCGCCGCAGTGAACGTGCGGCGAGCCCCGAGAGGCAGAGCGTATAGGCTTGTAAGGGTGAACAGCGAAGAGAAGCATGGATACACCCGGGAGGAGTACGACCTCCTGATGGACGCGACCGCCGCGGTGCTGCTGGCGAGCAGCTCGGCCGATGCGACCGGGCCGGCCGCCTACTTCGAGGAGATGACGGCCGCCGGCAAATACCTCTACGATGCCCGCCAGCGCTACCCGGACAACAGGCTCATCGCGCAGCTGCAGGAGATGCCCGCCACGGACGACAGCGTGGATGCCGAAGGGGACAGGATCACCCGCGAGCAGCTGCTGGCCCGCATAGGCGAGGCAGCGAGCGTGCTGCGCACCGATGAGGAGGGCATGGAGTTCCGCGAGTTCCTGTACGGCCTCGCGACAAGGGTCGCCAAGGCTTCCAGGAGCAGCTGGTTTGGCCCCCGCATCTCGGAAGAGGAGGCACGCTTCCTGGAGAAGCTGCGCGGTGTGCTGGGAGTGGGCGAACCCTGAGCGCCACCGGTGCAACCCTGTCGCCGGCCGCGCCCGCAGGATGAGGAGGAAAGTTGTACGACGACGAGTTCGATGACGACACCCGCGCCGGGCGGCGGGGCAAGGAGCGCCGGCGGCCCACCGGGGCGACCCGGCGGGATGACCTGGTGCGCGAGGAGCAGGCGAACGGCGGCGGGCAGGAAGGCGGCCCGTTCGACGACCACGGCCTCAACTACCTGCACCGCAAGGGCTACCTGCTCGACCTGGGCGAGCAGGTGCGCAGCGGCAAGGAGGCGACCGTCTACCGGGCGCGCGGCCCGGAAGGACCACTCGCCGCGAAGGTCTACAGCGACCTGGAGGTGCGCGGCTTTCAGACGCAGGACACCTACACGGCCGGCCGCTACATCGCCGACCGGCGGGTGAGGAGGCTGCTGGGCAGCGCCAACCGGCGCGGCCTGGATCCCGACCTTGCCCACTGGGTGCACCACGAGTACCGGACCCTGTGGCAGCTCCACCGGGCGGGCGTCCGGGTGCCGGCCCCGGCGGTGGGTCCGGATCCCGTGGAGATGGTCAACGCCGGCCGGGTGGTGCTGATGGAGTGGGTTGGCGACGAAGAGCCGGCGCCGCGCCTCTCCGACACCATCCTCACCGGGGAGCAGCTGCAGGACGCCTGGCGCCAGTCGCTGGAGATGGTCACGAGGCTGCTGGAGCTGGGGGTGGTGCATGGGGATTTCTCTGCCTACAACCTGCTGTGGTGGCAGGAGCAGGTGGTGCTCATCGACGTGCCCCAGGCCGTCGACGTGGACAGCCACCCGAACGCCGGCGACCTGTTCGATCGCGATATCGGCTCGCTGTGCTCCTCCTTCAGGTCGCTCGGTATCGACGAGAACCCGCAACTGCTTGCCATGGAGCTCCGGGCACAGGCCGGCTACCCGCCCAGCGGACCGCTTTCCCGCTGAAGGTGACCCAGCGGCACGACGGCACGCCCCCCGGGCGACAAGATTGTGCCGGGAGGTGGCGATGGCTCAGGGTGCCGGGAAGGGAACCGCGGTCGGGGAGGCGCAGCAATCGGGCTGGGTGGCTCGTGGCAACGGCAACGGTGCGGCCTCGGAACACGACCTGGTCTATGTGAACGACGGGGCCCCGGGCATCACGAGGCGCCGGCGCGGCAAGGGCTTCAGCTACTACGATCCGGACGGGAACCTGATTCAGGACCCCGACCTGCGCAAGCGGCTCGATTCGCTCGCGATCCCGCCCGCCTACCGGGACGTGTGGATTTGCCCGCGGCCCGACGGCCACCTGCAGGCCACCGGCCGGGACGAGCGCGGCCGCAAGCAGTACATCTACCACCCGCGCTGGATGGAGCTGCGCGAGCGGGACAAGTTCGAGCACCTGCTCGAGTTTGCCGAGTCGTTGCCGGGCATAAGGCGTCGGGTGGGCAGAGACCTGGGCCTCGAAGGCCTCCCCCGCGAGAAGGTCCTCGCGGCCGTCGTGAGGCTCCTCGAAACGACCCTCGCCAGGGTGGGCAACAGCAGTTACGCGAAGGAGAACAACTCCTACGGCCTTACGACCATCCGGAAGAAGCACGTTGAGATCGAGGACGACACCGTCCAGTTCGAGTTTGCCGGCAAGGGTGGCCAGGAGTGGCACGTCGAAACCGACGATCCGCGGGTGATGGAGGTCGTCAGGACCTGCGTGGAGATTCCCGGCTACGAGCTCTTCAAGTACCTGGGCGAGGACGGCAACCGCTACGACGTGCACTCGGGTCATGTGAACAGCTACCTGAAGGAGATTACCGGCCGGGACGTGACCGCCAAGGACTTCCGCACCTGGGCCGCGACCGTCCTGTGCGCGCAGGAGCTGGAGGGGGCGCAGTTCGAGAAGCCCACGCAGGCGAAGCGGAACATCGTCACGGCGGTGAAGGAGGTCGCGCAGGTGCTGGGCAACACACCCGCCGTATGCCGGAAGAGCTACGTTCACCCGGCTGTCTTCGATGCCTACCTCGATGGGTCGCTGGCCGCCCGGCTGGAGGAGTGGCGCGGCCGCCGCGAGGAGACTCCCGCGGGCCTGCGCAACGACGAGCGCGCCGTCTGGGGCCTGCTGACCGAGCGGACCGCTGCGCCTAGCCGTTGACGAGGCCGCGTTCGCGGGCCCACACGATTGCCTCGGCCCTGTTCGTGACCCCTACCTTCCGGTAGATGCGCGTCACGTAGTTGCGCACCGTCTGCGGCGTGAGCTCGAGCTCCTGGGCGATGCGCTGGTTCGTGTAGCCGGCGCCGACGCGGCCCATCACGTCAAGCTCGCGGCGGGTCAGGCGCACGGCGGGGTCGGGCTGAGGGCCGGGCGGGTTGCTCTGCAGGCGTTCCAGCTGCTGCACGATCCCGCGGCTGAACTCGGTGGCGGTGCGCAACACCGACTCGGTCGCCTCCTTCAGGTCCGTCTCGATCTCCTTGAAGCGGGTGATGTCGACGAAGATGGCGAGGTTGTACTGCTCCCCGTCCAGCTCGAAGTGACGGCACCAGGTCAGCAGGTGCAGCGGCCGCTCCGTTCCGGACCGTTGCATCGTCACCTGCGTCTCCCCCTGAGTGACGGCCGCCTGGGTGATCTGTTCGAACTCCGTGAACTTTACCTGCACGTTGCTCGCGTCGACCTTCAGACCCAGGAGTTCATCACGCCGGTAGCCGATGAGCATGGCCAGCTCGTCGTTCACTTCGATGACCTTCCTGTCGGCATGCCTGATGAGGGTGAACGGCGCGGGGAACTCGTCGACGATGCGCCGCAGCAGCTCCTCCCGCTCGCTCACCTGGCCAAGTTCGACGGCGCTCAGGAGCATCCTGCCGCCGGGTAGCCGGCGGCTGCTGAAACGGAGGAGCGCCCGACCCAGGCCGGGACCGGCGAGCAGCAGCAGGCGTTCGTCGCTGAACTCCTCACCCCTGAGCGCCCTGTGCCAGGGCTGTCTTGTCTCGGGCAGGGAGCGGCCCTGCGGCCCCGTGAAGGGTCCCAGCGCCCTGGACAGGGCGGCCACCGTCGTCACACTTTCGTCCGGGTGAAGGAAGAGGGCGCGGAACGAGTCGCTAAGCTGCAGCACCGTGCCGTCCTCGTCGAGCAGCGCCGTCGGGTACGGCAGGTACCTGATCAGGTCTTCCTGTAATTCGACCACTGGCTGCCCGCCTTCCTCCATCTAGCTTGCTACCACACCTGCTGCCACACCAGCTGCCCCGCGGTTCCGGCAACAGTCCTGAACGTAACATGGGCAGCAGTGGGTCAACACTTACATATGTATCTCCCGGAGGGTGACATCCGTAGGGCCTGTGGCCACTGGTCCAGACCCGGTCTAATCCCGTCCCAGACCGGCCTGACGTGTGGTCCAGGGCTGGTCTAGCCCTGCAGGAGAGACTGGGCCCCGTCGATGAAGACCTCGGTACCCGTGATATGCGCCGAAGCATCCGAAACGAGGAACTCCATCAGCTGGGCAACCTGCTCGGAGCTGCCCGGCTCCCCGTCGGTGAGAGGGATCTTGCCCTCCGGGTACTCGACCGGCTCGCGCGCCCGCTCGAGGTGCTCCTCCTCCGTGTTCTCATCGATCTCGGTAGTTATCGCACCGGGGCAAACCGTGTTGACGCGGATCCGGTATTTGGCCAGCTCCAGGGCGAGCATGCGCCCCATCGCCACCTGCGCGGCCTTGCTGGCCGAGTACGCAGTTGCACCCGAGTTGCTGAACATGCGCGTCCCGTTGACGCTGGAGGTGATCACGACCGACCCGCCCTGCTTCTTCAGGTGGGGCACGCACACCCGGATCGTCGCGTAGGTGCCGAAGAGGTTGATGTCGATCGTCTTGCGGAACTCGTCATACTCCAGCTCCTCGATTGGCGCCCAGGTGCCGTTGATGCCGGCGTTGGCAATGACGATATCGAGCCGGCCGTACCGTTCCAGCAGCTGCCCCACTGCTTCCTCCAGCGTCTCGGGCCTGGCGATATCACCAGTGAGCGCGAGGGCCTCCCCGCCCTCCTCCCGTATTCCTGCCGCTACCCGTTCGATCTCGTCGGGCGAACGCGAGAGCACTCCGACCCGCACGCCACGGGTGGCCAGGCGGCGTGCAGTTGCTGCCCCGATGCCGGAGCCGCCACCCGTGACCAGGGCAACCCTTCCGTCCATGTTCCTGTCCATGACTGTCGACGGTAGAGCGACCCGGGGTTGGAGACCGCGCCGCAGCCCGCAAAACTGCCATCCTGCGGTTGCGTCCGCTCCAGGCGGCAGTCCGCACGTTGCTATAATCGTCCCCCGTGCGGCAGGAGGCTAAGGCATGAGCTTGGATCTGAGGAACCTATTCTTGACCTTCTTCGAGGAGAAGGAGCACCTGCGCTACCCGAGCGCATCCCTGAAGAGCGACGACCCCGGGCTCCTCTTCAACGTCGCGGGCATGCAGCAGTTCAAACCCTACTTCCAGGGTGCAACGCCCAACTTCCCCGGCTACGGCACCTGGCACCGGGTAGCGACCAGCCAGAAGTGCATGCGCGCCGGCGGCAAGGACAGCGACATCGAGAATGTGGGCCGCACACGCCGCCACCACACCTTCTTCGAGATGCTGGGCAACTTCTCGTTCGGCGACTACTTCAAGCGCGAGGCGATCACCTGGGCGTGGGAGTTCCTCACCGACGAGAAGTGGCTGGGCCTCGATCCGGAGCGCCTCTACGTCACCG
This sequence comes from uncultured Trueperaceae bacterium, assembly GCA_937983275.1. Classification (GTDB taxonomy): domain Bacteria; phylum Deinococcota; class Deinococci; order Deinococcales; family Trueperaceae; genus CALKAI01. The sequence goes on along the minus strand of CALKAI010000147.1, from coordinate 4,378 downwards.
TCTTCACCGACGACGACGAGGCGTACGACATCTGGGCGAACGAGGTGGGCGTCCCCAGTGAGCGCATAAGCCGCTGGGGTGAGGCAGAGAACTTCTGGCCCGCCAATGCCATCAAGGACGACCGCCAGGGTCCCTGCGGCCCCTGCTCGGAGATCTTCTACGACCGCGGTCCCGACTACGGCTCGCCTGACGAGACCGGCCCCAACACGGGGAGCGGCGACCGTTTCGTGGAGATCTGGAACCTGGTGTTCACCCAGTTCAACCTGCAGGACGGCGAGCTGACGCCGCTGCCGCAAACGAACATCGATACGGGCATGGGCCTCGAACGCACGACCGCGGTAGTCACGGGGGCGCGCGACGCCTACTCCACGGAGCTGTTCCTCCCCATCATCCGCCGCATCGAGGAGCTCTCCGGGGTGCCCTACAGGGATGTGGAGAGCGTCGAGCACCGCATCATCGCCGACCACACCCGCTCCATCACCTTCGCCATAGCCGACGGCATCCCGCCCGCCAACGACGGGGCCGGTTACGTCATCAAGATGCTCATTCGCCGCGCCTCCCGGCAGGCTTTCCTCCTGGGCGTCCGCGAGCCAATCCTCTTCGACCTGAGCGGCGCCGTCGTGGAGGCCATGGGGGCCGCCTACCCGGAGCTGGTGCAGGCCCGCGACCGGATCGCCATGACGATCAGGGCCGAGGAAGAGCAGTTCCTCCGCACCCTCGAAAGCGGCATCGAGCGGGTCAGGTCCCTGCTGGACGAGCTGGACGGAGAGGTCCTGCCGGGCGAGGTTGCCTTCGACCTGTGGCAAACCTACGGCTTCCCGCTCGACCTCACCCGTGAGATGGCGGCCGAGCGGGGCGTCCTCGTCGACGACAGCGGCTACGCCGCCGCCCGCGAGGAGGCCCGTGCCCAGTCGCGGGCCGCGCAGGCCGGGGGCGACGTCTTTGCCGGCGTGTTCACCGCGGCCGACCAGATCGCACGGGAAAGCGGCGAAACCCGCTTCACCGGTTACGACTCCTCCCAGGGCGAGGCGCAGGTGGTTGGCCTCATCGCCGGGAAAGAGACCGTGAGCGCCCTGAGCGAGGGGCAAAGCGGCGACGTCGCCCTCGACGCAACCCCCTTCTATGCGGAGGGGGGCGGCCAGGTGGGTGACAGCGGCAAGCTGGAGTGGCCGGGGGGCTGTGCCCTCGTCAGTGACACCCAGCGGGTGGGTGGCGGCGTCATCCTCCACCGGGTCCGCGTGGTTCGCGGCGAGCTGCGACCCGGCGACCGGGTAACCGCCCGGGTGGACCCCGGCCGGGAGGAGACCAAGAAGCACCACACCGCCACCCACCTGCTTCATGCCGCCCTGCGTTCGACCCTGGGCGGGCACGTGACCCAGGCCGGCTCGCTGGTTGCGCCCGACCGGTTGCGCTTCGACTTCTCGCACCCCACCGCTCTGACGGGCGAGGAGCTGCAGGCGGTCGAGAACCTGGTGAACCGCTGGATCCAGGCGAACTTCCCGGTCTCCTGGCAGGTCGTCCCCATCGAGGAGGCCAGGGAGCGGGGAGCCATGATGCTCTTCGGCGAGAAGTACGGCAACGAGGTGCGCATGGTGAGCGTGGGCGAAGCCGCCGCCGGGGAACCCGGGCCGGGCGCGCACGACAGCCGGGAAGCAGCCTCCGAAGCGGTCGTGTCGGTGGAGTTGTGCGGCGGCACCCACGTGCGCCACACCGGCGAGATCGGCGCGTTCGTGATCGTCGCTCAGGAGTCTGTCTCGGCCGGCATTCGCCGCATCGAGGCGGTGGTCGGCCGGGCGGCGCTGCAGGAGTTCCAGTCGCAACGCCAGATGGTGGGTGAGCTGGCCCAGGAGCTGGGCGTCTCCCCGGCCAACCTGACGCAGCGCGTCGCGCGCCTGCAGGGCGACCTGAAGGAGGCGCAGCGGGAGACCGCGAAGTTGCGCGACCGGCTGGCCGCCGCGCAAGCCTCGGGCGGGGCCGGCAGCGCTCAGGAGGGCAAGGCCGCGGGATTCACCTTTGCCGTAAGTTCCCTGGAGGGCCTCGACGCCGCCTCCATCCGGACGGCGGCCGACAACCTGCTGCAACGCTCGGGGGCCAACCTGGCTGTGGTGGGGAGCGACGGGCTGCTAGTCGTGAAGGCCGGAGAGGCGGCGCGGGAGAGGGGCGCCCATGCCGGCAACATCATCCGCGCCCTGGCCCAGCGCGCAGGCGGCAAGGGCGGCGGCCGGCCCGACATGGCTCAGGCCGGCATCAAGGATCCCGCCCGGCTGGGTGACGCCATGGACTCGGTGGCTCAGGTGCTGACCGAGCTGTACGGCGACTGAGCGAGGTGGCGAAAGCGATCGTGGCACTGGATGTGGGCGAGGCCCGGATTGGCCTCGCCCGCGGTGAACTGGGCAGCTCCTTCGTCTTCGGGCGCGGCTACATCGTCCGGACCGACCCGGCGCACGATGTTGCTGCGGTCGCCGACTTCGCCCGTGAGGAACGCGCCCAGGTCGTGGTCGTGGGCCTGCCGACCCGCACCGACGGGGGCAGCAGCGCCCAGACGGAGCGAGTGCGCGAGTTTGCGCAACTCCTGCGCGAGGCCGGCCTGCACGTCGAGTTCGAGGACGAACGGTTCACCACCAAGATTGCCACCTCGCAACTGCGCCAGGGCCTGCCGAACCGCCGCAAGCGCCAGGAGAAGGGCCTGCTGGACGAGGCGAGCGCGGTGCTTATCCTGGAAAGCTACCTGGCCCGGGCCGGCAAGCCGTGAGATCGCTCCTCATAGCGCTGGCGGTCACCTTGCTGATCGGTGCCCTGGCCGCGTTCCTGACCGTCCGCTGGGCGTTTTCGCCAGTCTCGGCCACCTCCGATCCAGTAGAGTTCGAGGTCATGCCCGGCTGGGGCGCCGCACGCGTGGCGGCCGAACTCGAAGAGCACGATCTCATCCGCTTCGCGTCGCTGTTCACGGCCTACCTGCGCTTCGAGAACCTCGACCGCTCCATTGGCGAGGGCCTCTACGACCTCGACAGGTCCAGCAGCGTGCCGGAGCTTGCCCGGCGGCTGGCCCAGGGCGGCAGGCCGCGGGTGGTTGAGCTGGTCGTCCCCGAAGGCGTACGCGCGGTGGACATCGCGCAGCGGCTGGGCAGCAGCGAGCTGGGCACGGTCGAGGAGTTCGAGGAGCTGATCGGGCAGCCAGGTGAGTTGCGTCCGGAGTATGTACCCGAGGATGCGACGCTGGAGGGCTACCTCTTCCCCGCCTCCTACGAGTTCCCCGTGCACGAGTCGCCGGAACAGGTGTTGCGCCGCATGATCGAGCGTTTTGAACAGGAGCTGGACGAGGAGTTGCTGGCGCGGGTCGACGAGGCCGGTTTCTCCATTCACGAGTGGGTGACCCTGGCCTCACTGATCCAGTCAGAGGCCGGCTCCGACCAGGAGATGCCCTACATCGCCGGCGTCTTCCTCAACCGCCTCGACGTGGGCATGCCCCTGCAATCAGACCCGACGGTTGCCTACGGGCTGGGCAAGCGCATGCCCGAGCTCGACGCGGTCGCGGGTGACATGCAGCGTGATCACGAGTGGAACACCTACACCCGCGGTGGCATGCCGAAAGGGCCCATCAGCAACCCGGGCCGTGAAGCGCTGCATGCGGCGCTCAACCCGATCCGCGCGGACGACTATGGGCGCGAGTACTTCTACTTCCTGCACGGCCGCGAGAACGGCGAGCCGCTGCTGCGCCTGAACTTCGATCTCGAGGGGCACAACCGCGATATCGACACCTACCTGCGCGGCAACTAGCCGGTTCCCCTGAGCGCGGCCAGGCGCTCATATTATTGCTGCCTCCCTCAAGCTAATCCGTGCCGCTGCATTAGGTGCCGTGTTACCCTTCCCGGCATATTATTGCAGCCCCCGCACTATTGAAGGGAGTGACAGGTGAAGGCTCTCCTCACGATTTCGCGCGTCATAGACGGTATTACAACCCTGTTCGGCAGGCTGTCCTGGTGGGTCACCCTGCTGATGATAGTAATCGGCATCCTCAACGTGATCACCCGCTATGTGGGCCGCTCATTCGGGCTGTCGCTGGGCGGCACCGGCTACATCGCGCTGCAGACATATGCATTCGACTTCGTGTTCCTCATGGCGGCGGCCTACGTGTTCAGGGTCGACGGCCACGTGCGGGTGGACATCATCTTCTCCAACCTTCGCGAACGCACCAAGGCGGTCATCGATATCCTGGGCACCCTGTTCCTGCTCCTCCCCTTCTGCATCCTTGGCCTGCAGTTCAGCTACCCGTACGTCATGCGCTCCTGGAGACAGGGAGAGGTAAACGTAAGCGCCGGCGGCCTGCCCGTCTACCCCGCAAAGGCCCTTATCCTCGCTGCGTTCGTTCTGCTGATCG
>CALKAI010000146.1 GCA_937983275.1 uncultured Trueperaceae bacterium | reverse complement strand
GTCGTCCGGGCCGATCCCGGCCTGCGCGAGGCCCGCGTCGCCCTCGTCGAGGCGGTCAAGCGGACGCTGGCGAACACCCTGGCGCTGCTGGGAATAGAGGCGCCCGAAGAGATGTAGCCGGTGCCTGGGGCGCAGCGGATCGCGGACGATCCGGCGCCCCAGGCTCATTCCTGGTTCAGCCTGCCCCGGCCCCAGTGCGCAATGCCTGGGCGAGCACCTCGCTCAGGTGCTTCGAGCCCTTGCCGGTGCCGTCCCTTATCTGGTGCCGGCAGGAGAAGCCGGGAGCCACCGTCTCCCCGTCGTGCTCGCGTACGGCGGGGAAGAGGCGGTCCTCGCCTACGGTCATGGAGACGTCGTAGTGGCTGTAACCGAAGGAACCGGCCATGCCGCAGCAGCCGGCGTCCAGCTCACGCACATCCTCGGAGACCCATTCGAGCACTGCGCGGCTGGTGGCCGTGCCCAGGACCGCCTTCTGCTGGCAGTGTCCGTGCAGCATGAGCGGTACCTTGCCCTTCTCGAAGTGCTGTGCCGGGTCGAGGCGTCCCTGGGTCCACTCCTTCGAGAGGAAACCGTCGAGCATCTTCACGTTCGCGGCCACCGCTCGTGTCTCCTCGCCCGGAACCAGATCGGGGTAGTCGTCGGTAAAGGCCGTGACGCAGGAGGGCTCCAGGCCAACGACCGGCACGCCTTCGCGCACATACCGCCCCAGCTTCGCCACGTTCCTGCGCGCCAGCTTCTGGGCGTCGCGCAGCAAGCCCTTGGAGATTTGCGGCCGGCCGCAGCAGCCGTAATCGACCAGCTCGACCTCGTAACCCAGGTGCTCGAGCACCTCTGTTGCAGCCTTGCCCACCTGCGGCTCGTTGTACATCGTCCAGGTGTCGGCGAAGAGCGCGACCCGCTTCCGTTCACCGCTGCCGCCGGACCTCGCCCGAACAGGGTCCCGCCCCCCGTGCCGCTTCCTGAACCAGCCCGCGAATGATTCCCGCGAGTAGGCGGGCAGCACCCGCCTCCTGTCGACGCCCGCGGTCTTCTCGGTGAGCCAGCGGACGGGCGCCAGGGGCAGGACCGCGTTGGCCAGCGGGGCGAAGAAGCTGCCCAGCGGCGCGATCGTCGCCGCGTTGCCCAGGGCCCGGGCGCTAAGCGGGGTGCCGTGCTCGTCGTAGTAGTGCTGCAGGAACTCGTACTTGAGCTTGGCCATGTCCACCTGGCTGGGGCACTCGCTCTTGCACGCCTTGCACTCGAGGCACAGGTCGAGCACGTCGTAGACATCCTTCGAGGTGAGGCCGCCGGGCAGGTTCCCGTTCATAGCCTCGCGCAGTACGTTCGCCCGCCCCCGTGTGGAGTGATCCTCGTCGCGGGTGGCCATGTAGGAGGGGCACATGGTGCCCGCGTCGGTCTTGCGGCAGGCTCCGACGCCCGTGCAGGCCTCGGCCGCACCCAGGTAGCCGCCGTCCTCAGAGAAGTCGAAGAAGGTGGGCAACTCAACCCGCGGGTAGTCGGCGCCGTAGCGGAGGTTTTCGGTGAGCAACGGCGCATCGACGATCTTGCCGGGGTTCATGATCCCCTCCGGATCGAAGGCACCCTTGATCTCCCGGAACGCCTGGTAGATGGTGTCACCGAAGAAGGCGCGGTTCTGGTAGGAGCGGATGAGCCCGTCGCCATGCTCGCCGCTCCACGAGCCGCCGAACTTCCGCACCAGCTCGAAGGCATCCTGCGAGATCGCCCTGTACTTCTCGATCCCCTCGGCGGTCTTCAGGTCGAGCAGCGGCCGCACGTGAATGACGCCCACCGACGCGTGCCCGTAGACGACCGCCCGCGCGCCGTGCCTGCGGCACATCTCGAGGACCTGCGGCAGGTAGTGGGGGAGGTTCTCGGCCGGGATGGCGGCGTCCTCGATGAAGGGCGTGGGCTTCTGGTCTCCCTTCACCGTCGCGTAGACGCCCAGCCCGGCGCGCCGCAGCTCGAGGACATCGTGCTGTTCGAGGGCAGAGAACGCCGTGTACGTGTGATACGACAGTCCCGCCACCCGCTCGTCCCCCTGCAGCGAGGCGAAGGCAGAGAGCATCTCCTCCTCGCTCTCGCCGTCGAACTCCACCATCAGCACCGCCGCGGGCCGGCCCTCCACCCAGTGGGCAAGGGGAGCCAGCGCGGGGTTCTCGAGCGCCAGCTCGATGAGCACATCGTCGAGCAGCTCGACGGCGCTGGGGCCGTGCTCGTTGATGAACTGCACGCTCTCCAGCGCCTGCTGCAGTGTCTCGAAGTGCACGAGTGCGAGCATGCGGTGCCGCGGTACCGGGTGGAGCTGCAGGGTGACGTCGAGGATGAAGGCGAGCGTGCCCTCCGAGCCGCTTATCAGCTTGGCCAGATTCAGGGGGCGGCCGCCGATGAACTCGTCGAGGTTGTAACCGCCCACGCGGCGCATCACCTTCGGGAAGCGCGCCTCGATCTCCCCCTCGTGCTCGCTTACGATGCGTTGCACGGTGCGGTAGATGTGCCCCTCGCGGTCGTCCTGCGCCAGTTTCCCGGCCAGCTGTGCGGCGTCGATCTCACCCAGCTCGAGGACCGTGCCGTCGGTGAGCATCACCGTCATCGACACGATCTGGTCGACGGTGCGGCCGTACTTGATGGAGCGGGTGCCGGCCGAGTTGTTCGCCACCATCCCGCCCACGTTCGCCCGGTTCGTGGTGGAGACGTCGGGGGTGAACTGCAGCCCATGCGGTTCCAGATAGCGGTTGAGGCTGTCGCGGACGACGCCCGGCTCGACCTTTACCGTCCGGGCGGCGGGGTCGAAATCGAGGATGTTCGTCAGGTATTTGGAGACGTCGACGACGATGGCGCGACCCACCGTCTGGCCGGCCAGGGAGGTACCGCCGCCGCGCGGGAGGACCGGCACCGAGTGGCGGGCGGCCACCCGCAGGACCTGGCGTATGTCCTCGCGGGAGCGGGGCAGCACCACGCCCAGCGGCCAGATCTCGTAGGGGCTTGCGTCAGTCGCATAGAGCGCCCGCGCCCGGTCGTCGAAGCGCACCTCGCCGTCGATGTGCGGGGCGAGTTCGTCGGCAAGTTGGCGGGCCAGTGCAGCGTCGTCATCCAGCCGGGCCGGCTGCGCTGCTCGTGTTGCTGTCATGCCAGAGTATTGCACGCCCCAAGCGTGGCCAGGCACATGTTCAACCGTTCAGGAGCAGCGTTGCCGCCACCGCGAACCCCTCGTCATCAAGGTTGCGGTAGGCGTTGACGAAGCCGGCCAGCCGGTACTGCTCCAGCTGCGCCGCCAGCAGGGTCGGGGAGGACCAGGGGTCGCGCTTTACGCCGCGGCGCACGCGCCCGTTCTCACCCAGCAGCTCCAGCTCCTCCAGCACGGTCATGACCAGCTGGGTTTTCGGCGCCGAGTAGGGCAAAGCAACGCCGCGCCGCAGGAACACGACCGCCCGGCGTACGTCGGCGATGTCCGGCAGGACGTTCGCCTGCTCCTGGGCCTTCAGCAGGTCGCTCTGGCCAAGCTCGAGGTACACGACCCCATGCCTGGCGGCCAGTTCCCGTAACGGCTCGGTGCCGCGCAGGGGCTCGCCAGCCAGCGGCAGGCAGCGCAACCACAGCGGCCCCGGGGCGGCCGCTGCACCGTTCAGCGAGTAGAGCGGCTCGCCGGAGGGTGCCGGTCCGCGCCGGAAGCTGATCTCCCGCGACGCCGTGGCTTCGTGTGCCGCGAGCGGCAGCGGCGCCAGGTCGCGGATCTCCTGGGCGACGAACTCCAGGTTCTGCTTGCCCTGCCACTCGCGCTCGCGCACGGTTACCAGCGCGTGGACCGGCTCGCCCACGCGCAGCTGGGCGGCCAGCTGCCCCTTTTGCCAAGCGACGCCGCGCATGCCGGCGACGCGCAGCTGCAGGGTCCGCTGGTCCTTGCCTACCGCCCGTGCCGCCTCCAGGCGGTCGTTCAGCGCGATCAGCGGAGCCTCATGCCCCTCGCCGTACGGCTCGAGCTTGTCGAGCGCCGCCAGCAGGTCGGTGTCGACCTCGCGTACGGTCAGCAGGGCATCGGCCGTGACCCGCGGCTGCGGCGTGGGGTGCGAGGCGACATACTCGCAGATCGCCTCCCGGAAGGCCGGCAGCTGGGCCGGGTCGAGCGAGAAGCCGGCCGCCTGCGCGTGCCCGCCGTAGCCCCGCAGGTGCCGGGCGGCATGGCGCAGGCCCAGGACTGCGGAGATCCCCGGGGTCGAGCGCACGCTCCCCTTGCCCGCCGCAACGATGAAGGTGGGCTTGTAGAACTCCTCCAGCAGCTTTGCGGCGACGATGCCCATCACACCCGGGTGCCAGCGGTCATCCTCGACCACTATCGCCGGCGCCTGCGGGTCGACCTTCGCCAGCGCCTGCTCGAACATCTCGTCCTGGATGCGGCGCCGGTCGCTGTTGCGGGCGTCCAGGTAGGCGGCCAGCTCACGGGCGCGCCTGTCGCTGGCCGTGGTGAGGAGCTCCAGGCCCAGCAGCGCCTCGCCCAGCCGGCCGGCGGCATTGAGGCGCGGCCCGATGACGAACGCGACGTCTCGGGCGGTGACCGGACCCCGCAAGCCCGCCTGGCTTAGCGACGCCCGGATGCCGGGCCAGCGGCTGTCGCGCATGCGCTCCAGACCGGCGCTCACCAGCGCCCGGTTGACGCCCAGCAGGGGCGCGACATCGGCGACTGTGCCGATCGCCGCCAGGTCGGCATACTCGAGCGGTGCCGGTTCGCCAAAGCGCTCGTGCAGGCGCCAGAGGAGGTGGAAGGCGACGCCGGCCCCCGTGAGCTCGGCCCCGCCCGGTGCGGCAGAGAAGCTCGCGTGCACCACCAGGCACTCCGGCAACCTCTCGCCCGGGTGGTGGTGGTCAGTGACGATGACCTCGACGCCGGCCTCCTGCAGGGCGCGAACCTCAGCCAGGTTGCTGATCCCGCAATCGACGGTGATGAAGAGGTCGGCTTCCCCGGCGTGCTCCGCCACCCGCGCGGGCGATATCCCGTAGCCGTCCTCCAGACGGTTGGGAATGTACGCCCTTGCCTGCCCGCCCAGGGCGCGCAGGCCGCTCAGCAGTATGGCCGTGCCCGAAAGGCCGTCGGCGTCGTAATCGCCATGAATGAGAATCCGTTTGCGCTCCCTGATGGCCCGCTCCAGCCGTTCGGCGGCCTCGTCCAGGCCCTCCAGGGGAACCGGCTCCAGGCGCGGACCCAGTACGGCTTCGACGTCGTGCGCCCGGATGCCGCGCGACCAGAGCATGGAGGCCACCACCGGCGGTACCGACAGCCTCTCGACGATCGGGGCGATCTCGCCGGGCGGGCCCGGCGGCCGGACCTGCACGATGGTCGGTGGTCTGAGGGGTGTGGTCCTGCCCGTCTGGGTTGCCTCCCTGCCTGACCGGGCCTGCTGGCCCGCCTCCACGGGTTTAGCTGGCATCGGGCTCCATGCTTCTGGTTCCGGTGCCGCCCGTCGGTTCACGGTGGGGAATGACCGGCCGCTGGCTGAAGGGTTTGCTGCCGGTGACTGCGGCGCCACCTTCGAGCTCGGCGAGGCGTTTGCGCAGGTTGCGGAGTTCTCTGCCTCGTGCAATCCGGCGGGGGAGGCCCGGCAGCCAGCCCAGCAGGGCGCCTATCCCCAGTGCAGCCACGATCGCGAGTGCGGGTGGCACGGGAATGAGGAAGGGCAGGACGACATTGAGGTCATTCATGTCGTGCAGCAGGACGAGGTAGAGGACGGCTGCAATGAGCAGCACGATTTGGAGCAGGCGAACGGCTTTCAACAGCGGACCTCCGCTAAAGAGTTTACATCCCGGGCGGTTGTCGCCCCGCCCTGCGGGCCGGAAATGCGGTTGCGCTAGACTCGTGGGTGTGAGTGATAGCGCCCTAACCGCACCGCCCCCGGTGGCCGTCCAGGCGCCCAAGGTGTTGTGCGCCATGTCGGGCGGGGTGGACTCCAGCATGAGCGCGTCGTTGCTGGCCGAGCAAGGGTTTGAGGTAGTCGGCACCATGCTGCGCTTCTGGCCTGACGATCGCCAGTCGGGCGCGTTCGACGTGTGCTGCAGCCCCGACGCCGCCTACGACGCCCGTCGCATCGCCGACAAGCTGGATGTGCCCTTCTACCTGCTCGACTACCGCGAGGAGTTCGAGGAGATCGTCGTCGACCCGTTCGTACCCTCCTACGAGGGCGCAGAAACGCCGAATCCGTGTGTGTGGTGCAACCGGGAGATCAAGTTCGGCTCGATGGTGCGCCGCGCCATGATGCTGGGCTGCGAGTTCCTGGCGACCGGGCACTATGTGCGCCGCGTCGATGGGCCGTACGGCGTCGAGCTGCACCGCGGCAGGGATGACAGCAAGGATCAGACGTACTTCCTGTGGGCCTTGCCCAGGAAGATCCTGCCGTACCTGCTCTTCCCGCTGGGCGAGATGACGAAGGAGCAGGTGCGCGAGGAGGCGCTGCGGCGCGGCTTCACGGTCGCCAGCAAGCCGTCATCCCACGGCCTGTGCTTCATCCCCAATACCGTTTCCGAGTACCTGCAGGAGCGCAGCAAGGAGCGTCCCGGCCCGATCGTAGATGCCAGCGATGGCGGCAAGGTCATCGGCGAGCACCGTGGCGTGCAGTTCTACACGATCGGTCAGAAGAAGGGCCTGGGCCTCTACCACTCGCACCTCGAGCGGTTCGTCATCGAGCTCGAGGCGCAGAGCAACACGGTTGTAGTGGGCACGCGCGAGATGTGCCACTGGCAAAACCTGCGGGCGAATCGGGTCAACCTGCTGTGTGACGCGGAGGAGGTGCCCGAGAGGGTCACCGTCCAGGTGCGCTACCGGCAGCGGCCCGTAGCCGCTCGGGTTGTGCGGCTGGATGAGGATGGCTTCGAACTGCAGTTCGACGAGCCGCTCTTCGCTGTAACCAGGGGGCAGTCGGCGGTTCTCTACGACGGCGACAGGCTGCTGGGCGGCGGGGTAATCGTCGAACGAACCTGAGGGACAACCGTCTGACGCTGCCGGGACACCCTGGCGCCGGCCTGGTTGGCAGGTGGCGACCCGTAATCGTGTAACTTTGACGTACTGCGTTGCCGGCAGCTGGTGACCTCACACCGTCCAGTCTCGCGCCGTAACTAGGAGGAAGAATGGGAACGATCGTCGTCTTGGTGGTTCTGGCCGTCCTGGCCGTAGCCGCGGTCTCCATCTACAACCGCATAATCACCCTCGAGAACCGTTACGAGAACGCCTGGAGTCAGATCGACGTGCAGCTCAAGCGCCGCAACGATCTCGTTCCCAACCTCCTGGAGACCGTGAAGGGGTATGCAACCCACGAGCGTGAGGTTTTTGACGCCGTGAGCAGCTCGAGGCAGGCCATGATGAGCGCGGGAACGATCGCGGAATCGGCGCAGGCCGCCAACGAGCTTAGCGGCGCACTTGGCCGCCTGTTCGCGGTGGCCGAGGCCTACCCGGAGCTGCGCGCCAACGAGAACTTCCGTGCACTGCAGGATGAACTGTCCTCCGTGGAGGACAAGATCGCGTACGCGCGGCAGTTCTATAACGACGCGGTACTGCAGTACAACAACGCGATCGAAACCGTTCCCGGCGTGCTCCTGGCCGGCCCCATGGGCAAGTCGGAGCAGGTGTTCCTGGAGATTCCGGAGACCGAGCGGGAGGTGCCGGCGGTCTCGTTCAGCTGATTTTGCCGGCAGCCTGACGCCGGTACCGTCCCTTTGCCGGACGGCATCCCGCGGAAGGCTGCCGCTTGCATCTGACGCGCGGTCGCAGCCTGAATGGCGATCGGCGTTCTGACGACTCAGTTTGGTAGACTGCCCGTTGCCTTATGGAGAGGACCCCGTTTGCTGTGAGTGGAGAGGTTGGAGTTTGGGACGACGTACTCGAGTATGTGCGTGGTCGCATACCCGATGTGGAGTTCCGGACGTGGTTTGGACAGGTCCGGCCTCTCGGGATCGAGGACGGTACGTTGATGATCGGGGTTCCTCACTCGTTCGCCCGTGAGTGGCTGAAGAACAACTACACGGAGGTCCTGGAGGAGGCGCTTGGTGACCTGGGCGCCAGCACGCCGAAGGTCGGCTTCCAGGTGGTCCCGTTCCAGAAGACCGAGCAGCAGGGCATGTTCACGGACGGCAGCGGCAACGGTGCGGCATCCCAGGTGAAGGAGCCGCCCCGGCCAAAGGCGCCGAAGCCTGCCCTGAACCCGAAGTACGTCTTCAGCAACTTCGTGGTGGGCCCGAACAACAACCTCGCCCACGCGGCATCGCTGGCCGCTGTGGAGGCGCCCGGCAGGGCCTACAACCCGCTGTTCCTCTACGGGCAGGCCGGACTGGGCAAGACCCACCTGATGCACGCCGTAGGGCATGCGGTGGCAGAGAGATACGAGAGCCTGCAAATCGAGTACGTCACCACCGAGACGTTCACGAACGACCTGATCAGCGCCATTCGCGAGGACAAGATGACGCAGTTCCGCGACCGCTACCGGTCGATCGACGTCCTGCTGGTCGACGACGTGCAGTTTATTGCCGGCAAGGAGCGCACCCAGGAGGAGTTCTTCCACACCTTCAACGCGCTCTACGAGTCGGGCAAGCAGATCATCCTCTCCAGCGACCGTCCTCCCAAGGACATCCCTACCCTCGAGAATCGCCTGCGCAGCCGCTTCGAGTGGGGCCTGATCACTGACGTGCAGCCGCCCGAGCTGGAGACGCGCATCGCGATCCTCAACATGAACGCCGAGTATCGCGGAGTGAAGCTGCCCGATGAGGTCATCGACTTCATCGCCCGCCGCGTCACCTCGAACATCCGCGAGCTCGAGGGAGCCCTCGTGCGGGTGATCGTCTATGCGAGCATGAATGATGCGCCACTGGACCGGCAAACTGCGGCCCGGGCGCTATCCGACGTGTTCACGCCCAGCGATGCCGCCCTGTCGATGGATGACATCCTGCAGGTGACCGCGCAGCAGTTCGACGTGGAGCCTGTTGATGTGAAGTCGAAGGGGCGCAGGCAGGAGCTGGTGGTTCCCCGGCAAATCGCCATGTACCTGATTCGCGAGCTCACCTCGCACTCCTTCCCCGAGATTGGCCAGTTCTTCTCCGGCCGTGACCACTCCACCGTCATGTATGCGGTGCAGAAGGTGGGGGAGAAGATGAAGACCGACCGCGATTTTGAGGTGCGCGTGAACAACGTGCGCTCGGCCCTGGAGTAAACCTTCGGGCGCTGCCGCGTCCTGCCTGAGATACGAGAAGAAGATCGCGTTTGGCAAGATCCCGTTTGGGAAGATCCTGTTCGGGAAGTGGCATGAGACGTGTGCCCTCTCTGGTCACCTGGCTGGAGAGGGTTTTCTGTTGACAGTTGGCAGAGCTGGCCCCGTTTGTCCGCGGGCGGCCGTCAGGGATTAAAGGAGTTGGGCCCGGCGACTTGCGCCGGGCCCAACTTCATTCAGCTGTCTGTTCAGTGCCTGATGGAATGCCTCAGGCCTTGTTGGTTTCTTCCTCGGAGTCGGCGTCAGCTTCGTTGCTGGCCTCCTCCTCCTGCTTGGCGGGACGCTTGCCTTCACGGAAGGCGGCGGTCAGGAGCGCTGCGGCCTCGGCTGCGTCGATGGCGTTCTCGTCATCTTCGCTTTCCTGGGCTTCCTGCGCACGCTCGGTCACGGTCTCCGTGGGAGCTTCGGCAGCCGCCTCGGTTTCGCCTTTGACTGCTTCCTGGGCGGCCTCTTCGGTGGGGGCTCCGGCTGCTTCGGGAGCGGAGTCGGTGGACTGCTCCTGAGCAGCAGTATCCTCAGCTTCGGTGGTGCTGTCGGTGGCTGCTTCGCTGGCCTGGGTTTCCTGACCCTCGGTTGCGCTGGCGGCCTCCTGGCTGCTTTCCTGCTCGTCCTCGTCCTTGCCTTCGGCAAGCCCGAACTGGGCGAACAGGTCGGCGTAGACGTCACCAAGCTTGGTGGTTGCCTTCGTGCCGGTGTCGCTGGCTGCGTAGGAGTAGTCGTAGTCGATGCCCTGGCTGCGGCGTCCACCACGGCGTCCACCGCGACGGCCACCACCGCGGGAGGCGGGTGCACCGGCTGGTGCGGCGGGATCGAACTCGCCGGCGGTGAAGGGGAGGAGGCGCTTGCGGGAGAGGCTGGCACGCTGCTCGACGGGGTCGATGTTGAGGATCACGGCAGTGATCTCATCGCCCTTGGAGAAGTGTTCGCTGATCTCCTCGATGTGCTCGTGAGCGAGCTCACTGATGTGCACGAGGCCTTCGATACCCTCTTCGATCTCCATGAACACACCGAATTCGGTGATGCCGGTGATCGGGCCGGTGATTTCGGTGCCCGGCGGGAAGCGGTCGGGCAGGCTGCTCCAGGGGTCAGGCTGAGTCTGGCGCAGGCCAAGTGAGATGCGCTGCTGGTTGGTGTCGATCTTGAGGATCATCGCCTCAACCTCGTCACCTTCGTTGACGATCTCCTTGGGGTGACGCACGCGCTTCGTCCAGCTCATCTCACTGACGTGGATGAGGCCTTCGAGACCGGGTTCGATCTCGACGAAGGCGCCGAACGGCGTGAGGTTCGTGACCGTACCGGAGACCTTGCTGCCAATGTGGTAGTTGGCGAGTACGTTCTCCCAGGGGTCGGCAACGAGGCGCTTCATCGACAGGTTGATGCGCTCGCGCTCGAGGTCCATGTCGAGCACTTCAACGCGTACCTTGTCGCCCACCTTCACGACTTCGCGGGGGTGGTTGAAGCGGCCGTGGGTGAGCTCGCTGCGGTGCACGAGACCGTCGATGCCGCCCAGGTTCACGAAGGCGCCGAAGTCGGTGATCTCGACGACTTCACCATCGGTGCGCAGGCCGGGTTCGAGCTTCTTGAGCGTCTCTTCCTTCTGGCCGGCGATCTCCTGCTCGAGGATCTCGCGGCGGGAGATGATGACGCGGTTGCGCTTCCGGTTCAGTTCGATGATCTTTACGCGCAGGCGCTGACCGACGTACGGGCTCAGGTCGGTAACGCGACGGATGTCGACCTGGCTGGCGGGCAGGAAGGCGCGAATGCCCAGGTTGGCAACGAGGCCGCCGCGTACCTTCTCGACGATCTCGACCTCAACGGGCTTCTCCTTCTCGAAGATCTCCTGGAGGAGATTCCAGGCGCGCTCCTGATCGGCACGCTTCTTCGAGAGGACGATGGTGTTGTTCGCGATGTCGGCACGAACGACGTAAACCTGAACTTCATCGCCGGGCTTGAAGTATTTGGCGGCTTCGCCTGCATCAGCTTCAAACTCGAAGAGTTGGTTGTAGGGAAGAATGCCTTCGATCTTGGCGCCGACGTCGACGACGAGACCATCCTGGGCCAGCATGATGACCGTACCGGTCGTGATCATGCCGCGATGAATGGGCTTGCGCGCGAGCTGCTCATCACTGGCAGCCAGCACGTCTTCCATTGTCAGGTTCTCAGAGTCCTGCTCGCTCTGGCTCTGGCTCGCGACGTCGGTGGAGGAGGTATCTGTACTCGTGTCGTTCGCCGCTGCAGTGTCTACACCCTGCTCAACATCTGCAGTCGGGGCCTCGTTCGAGCTTTGCTCCGGGGCTTGGTCGGTGGTCGCGGCAGGGTTCTCCGCGGCCTGGTTTAACTTTTCATCCATGAAAGGGGGTTCCTCCTAGCCAAAATTTCGGCAACGCAACATTAAAACACGGTGGGGGTATTCAGTGCAAGCCACACGACGACCAAGGGCCGCAGCGCAAATGGGACCCGTGGCGAATTTAGATGGCACCATCCTAGCAGGTGATCCGTGAGGAATGCCAGCCGCAGATGAACGTGCAGCAGACTCACCCAATGACGCCGCTCGTGAGGGCGACCTTGAGGCCGCCATTGCGGAAGTGCAGGACGTCCCTGTCGTTCAGCCGCAGGTCCCGGGTGTGCTCTGCCCGGCCGGTCACCAGTGCGACCCGCCAGCCGGAGCACTTTGCGTTCAGTTTCGCCGCGAACCTGCGGGCGAGGGCGTCGACCTGCTGCCTGTCGCCCAGCCGTTCCCCGTAGGGGAGGTTGGCCACCAGCGTGGTGCCCTCCTCGCCCGCGAAAGAGGAGAGGTCGATCGACAGCGCGTCAGCGTGTGCCAGCTCGATCGCCCCGTCGACCCCGGCTTTTGCTGCATTCTGGCGGGCGAGGTCCACGACATCCTGTGCCAGGTCGAAGCCCAGCAGCCGGGGACGCACCGGGGCGGCCCGCTGCACTGCCTCGCGCCGGAACCTGTGCCACTTGCTCTCCTGGAAGAAGGGGAGCCGCTCGAACGCGAACGGTCGTGCCGCTCCCGGTGGGTAACCGGAGAGCAGGTGCGCTGCCTCCACCAGGAAGGTCCCGCTTCCGCAGAAGGGGTCGATGAGCACCCTCCCGGGTTCGTTCTCCAGGCCGGTGCGCCGGAGGATGGCGGCGGCGAGCGTCTCGCGTATCGGCGCTTGCGAGGTCAGCACCCGCCAGCCGCGCCTGTGCAGGTGCTCGCCACTGGTGTTCACGCTGAGTGTGCAGCGGTCCCGGTGCAGGCGCACGTGCAGCTCGAGGTCGTACGCGTCCTCCTGGGTAGGCGTGAACGTGACGCCCAACGGCTCCAGGCAGGCGTTCATCCCGGCCGCCAGGGTCTCGGTTATGCGCCCATGGTGGTTCAGTTTCGATTTGCGCGCGCTCGAAACGATCCTTACCCGCGCGCCGTCCTTCACGAATAACTCCCAGCGCTGCCGGCTCGTCTGGTCGAACAGCATTGGTGTGGTTGAGGCAGAGAACTCCGCCACCCTCAGCAGCACCCTGTTCGCGCTGCTCAGCAGCAGGTTCGCGTGATAGAGGGCGTCGACAGGGCCGGTGAAGGTGACGCCGCCGGCGTCCACCCTGGCCCGGTCTACCCCCGGCAGCTCCTGCACCTCGCGCAGCAGCACGTCTTCAAAGCCGGGCGTGCAGACAGCAAAGTAGTCGTGCTGTTCCTTGAGGAAGTGGCGCTTTAGTCGGCGCTGGAGTGCGCGTTCTGACAGTGTGAAGTGTTGCATATTTGCCTACAGGATGTGAATTCGTTACACAACGGCGGCTATACTCGCTGACAGGAGCAAAACATGTGGTTGCGGCGCAAGGTTGAGCGTCTTGAGGGGTATGGTCGCACGACAATAGTCGAGGCGCCCGCCGAGTACGGCTTCCGGCGCGTGGCCGAGGAGTACCGGTCCAACTCGACTAACGTCGTCATTGTTGCATTGGAACCCGCTGACTCGGGGGACGCCAGCCGGGTCAGCGACAAACTTGCGGAGGCCTGCGCAGCTGCCTTCAGTGGTCCTCTCTTCAGTGGAACGCTCGGCTACCTCGAGCAGGTCGCGCTGTTGCGGACCAATCGTGAGTTCCTCAGGCCTTTGACCCTCATACTCCTCTCGGCCGACTATTCGGTGCACCTCGCAACTGCCTTGCTGAGTCTGGCGGGTGATGGCGTCAGGGTGATCGTGCAGTTTGCAGAAGTTCCGCCCGACTTCAGGATACCTGCCGGCGCAACGCTCGTCGGGTCGAACGATCTTCGCCTCTCCCGGGAGGAAGCGATCGACCTCGCCGTTCACGAAGGTGTTCCCGTCGACGTTGACGAGCTGCTCTACGCCTCGGAAGGCGCCTGTGAACGTTTCCTGACGGAGCTGAACCGGGAACGGTGGAGGCAGTCGCAGAATCAGTTTGCGCTTCTCCCGCCGGAAACGGGAACTTCGCCTCCCACACTCAACGTGGACACGTTGATTCGCAAGCTCGAGCGCGAGCGTCGTTGGATCCAGGCGTTCGAGCTGTCGGCGCGGTCGGCCGGGAAGCATGTGACTGAACTGGTTGCACGGGCGGGTGACGAATACTGCCTGCGCGGCAATCTCCACCGCATGTGGCGCGTTCTGCGCTCCCTGACCGACGACACGCGGCGGCATCCGGAAACGGCTCTCTGGTATTTCATCGCTGGCCTCACGAGTGGGCAGGCCAGTGTCGTTCGCAGGGAGTTCCGGGAACAGCTTCAACGGAATGAGATACCGGAACTCAGGGCACTGTACGTACTGCTTGGCTGGAGCGTCACTCCCCTCAGGGACGCGGAGCTGGCTTCCCGCCGGTCCGGCAATTCTGCGCTGGCCCTTCGGGCCCACGCCTATGCCTATATCCTGAGCGGTGAACCGGAACGCGCCCTGTCACTCCTTGAGAAGCTGAAGCGGTGGGTCGACGGCAGCGAGCTGTTGGGGCAGCGCATTGCTGTTGCTTCTGAAACTGTGCTCGCGAATCTCGTCGCGGGACGTTATGGGATCGCCTTTCAGAAGGCCTCCCTGCTGCAGCGGCACCTGGCGGGCAGGAGCTACGGGGGAGAGCGCAATACAGTCGTGACCAGCAGCAGTTCCGCGCTTGCCGCTGCATTGACCGGGAACAGGGAGGTGGCCTGGGCCATCATCGAGCGGGTCACGACAGACGGTCTCTCTCTTGCCGTGCCCGCATTCCTTAACCGCATAAGCCTTCTTGCAGAGAGTTGCCTGCTCATCGACCGGCCCGAGAAGGCGCAGAGCCTGATAGAGCTGGCCGACGGAATCGACGGAGGCGGTCTGCACTATCTGGCACGTATCCGTACCCTCCTCGCCAACGGCAACAGGCCGGCGGCGGTGCGGGCAACAAAGGGGCGCCTGCTGGTTTCCAATGGCGACGCACCCGATCTGAACGGAGCTGCAGTACACCTTGCCCTGGCTAATGTTCTGAGCGCATTGGATCCGGAGGCTGCACTCCTGCATCTGGAAAAGGCGGGTGAAGGTCTAAGGGAGAACTATAACGCCCCCTTGCTTGCCCAGGTGAAGCTTCTCGAAGCGTGTTTGCGGCTGCGGGAAGGGAACCTGGAACTTGCCCGCGACATTCTCGAAGAGCATGTCAGGGAGCTTCGGGGGATAGCCATGGAGGCGTGGATCGGAATGGCAGCGCCGGCGGGACTGGACGCGGAAGCCCGTGAACTGTGGCAATTGAGCCGCAGCAAGCTGGTACTGAAATTCCTGGGAGAACGCACGGCCTACCTGGGCGGCGAGCCGCTGAACCTGCCGCTTCGCTGGGCCGAGATGTTGGCGGTTCTGGCGACAAACCCACAGGGCCTGACCGGAGAACAGCTGGTAGCCATGATCTATCGAGACGCCGCCAGCATCAGTACGGTGAAGGCCAACCTGTCGCGCTTACGGCGGGTAATTCCGATCTCCTCCAGGCCGTACCGGGTGCTGGTAAAGACTGGCAGCGACTTTGTGGACATCTACTCGGCCCTGGACGCCGGAAAGGTGGGGGAGGCGGTCGAGCTGTACAAGGGTCCGCTGCTTCCCGATTCGGACGCACCGGCTATCGTCGAGATGCGCGAACATCTGGAGGAGACCCTTCGCCAGGCTGTCATCGCCTCCGACGATGTGAGCGTACTGCTCGCACTGGCGCGCCGCCTTGGCGACGACCTGGAACTTTGGGAGCACGTGGTGGAACGGATGGACCCTCACAGGCCTGAGCATCCGCTCGCCATCGCCCAGGTAAAGAGGATTGAACGCTCCTGGGATGAGCCGCAAACTGATCAGGTCTGACGAGGCTTTGCTCCGGCAGAGCCGAGCAAGGGGCTTAGCCCCAGCGCGACGAGGGTCAGTACTACTGTGTCCCCCCACCGACTGTAGATCGTGTCGTTCGATTCGACAGGCAACCTCGCCTTCAGGACCTCCTGACTGAAGGCTGAGCTTACGGCGATCAGTTCCCCGCGAGGGGAGATTACAGCACTGGGACCCCAGGCCGAGACGAACAGGACATGCCTGCCGGTCTCCAGCGCGCGAGCCCGCGTTGCAAGGAGATGAAGGTGGGCGGTGGCGAAACGCCCCGCAAATGAATCGTCGCTTATCACGGCGAGAAGACCGGCGCCGGCGAGGGTCGCCTGCCGGGTGAGGTCTGGGTAGAGCGAATCCAGGCAAATGAGCACGCCCAGGTCCAGCCCGGCCAGGGAGCCAACCACGAGGCGGTCACCGGGGGTAAGCGCCCGCTCCCCGAAGGGCACCAACGCGATCTTGTCGTACTGAGCGACGACTTCGCCCGCTTCAAGCTGGAGTGCGGAGTTATAGCGGTCATTACCGCTACTGGTTACTGCGCCAGCTATCAGCGATTCGCCCACTACACCAGCGGAAGCCAGAGATTCCAGCATCGGCGGGGTGAGTGCGCCCTCCGGCAGAAGCACCAGGTCGGCGGGAGCGCTCGCACGCAGTAGCTGCCGGTACTCCCGCAAGAGCGCCTCCTCGACGGCAGGGTGGTTCAGTGCCAACCCGGGCAACCTGGCGTCTAGGGCCGGTTGCACCAGGGAGACCGACAGAGTCGTGCTACTGGCCGCTCTGCCCGTGAAGTGCGGAGGAAATTCATGCACCTGCTGCCCTGCTGCCACAAGTGCAGTCGCAGGAAGTCCGAGTGAAGCGCCAATGAGCGCCAGCGGCAGGAGGGCGGCCAAGGCAACGCGTACAGCCTGTGGCCGTAAGTAGTTTCGGGAACGCCGGTTGCTGAGGATCAGGAACGGCAGCGCCAGGAGATTTCCGGCGGCAAAGAGCAGAAAACTCAAACCGAAGGTGCCCGCGGTAGCCGCAACTGGCGCCAGCGGCGAATCGACAAGGAGGTAGCCGCTGCTTACCGGGGATGTCAGCTGACCCCATAGCTGGCGCCTGGACGCGATCAGCTCTGTCAGGGCCCAGAGGGCAGGGAAGATGCTCAGCACTGTGAATGGCAGTCGCCTCCCAAGGGTGGTGGCAAGCCAGCCTGCCGAGAAAGCCTGGACGCCCGCAACCAGGATGGCGGGCAGGAAGGCCCAGGGCATGACCGGGAGTGCACCTTCAAAGGTGGCTACGAGAAGACCCAGGTTGGCAGCAAAGCATGCCAGGCCGGATCGGAAGGGGCTCCTGCACCTGCCGACAAAGAGAAGAAGCGGGACTACGGCCAGAGGTGCGAGCAGTGCCGGCAGGATCCCCCGAATGATCAGGCCCGTGAGTGCGGCCGTTGCCAGTGGGGCGAGCCCGGGCCACATGCCTGCCTCACCCTCGCCGTAGCGGATTGCCGGTACGGTGGACATTTTCGAATCGGAAGAAGTAGCCGGACCACTGCTCCTCGATCTTCGTCACCGGGCGAAGTTCCCGGCCTGCGGCAGGATCGGTGACCACCGCGTAGGAACCGGCCAACTGCTCGATCAGGATGAAGTGGCCCGATCCGCTGTTCGTGTGAAGGACAGCAGGCGTGGACAGGGGGCGTATCGACCGGTTCAGGGTTTGTAGCCACTCTCCTTCGAGGCCATGGCTGGCGGCCAGGCGGGAGAACTCTGCCAGGCTTACGCCGCCAGGTCCCATGTTCGCTGCGGCAATCAGCTGCGCCTCGCTCACCTCGACACCGTCCCGCTTCAGCATGGTTGCCAGCAGGGCCGGACCGCAGCTGTTCGCCTGCGACTGCGGCACCACGTCGGCCCAACCCAAGCTGACTGATTCCACCGGCCCCACTTCAGTCCGCAAGGCACCGTTGGCGGTTGGCACCAGCAACGTCAGGAGCAGCGCGGCAACAAGGAGACCTTTGGTGTGAAGCGGCCATGAGCGGGGCGGGCGGCGGAGCCAGAGCATCGCATTACGCAATCACTTTGTGGCCCAGCAGCGCGGCCAGATACTGTGCCCGGCTTTCGTAGCCGAGTTTGCCCAGAATGTTGGAAACATGCGCGTTGACCGTCTTATGTGAGATATGCAGTTTGCGGGCCAGCTGCCGGGTGTCGTCGCCCAGCAGGAGGAGGCGGGTGACCCGCAGCTCCATGTAGGTGAGCCCTGATTGATACTGGTAGATACGCTGTGCGTCCGACGCCGCGTAGACCGCGGACAGCAGGCTCTTCTCATCGGTGGCCTCAACCACCGCGCTCAGATGATAGGAACCCAGACAATCAAGGTAAGCCTTATTGCCCGACTGCGTGCAGACGACCGTTCTCGCCCGCTCGAAGGAGTTGAGCAGTTCAAGCTGGGCGAACGCCCAGGTCAGCGGGAAGTCGAGGATCACCTTGGCCACCCCGCGGCCGAACTGCGCTGACCGATGTATGCCAGCCTTGTCGAGGGTGTGGTCCACCAGGGGTTCAAACGAGGCGTGGGACGAGAGTAGTTGAATGGTCGCGGTCGTTACTGGCACGGCTTACCTCCTTCTGGTTTTGAGTGGTTTTGAGTAGCCCCATGGTGTGAATTGGGAGGTTGCGTGATGGTTGCCTGAAAAGGCATACCCATGCCCCGCCCTGCAGTCCGAGAGCGTGGATAAAAGCCCGTGAGGAACGGGACATCTACTCCGCCCAAGGGCTGAGCGGACACAAAAAAGCGTAGGCTTTGGACGAACAGCTGTCGCCCAAAGCCTACGCCCAGTAAGCCTTTGAAGGTATTTCAGGAGTTCTGTTCGACCAGCTCCTCGTACTGCCGCACCCGATCCTCGTAGATAGCCAGCGAGCCGCGCCAGAACTCCACATCCTCGATGTCGATGCCGAACTCCCGGGCGAGATCGGCCGCCGGCGCCATGCCGGTGGAGGCCAGCAGCTTCTCGTAGCGCTCCTGGAACCCCTCTGGTTCCCGCCCGAAGACGCTATAGAGGCCAAGTCCAAACAGCAGGCCAAAGGTGTACGGGTAATTGTAGTAGGAGCGGCCAGCGCTGTAGTAGTGGCCCTTGTGCGCCCACATCAGGTCGTGGCGCGCCTGCGGGTCGACACCCTCGCCGTAGGTGTCCTCCTGCGCCTGCAGCATGATCTCCTTCATCTCACCGACCGACAGCTCCCGCTCGGCGCGGCGGTTGAATACCGCGTCCTCGAAACGGAAGCGGGAGTCGATATCTACGACCACCTGGTTGGCGCCAACGAGGTCCTGTTCGAGGATCGCCAGCTTCGAGGTGTCGCTCGCCTCCTTCAGCATCGCGTTCATGACGATCGTTTCGCAGAAGATCGAGGCGGTCTCGGCCAGCGTCATCGGCGTGCTCGACTGCAGGGTGGTGCGGCCGAAACGGAACATGCTGTCGTTGTGGAAGCCGTGGCCCAGTTCGTGGGCGATGGTGAAGACGTCATCGAGGGTGCCGCCAAAGTTGAGGAGGATGCGCGACTCCTTGCGGCCCACCACTCGCATGCAGTAGGCGCCGTTCACCTTGCCCTTCTTCGAAGGGGCGTCCATCCAGCGCTCGTCGAAGGCGCGTGCCGCGAACTCCGCGAGGCGCGGCGAGTAGCTGGAGAAGTTGTCGATGACGAACTCGCGCGCCTCGTTCCAGCTGAACTCCTGCGGCTCGCCAATCGAGACGGGCGCGAACAGGTCGTACCAGGCTAGGTTCTCCCGGCCCAGGAACTTCGCCTTCGCCTTCATGTAGCGGCGGAAAACGGGGAAGCTCTCCCGTACCGCCTGCTGCATCGCATCGAGGGAGCCGCGGCTCATCGCGTTCGTGAACAGGCTCTGCGCCAGCGGGCTCTCCCAGCCGCGCCGCTTCGACAGCTCCAGCACCTGGCCCTTGATCGAGTTCATCGCCGCGGCGTAGGAGACCTCGTTGCCGGAGAGCAGCTCGACCTCGGCCTCGTAGGCAGCCTTGCGCACCTCGCGGTCGGGGTCGGACTGGAGCTGCTTCAGCTCGGCCACGTTGTACTGGCCGCCCTCCTTGCCGGGCAGGTTGGCGGCGATCGTCTCGCGGCTTATCAGCGCGCTGTGCAGCTGCGCCCAGGCGTTGCCGCCGGTGTTGCCGAGGACGGCGGCGAGTTCCTCTGCCTCCTCACCCATCAGGTGGTTTGCCATCTGGGCGAAGCGCTGCAGGGCGTACTCGTGCTCGCGCACCAGCTCGCTGTCCTGCGCGGCAGCCTCGAGGTCGACCTTCCCGATCCAGGCGGTGAAGCGGGTGGAGAGGACCGAGACCCGGCTCATGAGGGGGCGCAGGCTCGAGCGGTGCGCCTGCGCGTCCTCGTCGAACGCGTCGGTGTCGACCCGCAGCTGCAGGTAGGCGAAGATCGTGCCCAGACGGGTATTCAGCTCTTCCATGCGGGTGAGAACACCCTCGATGGTGCGGGATGGCGCCGTGCCGGTCTCGCCGGTGGCACCCACGTCGTTCTCGTTCAGGTACTGCTCGAGTTCATCGACATTCCGCTTCGCGGTTTCGACGGCCTCGAGGAAGTCGCTCGCGGTGGTGTCGGTAAAGATATTGTCGATTTTCCAGTTCGGGAGTTGCTCTGTGGCCATGCCCTCAATCTTAAGGCAGCGGGCCCCGTGCGATGTCAAACGCCGGCGGTAGAGCGTTGTACTTAATTAAAGGTCTTCGAAGCCTTCGGGCGGCCAGCTCCCGCCCACCTGCAACCAAGCCTCCACCATGTCCACCGGCACCTGGGCGACGAAGGAGATCGCCTGGTTGTCGAGCGGGTGGGGGACACCCAGGCGCTGCGCGTGGAGCGCCTGGCGCGGGATGTACCGGGAGGAGCGTCCGTAGACCTCGTCCCCCAGGATCGGCGCGTTCAGGTGCTGGAGGTGCACGCGGATCTGGTGGGTGCGGCCCGAGTGAGGCCGGGCGCGCACGAGCACGTGACCGGGCGCGCGGGCGAGGACCCAGAAGTGCGTCGAGGCGCTTTTTGGGTTGCTGCCGCCGACGGTCATGCTCTGCCTTTTCACGGGGTGCCGGCCTATCGGTGCGTCGACGATCACCTCATCGTCGATGTCTCCCACTGCAACGGCCACATACTCCTTGACCGTGAGCCGCTTCTTGAAGGAGGCCGCCAGGTGACGGTGCGCCTCATCGTTCTTGGCAACAACCATCACTCCCGAGGTGTCCTTGTCGAGCCGGTGCACGATGCCCGGCCGGTAATCCTCGCCATCAGGATCGAACAGCTTCTCCTTGGAGAGGTTCATGCGGCCCAGCAGGGCATTCACCACGGTTCCCGTGCGGACCGACGCGGTCGGGTGGGCCACCAGCCCCGGCGGCTTGTTGATTGCCGCTAGGTGGTCATCCTCGTAGATGATGTCGAGGGGGATGTCCTCAGGCTCGATGGTGAGCGGCCGCCGGGGCGGGATCAGGACGGTGACGAGCTCGGTGCCGGTCAGCTTCGTGGAGGGCTTGGCGACCGGGCGGCCGTCCAACTGCACGTACCCCTCGTTCACCAGCTCCTTGGCATAGGTTCGTGACGTCTCCAGGGCAAGGGCGATCGCGACATCCAGCCGCTCACCTGCGGGCGCCTCGAACGATTCGAAATCCACGCCAGCCAGTCTATCGCAGGCACCGGGCAGCTTCCGATCCTCCCATACGGCCGGGCGGGCAGCGTCCGTGCCCGGCGGGTTCACACGCTGGCGCGGCAACTATACTGGCAGGGATGAAGCCAATAGCACTCGACGCAATGGGAGGCGACAACATGCCGCAGGCGGCGCTGGAAGGAGCGGCCGCGGCGGCGCAGGCCGGTATTCCCGTCGTCCTGGTGGGGGACGAAGCGCAGCTGAAGCCTGGCCTCGCACAGCTGGGCGCCAACGTCGACGTCGCCCACGCACCCGACCACATCCGGATGGAGGAGCAGGCGACCGATGTGCGCCGCCGCAAGGAGAGCAGCATCATGGTCGCCACCGCGCTCGTCAAGTCGGGTGAGGCCAGCGCCGTCGTCTCCATGGGCCACTCGGGCGCCACGATGGCCGCGGCGCTGCTGGGCCTGGGGCGCATCCGGGGCGTGGAACGACCGGCGATCGTTGCCAACGTGCCAACCAGCCGCGGGGTGAGCGCGCTCCTGGACGTGGGCGCGAACGCCGACAACCGGCCGGCGCACCTGCAGCAGTTCGCTGTCATGGGCACCGCCTACGCCAAGGCGATGCTGGGAATCAGCAACCCGACGGTGGGCCTCATGTCGATCGGCGAGGAGGAGCAGAAGGGCAACGAGCTCACCCGCGAGGCCCACGAGCTGCTGGCGGGGACGCCCGGGATCAACTTCCACGGCAACGTCGAGGGAAGGGACGTCCTGAAGGGCACCACCGACATAATCGTTACGGACGGTTTCACCGGCAACGTCATCCTGAAGCTGGCAGAGGGCGAAGCCCGGGAGCTGTTCCGCTGGATCAAGGACGCCCTGACCTCATCGGGGCCGCTCGTGAAGGTGGGCGCCGGCCTGGTGCGCCCCGCCCTGAAGCAGGTCGCAGCCAAGCTGGATCCGGCAGAGTACGGCGCGCAACCCCTCCTTGGCGTCCGCAGCAACGCCTTCATTGGCCACGGCTCCAGCGACGCGCGGGCGGTCACGAGCGCGCTGAAGACGGCCGCCCGGTCGGTCGAGCAGGGACTGGCAGAGCGGATCTCACGCGCGCTGGAGGAAGCGGCCGTCGAGGCCTAACCCTCTTCCCCGAAACCCTTGCCCTTTGCCTCGAGGGCCTTGCGCAGCAGCCCAATTGCGCGCGGCCCCACGCCGTGCAGGGCGAGCAGCTCCTCTTCGCTGCGCTCTGCCACCTGTGAAAGTGTGGTTATACCGGCCAGCAGCAGCGCCCGCGTTGCCGGCTTGCCAATGCTCTTGGGGAGAGCGTCTGGTCCCGCCGGCGCCTCGCTGCCCTGTGCGAGCCGCGCACTTTCTACCAGCCGTTCCGGCGCATTGTCGAACCAGGCCGCCTTCACCAGCGAGTTGAGGTGCATGCCGTTTATTTGCCCGAGCGGAACGGCCAGACCAACGGTCTTCCCGGCGCGTTTGACAGGGCTTGTCTGCGGAAACCGGTTGATGTAGCGCTCCACGTTGGCGCTGGACATGTAAAGCTGGGCCGTTCCGTCCCCACTCAATGCCGCGAAGACTTCCCCCTCTACCCGGTAGGCCTGCATCCCCTCGTGCGAGGTCTCCTCGACCTCGGGCAGAGCAAGTGCAGCCTTGCGCAACTGGGTCTTGGTCGTCATCGCCTAAGCTTAGCCTAGACTCGGATGATGACGAAAACGGAGATCCGGAGGATAGGCGCTTCCGACGGATGCCGAGTGCTTCAGGAACGCTGTGAATACTCTCAGGTGATCAGGGAACGTCTTCCGCATCAACTTGGCCAGCCGAAAACGCGTAGGTGAGGGTGACAGCCGTCGGAGTACCTGCCCACTCAATCGGATATCGGTCTTCACGCGCACCCGAACCGGATAACAGGTCAAGCCGCCATATGCCGCCCTGGTGGACGGCGTAAGCGAACCGGCTGGTCGGCTCCAGGACGACGTCGGTGATGGAGCCGGTAGTCCGCAGAGCCTGACGGTTTTCGCCCAGCTCATCGAACGCCACGACCCAGAGTTCGCTGCCGGCCCAGGAAACGAGAAAAGCGACGCTGCCACGCGGGTCTTCCATGAGGCGGTTGGCAGTCGTTCGGGTATCGACAGCATTCGTTCCACTGCCTTCACCGACATTGAAAAGGCCAAGCTCGCCATCGCTGATGACGGCCACCCCGCCGGCAACGAGCGCGATGTCACCATCCTCTTCCTCGAAGAGATCGAAGTCGCTCACCGTCCCAAATCGCTCTGGATCGTCGGTAGTCTCGATGATCTGCTGGAACGTGACCCGCGCGACTCCAAGGCCCTCCGTGGCTCTGTCGTCCGCATAGTAGATGCTGTTCCCTTCGACCGACATGCCGAAGGGCGCGACGTTTTCGGTTGGGTTTCGAGCGGCGACAGAGTCGGTGGCGTCCACGGCGCCAGTGCCCGACAGCTCGTAAACGATCACGTCAGGAATGGTCACTCCAGCGTCACCGGGACACCCCTCATCGAAGACCGCCACATACCGCGGCAGGTGAGAGGCGCTCGATACGCGCTGTTCGCTCACGGCGACGTCGGTGAAGCAGCCGTCGGCCGTCTCCGGAACCGGCAGTTCGACGCGCGTCGCAGAGCTGAAGTCGGGCGCCTGGTCAACCCGCACATCGGAAAGGTCGAAGAGGCGCAACTCGAACGCGCTGCCGTCACTGACCAGTGCGGCGAGCAGGCTGGAAGAGGCAGAGTCCGACACATCCAGCGCAACCGGGTTGAAGTCCCCCAGTGGAATCACGCCACCCTCGATGGGCTCCTCGATGGGCTGGGTGGATGCGACGTCCTGTTCGATGAGTTGGGAGTAGAGCTGGATTTCTCCGCCTGAAGGAGCGGATACGCCTACCGCCAGGACGACGGGCACGGGATCGGGCTGGGTTCCCGTGCAGCCGGCCAGCAGCAGCAGGGCCAGCAGGGTCAGGAGCGCGCGCCGCATCAGTTGCCCCCCTCGCGGCTGGGCAGGACCAGCGGCGTCTCCAGCGTCTGCGTCACGCCTTCGGTGCCGCCTGGTGTGGTCAGGCTAATGCGCACGGCCCCGCTGCGCGTGTCCCAGCCGCCCATGAGCGCCCAGCAGCAGCGGTCCCAGACGACGAACAGCTCCGGTCGCAGGTCGAACGGCTGCCTGTTCGGGTCGTTACCCGTGAAGTCCCACACGTCCTCCAGCAGGGCGCCTACGAACAGCGAGTCGGTCGCCTTGACGGTAACCGCCACTTCGTCCAGGCGCAGCTGCGCCTGCGTCAGTTCACCAGTCGCGCGGTTCACGGCGCCCCGGTATCCGATCGAGCCCTGCACGCCCACCACCCCCTCGATATCGGCCGCGACCTCCAGCCCCAGGCGCCGCAGGTAGGTGCGCGGCAGCAGGTCATCCTCCAGCTCCACAGTGCTTAGCAGGTCCACGCTGAAGCGACTGTTCCCCAGCTGCTCATCCTGCAGGCGCATGCGTGCCTCGAGGGCAGAATCCCGGTAGCCGCCCACCTCCCCATCTGGCGTCCGCAGCGTGGGATCGTAGCGGGTCAGGTAGCTGAGCTCCCACTCGGCCGGACCCGTGTAGGGAGAGTGGCGCAGCGTTACCGTGTAGCGCGTCGAGCGCCCCTCCACATCGGGCAGGCCCAGCCACTCGCGGCGCACCAGCATGAAGTTGCGCAGCTCCAGCTCGGCGTAACCGCGATAGCGGACCGTGAAGGTACTGGAGTCGGAACCGCGCGCCGGCAGGGCGAACCTTTGCTGCGCTCTCAGCTCGACCTCGCCAATGCGGGCGGTGGCCTCGTAGGAGAGCGCCTCAGTCTCCCGTTCGTTCAGGTTCCGCTCGAAGCCCACACGAAGACCCGGCACCTGGTCCGACTGGCTCAGCGTCCCTGCGGTCACGCCCAGCTCCAGCGGCAGCCAGTACTGGGGGCGCGTCTCATCCTCGTCGGGTGGGGGCGCAGAGTACCGATACCCACCACGCATGTCCACACTCACGTACTCCAGCGAGTACTCCAGCTCCATGCTCGTTTCCGTCTCGTCGACCGGTTCGCTGCCAAAGCGCGGGACGGTCGGCTTGAGGTCGATCAGGTGACGAGCCTCGAGGCGCGCCCGCGGGGGAGTGCTGGGCGTGCGCAGGACCAGCTCGAACTCCAGGTTGCCCGGGTCCTCCTCCTCCAGGTCGTACTCGTTGCTCACGGACACGTCGATCCACGACTGGTTTCCGAAGAGGATCAGCTCGCTGCTGATGGGCAGGAAGCCCTCCTCATCGGGGCGGCGGCTGTCCCGGAAGACGTAGCCGGTCTCGGTGCGCGCCTCCAGCCAGGGGAGCGGTGTGAGCTCCAGGAAGCCGGTGAGCTCCATGCGGGTGCGCAGCGGCAGCCCGTCGAAGCGGAACGGCGTCTCACCCTCGGTGGTGTCACGGCGCAGCACGACCCCGAGCGAGGCGAAGTTGCCGAAACTCTGCTCCCCGGCGAGCCGCAGGTCCCAGTCGACCTGCCGTTCGCCCGTCGAGTAGTAGTAGCCGTCGAAGTTCGAGTAGCCCTCGACCTGGAAGCCGGACCACAGGTCGGTGGGCCGCAGCTCTACGCTGAACCCGGTCAATGCCCGGCCGGCGTCGATGTAGCGGGAGCCGGCGGCGCTGCGGTTGCCCGGGTTGCTGGCATCCTCGAACGCGCCCAGGTCGACCTGCAGGTCGCGTACCACGAGCGGTCCCACGGTGAACGACGTCTCCTCGGGAGCGACGAGCAGTTGTGCGTGGGTGCGCCGGGGCGTGCCGATGGAGTCGTAGCTGGGTTCCTCCACGTTGTCGTCGGGGTCGAGATCTATGAATCCGCGCGTAAGGAAGGTCGCGTCGACGCCGAACTCGCCCGTCCACAGGGGCAGTTCGTAAGCCGACTGCACCTCCAGTCCGTACTCGAGGAGGCGGTTGCGCCGGGAGTCGATGCGCTCGATGAGCAGGTCTACCGCGGGGAGGCCGTCGGCGAGGTCCTCCCGCGTCTGATAGGCCAGCCGCACCGTGAACTCGTCGTCGGTGCGCTGCAGGGTCGTGCGGTCGATGAAGGAGGGCGTGTAGAAGAGCTCGAGGTTGCCGCTGCCCCGTTCGTCGTAGAAGCGGTGGTCGATACCGCCGCCCAGGTAGCTGGTGATGATGCGCCCGCCCAGCGGCTGGAAGCCGCCCGTGGGCACGACATCGGCCCAGTAGCGGACGGAGAAGGTCCCGAAGGCGTCCGGGCCCGCCACGTACGGCCAGTCCAGTTCGATCCTGGCGCGCTCGCGCAGCGAGCCGCCTTCGATGAGCAGCCGCGGCTGCCTGTCGGGCCTGGCCAGAGGGACCACCAGCAGGGGCAGCTGGAACACGGGCCGCTCCCTGATGAGGACGGTCGCGTTCCATGCGACCAGCCGGTCGCCCGGGTAGAGCTCGATACGCTCGGCCGAGAACCCGAAATCCTCAACCTCCTGCCCGCAGCGGCTGCAGGGGCTGAACTCCCCGCTCAGCACGTCGATCTGTCCCGGGATGCGCGTCGCTTCGGCGCCCGTCACATCGATAGCCTCGGTCACGATCAGCACCTGTTCGCCGCTGAACTCCTCGCTGGAGAGGTCGATGATGAGGCCTTCGCCGCGCACGGACAGGTCGGGCGAGTGCAGGGTGCCTTCGCCCACGATGCGCACGACCCTCTGCTCGAGGTCGACCTCGAGGTGGCTGGCCTCCAGCCGCTGCTCGTCCACCGTGATGACGACATGCTCGCCGGTGATCACGTAGATCTGCGTTTCCTCGCCGCCGGGCAGGGTGACGTTGCGGATCTCCAGCTGGCTGCCGGGATCGTTGCCCGTGTCGATCTGGATGGTCTGGCTCCTGGCCAGCTGAAAGCCCAGTAGGAGCAGGAACAGGAACAGGTGCCGGCTGCCGCGCATCAGCGCCTCCACGCCCAGGCGAGCATCACCAGGGCCGCGACGGCGTAGAGCAGGAAGGGCGCCCAGCCGCCCAGCGCCGGGGCGATCGTTCCCTGCGCCCCCAGCAGCTTCGAGACGCTCCAGGTTGCGTAGTAGACGAAAGTGAGCAGCAGGACCGAGACGAGGCCCAGCGAGGTGCCGGTGCGGTAGGTAACCATCGTCACCGCCAGGGCGAACAGCGCGAAGGCGATGGCGGCCAGCGGTTCCGCGAACTTGCGGTGCAGCGCCGTCCATTCGGCCGGCAGCTGGCGGGGCGTGCCCTCCCGCAGCTGCGCCCATAGCTCGTCGATGGGCAGGTAGACCGGATCGATCGCGCTGGTTGGCGCGGCGGCCAGTCCCCGAACGGGCATGGTCGCCTCCTGCGCCCGGAACTCCAGCGTCACCCGGTTCTCGCGCATGACCAGCAGCTCGATCTCCTCCAGCTCCCAGACGCCCTGCTCCTCGTCGTAGCGGCCCTGCTGGGCCGTGATGACCTCCTGCGGGCCGCTCACGCCGCCCGGCTGGATAACCACCACCCCGCGGAACCCGCCGCCGGGGAGGAGTTGCTCCAGATAGAGGGCTCTGCCCTGTGCATCCGTGAAGAAGGCGCCCTCCTCGAGCACCGTCTCGGGGCTGCGCAGGAGGATCTCGCGCTCCACCTCCTGCGCCTGCCGCTCGGCCGCCGGCACGACCAGTTCGTTGTTGAGCACCGCGACAACTGCCACAATCACTCCCAAAAGTAGCGTGGGAACGAGGAAGGCACGGGGCCCCAGGCCCAGGAGTCGCGCGGCCTTCAGCTCGCTGTCGTCGGCCAGGCGCGAAAAGCCCAGGAGGGCGGCGAAGAGCAGCGCCAGCGGGATGCCGGCGCCCGCCGCCGAGGGCAGCTTGAACAGCAGGTACTGGGCCACCAGGGTTGCCGGTACGCCACGCGCCAGCACCTCGGCGACGACCTCCAGCAGGAAGCTGCCCAGCAGCAGCAGGAGAATGAGGGCGAGGCCTGCCAGGTAGAGCGGCAGGATCTCGGCCAGTAGGTAGCGCCCGAACCTGCTCACGCGCGCAGCCTCCACAGGGCGAAGCCCAGCCCGCCTATGCCCACCACCGCCGGTGTGAGCCAGGCGGCGGTAACCGCGCCCAGGAAGCCCGTCTCGAACATGTTGCCGGCGAGGGTCCAGGTCGCCCAGAAGGTGACCAGCAGGACGATCGTCCAACCGAAGCCGGCGGCACGTCCGCGCACGCCCAGGCCCAGGGTGCCGGCGAAGAGCACGAACACGAGGGCGCTGAAGGCGTCGGCCACCTGGCGGTGGAACTGGAAACTGAGGTCGCGCGCGTTCCCGCCCGCCGAGCGCACGGCCTCGATCTGGCGTGAAAGTTCAGGCAGAGAAAGCGTCTCCTGCCGCTGCAACGCCTGCTGCGCGCTGCGGTCCAGGTCGAAAGGCAGGGTGGTGTCTCCCAGGACGGCCGGCTCCTCACCCGAGATGTGCACCTGCGCGCCGAACAGCCGCCACACTCGCTCCTCGCTGTCCCACTCGCCATCGGAGGCGGTGATGGTGCGGCCATCATCGGTGAGGACCAGCACCCCGCGCAGCTCGGCCAGCTGCTGCTGATGCGGGATCGCGCGGATGCGCGAGGCGTAGTAGACGCCCTCATCCTCGATCGCGAAGGCGGCGTTGCGCTGCGTTGCGGTGGGTGGCCGCGTGTAGAAGAAGGAGTCCAGGAGGCGGTTGTAGCGCACCTGGGCCCCCGGCTCGACGAAGCCGTTGTTGATCAGGGAGATCCCGCTCACGAGCAGACCGAGGAGGAGCATGGGGATGAGCAGCCGCATGGGCTGCACGCCCAGGGCGTAGGCCGCCTTCAGCTCCGAGTCTTTCGACATGCGGCCGGTGACGATCAGGACGGCGAAAACAACGGCGACCGGCAAGGAAAGGTGGAGAAACCAGGGCAACCGGTACAGCATGAGCCTGCCCACCGTTCCGGGGCTCGCCTGGTGTTCGAGCAGGTACTCGGCCCAGATCGCCAGGAAGTCGATGGAGATGAGCAGGCTGAAGGCCGCAACACCCAGCACATACATGACGGCGATTTGACGCAGGAGATAGCGGGCCAGACGCCAGGGCACCCGCAAAGTATAACCACTGCCTCAGAAAATCCCCGACGGGAGCGCACTTCGGCTGCCGCCAACAGTGCCGGGATAGAATGCGCGGCGTGACGGTTGCCAGCTGCCGCCCAACTTGTCTGGAGAGCGAAGAGTGTTGAACCCGGAAGCGGTCCTGCGATTTGCCGACACAGAACCCGACGTGACCCTGCGCCTGACGCCCGGGGAGATCGACTTCCTGCGCTTCGTGGACGGGCAGCGCACGATCGCCCGCATCGCCACGGACGCCGGGATGGACGGTGAGCAGGCGGTGGCAATAGCCCACCGGCTCGCCAGCCTGGGCGTGCTGCAGGAGCGGCCCGAGGCAGGGGAGGCGTCCGCTGTCAGCGGACCCGGCGGGGAGGACCAGCCACCCGGTGAAACCGCCAGCGCACCCGGGGAGTCCGGCGCCGCCGCGGGCTCCGACCCCGCCCGCACCCTGGTCCCGCGACTCGACGAGCGGTACCGGTTCGGGACCGTGGGGGTCGACCCCGGTCAGCTGATCTCCTGGGAGGAGCAGGTTGGCCACCAGGTGAACCGCCTCGCCCTCTACGGGAGCGGAGCGGCTGGCCGCACAAAGCGGGCCCGCGGGCGGGGCAGGCCGCTGCGCGTGGAACCGGCGGTCGGGGCGGGGGAAGCGCTTCTGGCGAACCGCGATACTCTGCTCTATTACAACCTGCACGTGGGACGGCCGGCAGTTGCCCTGCCGTTCAGCAGCGCAGGTCAGGACACGGATGGCCCAGGCGACGCAAGAGACAGGAAGTGACGCAATGAAGGCAGAGAACGAGTCTCCAGCCGCGCTGGCCGGGCCCCTGCTGCCCTGGAGGCAGCTGCCCTTCCCGGTGCCCTGGGACGAGGTGTTCGGCTCCACCGGTCCGCTCAACCTCGAGGTCGGCTTCGGGGACGGCCGCTACACGGTCAGGCGGGCGCTCGCCCACCCGGACGAGCGGTTCGCCGCCCTGGAGATCTCGACGGCGAGCGTGATGCGGGCGCTGCGGCGCACAAAGCGCGACGGGGCGACCAACGTGCGCCTCCTCAAGCTGGGCGCTCAGTTCGCGGTCAGGCATCTCTTCGCGCCCGGCTCGCTCGCCAGCATCGTCGTGAATTTCCCCGACCCGTGGCCAAAGGAGCGTCACGAGAAAAACCGCCTGCTGCAGGCCTCATTCTTCGACCTGGCAGCCTCGCGCCTGCAGCCCGGCGCGGCCATCCTGCTCGCCACCGACCATCCCGAATACCTCGCCTTCGCACGCGAGCAGGCGCTCCTGTCGGGGCGGTTCGACCTGGAGGAGCGCGAGGCTCCGCCCGAGGTTTTTGAAACAAAGTACGCCCTCAAGTGGCGGGACCAGGGCAAGCCGCTCTACTATCAGGCTTTCGTCAACAGGGGCGGCGACGCCCCGCACTTCCCCATCCTGGAAAGGCCAACCGCGATGCCGCACGCACTGTTGCAAGGTGACATGAAATCGATCGACGGTCTCGAGAAGCGGGTCATCCCCTATGGCGATGGCCACGTGATCCTCCACGAGGCCGCCCGCAGCCTGGGTGAGGGCGGCGACCGGCTCCTCGTGCGGGCCACCATCGACGAGCCCGACCTCAAGCAGCAGGTGCTCGTCGTGGTGCAGCGTCGCGAGGGGGGCGAACTGATCGTCCGGCTCGAGCCGTTCGGCGACCCGATAATCACCAGGACAGCCCGGGGGGCGGTGCACGGGGTCACCGAGTGGCTCGTCGACACGGGCGGCTTCCGGGTGCAGGAGCGCAACTACTGACATGACCCCGACGCCCGAGCTCCTCACCGCACCGAACCTCCGCGCCCGCCACGGGTTCTCGACCAGGCGGGGCGGGAGCTCGAAGGGGCCGTACGGCAGCTTCAACCTGCGGCACGGCCTGGGCGATGAGCACGACGCGGTCGAAAGGAACATCGACCTGTTCCTGGATGCCTTCGGCTCCTCCCGGGACAGGCTGTGCGTGCTGAAGCAGGTTCATGGCGGCCGGGCCGTGGAGGCGCGGCCCGGCGAAAGCCAGGAGGCCGACGCCCACGTTTCGATCGACCCGGACCTGCTCCTGGTTGTCGGCTGGGCCGACTGCCTGCCGCTGCTCCTGTCCGACCCCGACTCGGGTGCGGTTGGCGCTGTGCACAGCGGCTGGCGCAGTACCGTGGCCGGCATAGCAGGGGAGACCCTCCGGTTGATGAACGAGCTCTACGGCACGCAACCCGAGCGGGTACGGGTGGCGCTGGGACCGGGCATATGCGGCGACTGCTACGAGGTGGGCGACGAGGTGGCCCAGGCGGTCACGGCGGCCGGCGCAGAGATCGCGCTGAGAGCTGGCAGCCGGCCCGGAAAGTGGCAGCTGGACATCCCCCGCGCCACGCTGCACCTCCTGGAGAAGGCCGGGGTGGACCCCGACAACGTCTGTTATCCCGGCTGGTGCACCTCCTGCGAGCCCGGGCGCTTCTACTCGCACCGGCGCGACCGCGGCCTGACCGGCCGGCAGTGGGCGGGCATCAGGGCGCAGGACTAGGCGCAGCGGACGGGGCTAAGCTGGACGGGGAGTGGTTAACAGGTGCAACGGTTACTGGAGATAATGCGCACCCTGCGGGCACCGGACGGCTGCCCCTGGGACCGGGAGCAAACCCACGCCTCGCTCAGGAAGTACCTGCTCGAGGAGGCGGGTGAGGCGGTCGACGCGCTCACTTCGGGTGATACCCGTGCGATCGTCGACGAGCTGGGGGATGTGCTCCTCCAGGTCGCCTTCCACGCGGTCATCGCCGAGGAGGAGGGCACGTTCGATTACGAGCAGGTGGAGACGGCCATAGTCGACAAGCTGGTACGGCGGCACCCGCATGTGTTCGCCGATGCCGCTGCCGCGAACGCCGACGAGGTGGTCAGCAACTGGCAGGCGATAAAGGCGCGCGAACGGGAGGAGCGTGGCGAAGAGGCGGAACGGCCAGCCCACGAGCGCGTACCCCACTCGCTGCCGTCCCTGCAGCGGGCGGCGAAGGTGGGCAAGCTGCTGGGCGACACGCCAGCCGACGGCGAGGCCCAGGCCAGCGACGCTCAATCCATAGGCAGGCGGCTCTACGACCTTGCTCAGCTTGCCCGCCGGCAGGGCATCGATCCGGAGGTTGCGCTGCGCGAGGCGACCCTTGCGCGGATCGAGGAGGCCAACTCCAACACCGGCACGACCGGGGAGGAGTAGCGTGCCCGCCCTCCGGCAGCTGCAGGAGGTACGCGACGCGCTCGCCGTGCGTACGCCCCGCACGTTCGCCGTGCCCGGCTTCCGCGACGCAGCCGTGGTCGTCCCGCTGCTCGTCACCGACGCCGGTCTGGAGCTGCTGTTCACGGTCAGGAGCCGGGAACTACGCAATCATGCAGGCCAGATAGCCTTCCCCGGCGGCGCCGTCGACCCGGGGGAGACCCTGGTCGAGGCGGCGCTTCGCGAGATGCACGAGGAGGTGGGCCTGCGGGTGCCGGCCGGGAACGTGCTGGGCTACCTCGATGAGTACCCGACGCCGGCGCGTTACGTGGCGACCCCGGTGGTCGCCTGGCTGCAGTGGCCGCAGGAGGTGCGGATCAACCCGGCCGAGGTCGCCGAGGTCTTCACCGTCCCCCTGAGCGACCTGAAGGCGATCGTGCCCTACTGGAAGGAGCGGCAGCTGGAGGGGATGACGCGGCGGCTCCACTACTACGAGTGGGGCGACCGGCTCATCTGGGGCTTTACCGGCAATGTCGTCCGCGACTTCCTCGCCTTGTTCGATTGAGCCCCGATTCCCCGCAGGGGTCGTGATAACCTCGCTTTCTAACGCATAGGAGGCGGGAACCCAGATGAAACCTCAGGATGTCCAGGTTCGACATGGTGAACGCAGCTACTCCTTCTCGGCCGGCGAACTCGTCGAAGCGCTGCAGGCCTCGAGCGTGCCCACCGATCACGCGATCCGCATCGCCCGCGACGTGGAGAAGAAGCTTCGGGCCGCGAACCGGCAGGAGATCAGGTACGAACAGCTCCTGACCCGGATAGTCGAGGCCGTGAAGGAGCGGGTGGGGCCGGAGGCGGCCGAGCAGATCCGCTCCCAGACTCCGCCGTTCGTGGGCCTGGCAGTGCAGAAGGGCGACCAGGTGGAGCGCTTCTCCAAGCGCACGCTGGCGCACTCGATGGAGAAGTTTGGCCTCTCCTTCAAGGAAGCCTACGCGGTCGCCAAGAACGTGGAGCAGCAGCTGCGCATGAGCGGCAG
The DNA here is from genome assembly GCA_937983275.1 of uncultured Trueperaceae bacterium. GTDB lineage: Bacteria > Deinococcota > Deinococci > Deinococcales > Trueperaceae > CALKAI01. The sequence goes on along the minus strand of CALKAI010000146.1, from coordinate 11,850 downwards.
CGAGACGGTCGAGGAGGACATGCTCGCCCACGTGGTCGCCGTGACCCTCGAGGCCCGCTTTGGCCGCGAGGCCCGCCTGCGTTACGAGGCGACCCTGAGCGATCCCGTCGACCTTTACGTCGTGGAGAGCGACGGCACCCGGCTTCCGTACAGCCGCGGCATCCTCGCCCGTTCGCTGATGCCCATTGGCCTGGCGCCCGAGCTGGCCTACGCGCTGGCCAAGCGCACAGAGGAGGTCCTGTGGCAAAGCGGCAAGCGGCGGGTTTACAGGTCCGAGGTGCGCAGGCTCGTGAACCGGCTCCTCAACGAAGAGGCCGGCGGCGACTTCGCCCGGCGTTACGCCCTCCTGCACCGGCTGCGTGAGGCAGAGCAACCCGTAATCATCCTCGTAGGCGGCGCCCCCGGGGTGGGCAAGAGTACCGTGGCGGCAGAGCTCGGTTACCGGCTGGGCATCCCCCGCATGGTCTCCACCGACTCCGTGCGTCAGGCGTTGCGCTCGCTCATCAGCAAGGAGCTGAGCCCGCTGCTGCACGAGTCCAGCTACACCGCCTGGCGGGCCGAGCTCCTGCCGGTCGAACTGGAGCAGGCGCAGCTCGACCCGGTGAGGGTCATCCGCGGCTTCCGCGTGCAGATCCAGCAGCTCGCCACCGCCGTGAACGCGATCATCGAGCGGAACATCCAGGAGAACATGTCGCTCGTGATGGAGGGCATCCACCTGGTGCCCGGGCTCTCGCCGCTGGGCACCTTCGAAAACGCTCTGGTGGTCGAGGTGATGCTGAGTGTCGAGGACGAGGACAACCACCGCGACCATTTCGCCCTGCGCGAACGGCAAACCCACGCGCGCCGCGATCAGGATGTGTACCTGGACCACTACCGGGAGATTCGCATCCTCCACGACTACCTGGTGGACCGCGCCCGCGCCGAGGGGGTGCCGGTGGTGGACGCCAGCGACCTCGATCACGCGGTCGACCGGGCGATGGAACTAATCCTGAATGCCCTGCTTGTGCGCGGGATGATCGACGGGGAAGAGGCAGGCACGGTCGCTTCCTGAGTACACTTGGATGCAACCGATGTCACGCCCCTGCCTGATTGCACTGCTGCTACTGGGAACCCTGCTCTTCGCCGCACCGGTGTGGGCACAACCCCTCTCCTATACCGTCCAGGTTGTGGCCGTAACCGATCAGGATGCCGCCCTCGAGGTGCAGACGTCGCTGCTCGACCAGGCGTTCCCCGCCTACGTGGTGCGCGCGGCGACCCCCCAGGGGGACATCTACCGGGTGCGGGTTGGTGCCTTCGCCAACAGGGGGGCTGCCCACGAGTTCGCCCAGGCGATGCCGGTTATCAGCGGGAGCGACCCCCTGCCGGCCTTGGCCGAGGGCATCCCGCTCGGCGTCGTGCCGCTCGAACCGCGCATACTGGCCGTCTTCCACGACGACGTGGAGGTACTCGAGTGGCGCAGCGGAACGGCCTTCCGTTCGCGGGCAACGGCCGCGGAGGGGGAAGAAGCCCAGCCGTTCCACTATGTGATCGTGGAGGGCGACGAGGTTACCCAGTTCGAAGCGTACGCGGCCTTCCCGTTGGAGGGCGGCATGAACCTGGTCGTGCAGCGGTTGCCTCTGTGGCCAGCTGAGTGGGAGCAGCGCGAGCCCGATGAGCTGCACTCCCTGGCCCGGGACCTGCTGGAGGAGCTGGCGCTCCAGCTCGACCTGACGATCGACCGGCTGCAGGAGTTCGTTGCGGCAGGCGAACCCCCCTACCTGGTCGTCCTGGAGAGGACCGGTTCGTTGAGGCCCGAGGTGGTTGGCGTCTACCCGCCGGACGCGGACCCGGACGGGCTGCGCGAACCGGCGCACGCCTACGTGGAGCTCCCCGCGCCGGCCCAGCCGCTCTACCGGGCATCAACCGGCAGTGAACCGGTCAGCACCGCCGGCGATGGCTGGAGCGTGCAGCGCGACGGCCGCTTCTTCCGCTTCAGGGCCAACGGCGGCGGCAGCGCCTGGCGGGTTGGCGTGGGTACGCCCCTGTGGGCGACCGGCGAGCTGCTGCTCACCCGCTCCAGCGGCCGGTTCCTGCTTTACGAGTTAAAGCTGGAGGCCGGGGAGTAGAGCATCTGCTGCTACCGCCCGGCCTCGCGTCGACTTGCCCTGAAGTCAGTCCGTAATCAGCTTGTGACCTGGTCGACCAGCTCGGCTTCGGCCGTGCCGGCGGCGGGGGTTGGGGTATCTTGCGCCGCCAGCCACTTCTCGGCTGCCATCGCCGCCCTGGTGCCGGCGCCAATGCTGGTGCCCAGCTGGCGGTAGATCTCGTCGGCCACGTCGCCCGCAGCGAAGATGCCCTCCACGTTCGTGTAGATCTCGTCGGTGACAGCCACGTAGCCGCGTTCGTTCAGCTCCAGCAGGCCCTCGAGATAGCCGGTGTTCGGTTCGTGACCGATGTAGACGAAGACACCGTCGGTGGGCAGGTGGGACTCTTCGCCGGTAACCCGGTTGCGCAGGCGCACTCCCGTCACCATGCCGTCCTCACCAGTAATCTCCTCGACGACGCTGTTCCAGACGAACTTCATCTTCGGGTTCGCAAAGGCGCGCTGCTGGGCGACCTTGTTGGCGCGCAGCTCGTCGCGGCGGTGGATCACCGTCACCGTGTCGGCGAACTTCGTGAGGAACAGGCCCTCCTCGATCGCCGCGTCGCCACCCCCGACGACCACCACGTTGCGCTCGCGGTAGAAGAAACCGTCACAGGTGGCGCAGGTGGAAACGCCGCGGCCGTAGAACTCACCCTCGCCGGGCACGCCCAGGCGCTTCGGGTTGGCACCCGTTGCGATGATCACGGCCCGGCCAATGTAGTCGCTGGAGTAGCCCTCGACCTTGAAGCGGCCGTTCGCCAGACGCTCGACGCCCATGACCTCCTCCATGAGGATGGTGGCACCGAACTTCTCTGCCTGTCTGACGATCCGCTGGGAGAGCTCGGGACCGCTGATCGCCTCATCGAAGCCGGGGTAGTTCTCGACGTCCTCGGTCTGGGCAATTTGCCCGCCGGGCAGGCCCTTCTCGAGGATCACCGTATCCAGCTGCGCCCGGCCGGTGTAGATGCCGGCAGTGAGGCCCGCGGGACCACCGCCAATGATGACTACGTCTTTTTCGATTTGCTCTCTCGCCATGGGTTCGGAACTCCTTACGCCGATGCTATCACCGCGTGGTAGAGGTTCCCGACGGCAGGATTACGCAATTTCCATAAGCGTTGGTTATGGCCAGGCAGCGTGCCTGGGTGACCGTCAGAAGCCGCGGGCGGCGCGCTGCTGCTCCTGCTCCTCCGCTGTAGTGCGGGTGATCCACACGCTCAGGTCCCGGTCCCGGTCGACGGTGATGGTGCTGCGGTAGGGCTTGAACAGGTCGTACTCGGCGAACGGCTCCTGGGCCTCGACCCGCAGCTGGACCTCGCTGCCCAGCTCCAGGTTGACGGTGACGGGCGTGGTGCCCACCCAGATGTCGTCGATGATCACGGCGGCCCCTTCCGGGTCGCTGGTTACGCTGAGGGTCGCCGTCGGCGCGGCCGTCAGCTCCTGGGTGCGGTTGGTGAGCAGCGTTGCGGCCCCGCCCACGAACAGGGCGAGGAGCACCACCAGGATCTCCAGGACGTAATGCCTGCGCTTGCTGCGCGCCGGGTCGGCGCTGCCCGCCGCCGGACCCTCCCTGCGGGGCGACGCACCTGCGGCAGTCCCGGAGCCCTCAACGTACCCGAGTCGACCAGCTTCGTCCGACATGATCCCCCCTTCAACCCTTGTGAGAACACCCTAAGCGTGCTTCGCCGTACCGACCGCGGCGAACGTCACGCAATGGACGCGTTGGTACACTTGGTACGCGCTACAGCGCCCGGAGGAACCTGATGAACCCACTACTGTCCCGTGATTTTCGAATGCCGTTCGATCAGGTGAAGCCTGAACACGTACTGCCCGGGATCGAAGAAGCCGTAAAGGGGGCCCAGGAGGAGGTCGAGCGCATCGCCGGCGCCTCCGCGGAGCGTACCTACGAGAACACCGTCGCCGCCCTCGACGCCGCCGTCGAGCGGGTCGAGCGGGCCGTAACGATCGCCGCGCACCTCATGTCGGTGGCGAACAGCCCGGAGTTGAGGGAGGCGTACGGGGAGGCGATTCCTGTGTTCTCGGCCTTCTTCGCGCAGCTCCCCCTCAACCTGGGGCTCTACCGCGCCGTTCGCGAGTACGCCGAAACGCCCGGGGCGCAGGAGCTGGATCCCGTGCGTGCACGGCGGCTGGAGAAGCTGCTGGACGAGTTCCGCCGCTCGGGAGCCGAGCTTCCCGACGCGGAGCGCGCGCGGGTGCAGGAGATACAGACCGAGCTGCAGTCGCTCGCGACCGACTTCAGCAACACCCTGCTCGACGCCACCAACGCCTTCGAACTGCACCTGACCGAGGAGGACGACCTGGCCGGCCTGCCCGGGTCGGCCCGCAGCCAGGCGCGCGCCGCAGCGCAGGAGAAGGGCCTGGAGGGCTGGCGCTTCACGCTGCACGGCCCCTCCTACCTGGCATTCATGCGCAACAGCGAGCGACGCGACCTGCGCCGCAGGATGTACGAGGCGTACAGCAACCGCGCCTCCGGCGGCGAGCTCGACAACCGGCCGCGCATCGCGAGAATCCTGGCGTTGCGCCGCGAGCTGGCGGGCCTGCTTGGCTACCGGGATTTCGCTGACCTGCGACTCGAGACGAACATGATCGGCGACGGCACGCGGGCCACCGAGTTCGAGCGGGACCTCTATCAGAAGACCCTGCCCTACTGGCAGGCCGAGATGGACGAGCTCCAGCAGTTCGCCCGCAGCGAACTGGGCCTGGACGAACTGCGCCCGTGGGACCTGAGCTTCGCGATGGAGCGGCTGCAGCGCTCCCGGTTCGAGTTCGACAGCGAGGAGCTGCGCCCCTACTTCCCGCTTCCGCGGGTCCTCGAGGGGCTGTTCGAAGTGTGCCGCCGGCTGTTCGGCATCACGGTCACGGAGGTGCCGAACGAGGCCGTCTGGCATGAGGACGTGCGCTACTACGAGATGCACTCCCAGGACGGACGCCACCTGGGCTCCTTCTACGCCGACTACTACCCCCGCGAGCCTAAGCGCGGCGGCGCCTGGATGAACAGCTTCATCAGCGGCGAACCGCAGCCGGACGGCACGCTGGCGCCGCACCTGGGGCTCATAGTTACGAACAGCACTCCGCCTGAGGAGGGCAAGCCCGCCCTGCTCACCCACCGCGAGGTGCAGACACTCTTCCACGAGTTTGGCCACCTCATCCACCACCTCCTCTCCGAGGTGGAGCTTCCGGCCATCGCCGGCACGAACGTGCCGCGCGACTGGGTGGAGGTGCCCAGTCAGTTCCTGGAGAACTGGACCTGGGAGCGGGAGGCGCTCGACCTCTTCGCCCGCCACGTCGACACCGGCGAGCCGATCCCCGAGGAGCTGTTCCGGAAGCTGCACGCCAGCCGCACCTTCATGGAGGGGTACGCGCAAATGCGCCAGCTCTCCTTCGGCACAGTCGACCTCGCCCTGCACATCGACTTCGACCCGGAATCGGGCGAGGACCCGCTGGAGTTCGGCAACCGCGTGCGCGAGCGCTTCCACCTGCGGCCCGAGGATGCCCACGACGGCTTCCTGTGCGGCTTCGGGCACATCTTCTCGAGCGGTTACGCGGCCAGCTACTACTCGTACAAGTGGAGCGAGATGCTGGAGGCCGATGTCTTCACCCGCTTCCGCGAGAACGGCCTCTTCGACCGCGAGACCGGCCAGCGTTTCGCGCAGAGCATCCTCACCAAGGGTGACAGCATCGATCCGGCCCAGCAGTTCCGCGACTTCATGGGCCGGGATCCCGACCCCGAGGCGCTGCTGCGCCGCAACCTGGGGGCCCAGCCAGTAGGAAGCTAATTCCGCTGCAGCGCAGGCGGCTCGGGCAGCAGTCCTTCACTGCGCGCCCGGGCCGCCTGGGTGGGCAGCAGGCGGTACTGGGTTATGCCGCCCTCAACGCCCTGCCCACGCAGGAAACCGTCGTAGGCCAGGTTGACAACCCCGGAGAGGGCAGCGGAACGGTAGCGCCGCGAGAGCTCGCGCGCCCCGGCCAGGTCGTCGCGGGCGCGTTCGGGCAGCTCTGCCTCCAGTTCCAGCCTCTGCGCGGCCGGGAGGCCTGCCGTGACCCGGCCGAACAGGTCGAGTGCGGCAGAGTAGCGCGCATACTCGTGACCGGACGAAAACGTGGCCAGGAGGGCGACGAGATCGGCCTCCACCTCGGGACCAAAGCCGGCCGCGTGAGCCAGCTCGTGAGCGCCAATGGCAACACGCTGGTAGGGCAGCAGGGCGCCATCGACCTGCGGCTCCAGCGTGAGCGGAAAGATCATTCCCGCATAGCCGGCCCGCAACAGCGATCCCGCGGGCAGGCTCTTGAGCCTCGTGGGCAGGGTGACCGGGAAGCGGTAACGTGCGTCCCGCAGGTTCACCTGCGGATCGGCGAGCCCCAGACGGGTGGCTGCCATGCCGGTCAGCTTCTCCCCGACGGCCGCCAGTGCGCCCTCCTCGTCAGGTGCCGCCTCACTCGTGGCAACCAGCCACGCGAGCGCCCAGCCGGCCAGCTCGCGAGCCTGCAGGGCATCGATTGGCCGGATCTCATGCAACCCGATCGCCTGGGTGAACGAGGGCCGGCGGTAGTTCGCTCCCCAGATGATCACATAGGCCGAGAACACGATGGAGAGCAGGAGCAGCGCATTCAGCAATCGCGTGCGCAACCGGCGGCGGCCATCAAGGAGCAGCAGCAGAAAGGCGAGCAGGAGGAGCGGCAGGGTCAGGAAACCCAGGGGCAGGCCGGTCCAGCCCGTCAGGGGCACCAGTACACCCGTCACCAGGGGGAAGGCGACGCCCCCGTAGTACCGCTCCACTGTCAGGGGCGGAATGAGGAGCAGGGCCAGGGCAACCGGGACCTTCAGGAGCGTCAGGGTTGCCAGGATGAGAGTGACTGCCCGGCCGCCGCGGCCAGGCACCAGACCGCGGGTCCTACCGACGCTCCTCCCGTTGCTCACCACGGCTGCGCCTCCGCTTGCGTCGTCTTCGCCTCCAACGGCTCCGGCTCCCATTCGCGACATTCCACCCCTCGAGTGTAGTGAACTTCACCCGGCTCACAGTCCACCATCCGTCACCGGCCCTGTCCAGCAGGCGGCTGGAATGCAACTCCGGTGCATGAACCTGGACGGCCTGCGGGTTGCAGACGTAGAAGGCGAGGCGCACCGAGGCGTCGACCGCGGCCTGCCAGCCAGCCGGCAGCAGGCACGCTCCCTCGTCTACCCTTACCGCCAGGTGGGCCGCCTCGTCGCGCAGAAACAGGTCGGCTCGCACCGGGAGTTCGCCCGTGACCGTGAGCGCCGGCCCCGCGGGGTTTTCTTTGCTGCCGGGCTGGGCGTTGAAGACGAGGCCCTCCTCGCGCACCTGGTACCGGGGCAGCGGGGCGGGGAAGAGCGCATCCAGCTCGACGTACAGCTCCTCACGGGCCTGCTGCAGGCGGTCCGTGATCCGCTCCCGCTCGCGCTCGCTAAGCCGGGTGAGGTCGAGCAGCCGCTCCTCGAGGCTGGCGACCAGGAGGGAGAGGTTATCGATGCGCTCGCACCGCGTGACTTCCGCGTCTCCTGCCGCGCTTGCCGGGCCTGCTTGCTGATCGGGAAGAGTCAGCTCCTCCTCCAGTCGCCGCCGCCCCGCCAGGTACCCTTCGACGCCGCCGCGATACGCGACCAGCGCACCCTCCTCGAGGGCCCACACCTGCGACGCCAGCCGGGCCAGTTCCCTGTCGTGGGTTGAGAAGATCACCGCTGCTTCGCTGTCCTCCAGCGAGTGGTGGAGCGCCTCCACGGCTGCCAGGTCCAGGTCGTTCTCGGGTTCATCGAGCAGCAGCAGGTTGGAGCCGTGGGCCAGCGTACGGGCGAACCCAGCCCGCGCGAGTTCGCCCCCGGAGAGGGTTTCCGGAGGGCGCAGGGCGCTCTCCTGGGAGAGCCCGGCGAGGGCCAGGAGACCCAGGGCCCGCTCGCGCGAAACCACCTCCAGCAAACCTTCCAGCACCGGGACGCCCGGCTTGAGGCCGCGCCGGCGCTGATCCTGATAGTGCAGCTTTACATCCGGGTGCCAGCTCAGGCGGGCGTCCCGCCCTTCTGGCTCCAGTTCGCCCGCCAGGAGCGCCAGCAGGGTGCTCTTGCCCGATCCGTTGGGCCCCAGCAGGGCGATCTTCTCGCCGGCGTTAACGCGCAAACTGACGTCGTGCAGCACGGTCCGCCCATCCACCGAGAAGTTGAGCGAGCGGGCGTCGAGGAGCACCCCGCGCGCCCGCCTCGTCTCCTCCTCACCCCAGCCGGCGGTTGAGTCTACCGTCACCGGGGCGGGCTCTTGCAACCCTGCCAGCTCGCGTTCGGCGCGCTTCCGGCGCCGGGCGGCAGCGGCGTTCCCCCAGGTGCGCAGCTCCCGGGCGGTCTCCTCCAGCTTGCGGCGCCGCTTCTCCCGCTCGCGTGCCTCCCGCTCCCGCTGCCTGAGGCGTACGCCCTGCTGCTCCCGATAGCGGGACAGGTTGCCCCTGAAGTGAACCAGTTCGTTGCCCCTGATGTCCGTTACGCCCGTTGCCACACCATCCAGAAGCGCCCGGTCGTGCGAAACGAGCAGAACTGCTCCGCGGTGTTTTTTCAGTGCGCCCTCCAGCCAGGCGGTGGCGGGCAGGTCGAGGTGGTTGGTCGGTTCGTCGAGCAGCAGCACCTGCGCGCGGCTCGCGAGTGTGCTGGCCAGCAGCACCCTGGCGAGTTCTCCGCGGGAGAGCGTGCTTGCCGGCCGCCCGAACCGTGAGCGGTCTACGCCGAGCTCCTCGAGGCTCTGCTCGAGCCGGGATTCGGCGGTGTAGCCCCCGGCCTCCTCGAATAGCTCCTGCAGCTCGCCATACCGCTGGAGATTGCCCCGTTCGCCGGCGAGCAGCTCCTCCTCCCGCCGCAGCTCGCGCTCCAGCTGGTGAATGTAGCGCAGTCCCCTCAGGGCGAGCTCCCAGACGCTGCCTCCCGCGACTTCGGGCGCGTCCTGAGGCAGGTAGGCGAGCCGCACTCCCAATCCCCGCTGAACGCGTCCGGCGTCGGGTTTCTCGATCCCCGCCAGCACCCTCAGCAGGCTGCTCTTGCCGCTGCCGTTCTTGCCGATGAGAGCGATCCGGTCACCGGCGCGCAGCGTCAGCTGGGCGTCCCGCAGCAACCGTTCGCCGCCGCGGCTCACAGCCAACCCCTGTGCTTCGAGCAGCTCCATCTCCCCGAATCGTACGTCCGGCCCACCGGGCCCGCAAGGCGAGGCGAGCCCACGAATCACGGAAGCCCGCAAGAGACGAGTAAGATGGCCGGATGAGGCGCTTCACGGCACAGGGCAGGAACACCGGGTTCATTTGCGAGAACTGCGGCGCTTCCGTGCCACCGCTCGCTCAGGGCAGCTGCCGTAACCATTGTCCGGAGTGCCTCCACTCCAAGCACGTGGACATCTACCCCGGCGACCGGGCGAACGGTTGCGGGGGTCTCCTCGAGCCTGTCTCTGCCACTCTGGATGCCCGGCGCGGCTACATGATCGTCCACCGCTGCCAGCGCTGCGGCGAGATCAGACGCAACCGGGCAGCTCCTGACGACCCCGCCGCTGCCGACAACTTCGAACTGCTGATCGAACTTTCCACCCGGCCCGCACCGGAATAAGGAGCAAGTCACCATGTTGCACTCGAACAGACCCCCAGCCGATGTTCTGCTGGTAGGGGGGACCGTCATGACGATGTCTCGAGCCTCCGCCGCGGATGGGGCCAATGCAATTGCCCTGCGCGGTGACCGGATACTGGCAGTGGGTCCGCAGGAGCAGCTGCGCTCCCTCCTGGCGCCCGGCGCCACCGTGATCGATGTCGGTGGGGCCACCATCCTCCCGGGATTCCACGACTCCCACGTGCACCTCGTGCAGCACGGGTTCGAGGCTTCGCAGGTGAACCTCGCGTCGACGGACAGCCTCGCCCAGGCCATGGCGTTGATCAGAGAGGCGGCGAAGGCGGCAGGACCGGGGGAGTGGATCTTCGGCACCGGCTTCGCCGTGGACCGCTGGGGTGTGAACACACTGCACCGGCGGTACCTGGATGAGGCAGCGCCGCATAATCCGGTGTTCCTGCGCTCGCAGGATCACCACAGTGTGTGGGTGAACAGCAGCGCCCTGGAGCTGGCGGGCGTGGAGGGCGATTCCGCCGCCAACGAGGAGACGGTTCTCAGGGATGAGGAGGGACGGGTGAGCGGCCACCTCCTCGAGAGATCGACCAACCTGGTGAGCCGGGTGCTTCCCGAGCCCGATACGGCAGCCATCCGCGCCGCACTTGCCACCGCGGCTGCCGACCTGGCGGCACGTGGAGTCACCACCGTCCACCACATGGCCTACGAGCCAGTCGATTACTGGCGCCAGCTCGCCCTGGTCGCCTCACGGGACGAGTATCCATTGCGGGTGTGGGCCAGCATCGACCAGGAGCTCGTCGAAAGCGCGGCGGCCGTGGGCCTGGCGACGGGGCAGGGTGGTGCCAACTTCGAGATCGGCGGTGCAAAGTTCTTCGCCGATGGCGCCTTGGGCAGCCGCACCGCCTGGATGCTGGAGCCCTACCTGGGCACCGAGGTTTCCGGAGTGCCCGTGCACGGCCCCGAGGTACTCGCCGAACGGTTCCCGGTCGTCATAGGCGCAGGCTTCACGCCGGTGATCCACGCCATTGGCGATGCCGCGGCCGCTGCCGTCCTTGATGCCCTGGAAGCTACTGCCGCCCTGTGGCAGGGCGCGGGCATGCGTCCCCGGCTCGAGCACGCCCAGCACATGCGTGAGAGCGACGTCGAACGGCTTGCCCGCCTGGGCGTGGTCGCCTCGGTGCAGCCGCTCCACATGACCTTCGACGCCCCGGTGATCCGCGACATGCTGGGGGACAGGGAAGACAGGGCCTACCGGATCCGGCACATGCTGGACCTGGGCGTGTGCGTGCCCTTCGGTTCGGACACGCCTGTCACGCTGCCCGACGTGATCGGCTCCCTACGCGCGGCGGTGGACAGGACCGGTATCGACGGTAAACCCCTGAACGGGGCGCAGGCCATAAGCGCGTTCGAGGCCGTGGCGGGCTATACGAGCATGGCGGCGCAGGCGATAGGCCGGGAGGGGCGCAGCGGCACACTGGCCCCCGGATACGACGCCGACCTCGTCCTGATGGAGGGCAATCCGGTGCAGAGCCTCGAAGGCGTCCGGGTGAAGGCGACCGTCAAGGGGGGCGTTGCCACTTACGATCCGGATGGACTCCTGGGCGCGCTGGCAGCAGGCTGACTGCCACGATTGGAAGGGCCCTCAAGGTCCTGGGGCGGTGCGGTGGCGATAATCAGGTGTGTACACACTCCTCTACCTGCTCGCCGCCCTGATCCTGGCCGGCCTGGCCGTACCGTTGGTGCGCCTGTTGGGCGCGGGTTTCTCTGCCGGGCTGCTTGGGGCTCTCATAGTCACGCTGGGGCTCGTGTACGACAACGGGATCCTGGCGGCGGGCAGCCTCATCGGGGAGGGCCCGCTGCTCGAAAATCTCAACTGGGCCCGCTACGTCATTCATGCCTTCGGGACGCCGCTGCTGATCATCTATGCGCTCCATGCCGCCCGGAGCAGCGACCTGGGCTGGGCGCGCCCGCGCGCGGCAGGGGCGACCTTCTGGCTGGTCACTCTGGCGATGATCGCCTACGGGATTGTCGTCGAGCTGTTGCCGCTGTCTCTGGAGGCGCAGCGCGAGAACGGCATCCTCTCCTACGCGCCGGTGGGCGGCTCCGGCTTCCC
>CALKAI010000145.1 GCA_937983275.1 uncultured Trueperaceae bacterium | reverse complement strand
TGATCGTGCACGCGCATGATGTTCCCGCGCACGACCTTGGCAATCGCGTCGTCGCTGTAGCCGTGTGTGACGAGCCAGCGGACGATGTTCGGGAAGGCCTCGGCCGGGTTTTCGATCCCGTCGACGTACTCGACCTCGGGGTAGGGGGTCTTGCCTTTGGAGGCGCCCAGGCTCAGCGCGTCACGGAGCGTCTGGTGAAGGGCGACGTGGTCCCCGAAGAGAGTGTCGGGCCCGAAGGCGACGTGGTCGATGCCAACGAGGTCGGCGCAGTATTCGAAATGCTCCATGAACGAGTCGATGGAGTGTTCGAGGTTGTTGCGGGTGATGGTGGTGTGGGGAGCGGCTTCGATGCCGATTACTCCGCCTTTTTCTGCGCACGCCTTGATTACGTTGTCGGGCTTGAGGCGGGGCGTGTCCCACAGTGCGCGCGCACCAGCGTGGGTGATGAAGACCGGGTGCTCGGAGACTTCAATGGTGTCGAGGGAGGTCTGGTCGCTCGAGTGGGAGATGTCGATGGCCACTCCCAGCTGGTTCATGCGCTTCACGGCACGCTTGCCGAACTCGGTGAGGCCGTAGTGGGCTGGCTCCTTGAGGCCGGCGCCCAGCGCGTTGCCCTCGCTGTAGGCGATGCCAAGGGAGCGCATGCCCAGGCCGTAGAGCACGTCGATGCGGTCGAGTTCGTTCTCGATCATCGCGGCTCCCTCGATGGAAATCACGAACGCAATCTTGCCTTCGCGCTTGCAGCGGCGAATGTCCTCGGTGGTGAGGGCGAGCTGCACCATGTCCTGGTGGGCGATGTCCGAGAGGCGCATGCCGATGTCGAACACGACGTCGTCCCACTTCCAGCCGGCCCGTGAGGTGATCATGGCGGTCCCGTCCATCATCGCGTCAAACACGCAGTCGAGGCCGCTCACCGCGAGGCCTTCATAGGCGGTGAATTCGCGGCCGGAACGGCGGAAGTCCAGGAAGTTGGAGAGGTCCTTGGGTGACACGAAGCAGTGGTCGTGCAGGGAGATGATCAGGTTCTCCTCGAATATGCGCCTGACCCGCGCCTCCTGCTCGTCGGTCGTCTCGACCTGGCGGCTGGGGACGCGGTTGATCTGTTCCACGAACTCGACCTTCGGCAGGTCTTCAGGGTCGAGGTACTGGTAGGCGCGGTAACCGTCGTATTTCTTGGGGTTCATTCTTTCTCCGTTCGGCGGATCTTGCCGCAATGAAATGGCGTCGTTGAGATAGCGCAGCCTCAGCTGCGCGGATCGAGCAGGTCGCGAAGGGAGTTACCCAACACGTTGAAGGCGAGTACGGTTATGGCGATGAACACGCCTGGCCACACGGCCAGCATCGGCTGGCTCCATAGGTACGCCTGGGCGTTCTGAAGCATGTTCCCCCAAGAGGCGAGCGGCGGCTGGATGCCCAGCCCCAGGTAGGAGAGGCCGGCCTCGGTGAGGATAGCCCAGCCCACGCCCAGCGTTCCCAGGACGGTCGCCTGGGGCAAGACCTGGGGGAGGATGTGCCGGCCCATGAGGCGCAGGTGCGAACCGCCCAGGGCACGGCCGGCCTCCACGAACTCGCTGCGGCGGAAGCGTTTGAACTCAGCGTGGGCACTGCGCGCCATCTGCGCCCAGAAGCCCAGGCCAACGGTCAGGATGATGGTGACCGGGTGGTTGCCGAAGCTGGTCACGATCACCAGGATCAGGAAGAAGGTGGGGATGGCCATGAAGGCGTCGACGAGGCGCATAAGGGCACCCTCGACCTTGCCGCCGAAGTAGCCGGCGCTGCCGCCAATGGCGATGCCAATCGTGAGGCCCACCAGCATCGAGAAGAGACCCACCGACAGGGAGACGCGGCCGCCATGGACGATGCGCGCGAAGACGTCGCGCCCCAGCTCGTCGGTGCCCAGCCAGTGACTGGCGGAGGGTGGCTGCAGCGTGGCCAGCGGATTGGTGCGCGTGGGCGAGTGCTCCAGGAATGCCGGCCCGAAGGTGATGAGCGCAAGCAGGAGCAGGAGCAGCACGGCCGCGGCGATGCCCAGCGGCTGACGCAGGACGCGGCGCATGAAACGGCCCAGGTCACGCGAGCTCTCCTGAGCCGGGAGGGATGCCTTTTCGGTGCTAATCATGGCGAATTCTTGGGTCGATGACCGCGTAGAGAATGTCGACGACGATGTTGACGACCACGACGATGAGGCCGGCCAGCAGGGTTACCCCCAGGATCACTGGGTAGTCGCGGCCGTTGGCAGCCTCGATGGCGAGGCGGCCTATGCCGGGGAAGCCGAAGACACTCTCGATAACAACCGAGCCCGAGAAGAGGACGGTAGTGATGAGGCCCAGCATCGCGGTGACGGGCACCATGGCGTTGCGCAGGATGTGCTTGCCGAGGATGCGGTTCTCCTGCAGCCCCTTGGAGCGGGCGGTCCGCACGTAATCGGTAGTCATCACCTCGAGTAGGGCGGCGCGGGTGACGCGCGTGACGTTGGGCATGAGGCTAAAGGCAAGCACGCTCGCCGGGAGCAGCAGGTGCGCGAGCCGGTCACCAAGGTCGAAGCCGCTGCCTATGGAGGCGAAGCCGGAGGAGGGCAACCAGCCCAGCTGGACCGCGAAGACGATGATCGCGACGATGCCCAGCCAGAAGTTGGGGATGGACATCCCCAGTGTCGCAATGGTGTTCACCAGGTGGTCGGGCCATCTGTTCTTCCAGAGGGCACCTATGATGCCCAGGACAATTCCGAAGAGCGCGGCGAGCAGGAGAGAGGCAACCCCCAGCCAGAGCGTTGGCCCCAGCCGCTGCATAAGGAGTTGCGAGACGGGCAGCCCCTGGTTGATGGAGGTGCCCAGGTCGCCACGGACGATACCGCCCAGCCAGTTCAGATAGCGTTCGTGCACCGGCTTGTCCAGCCCGTAACGCGCCAGACGGGCTTCCCGTTCGGCGGCGGTGGACTGGAAGTCGATAAGGGAGGAGGGACCGCCCGGTGCCAGGTTTATCAGGAAGAAGGTAAGAAGTGAGACCAGGAACAGGACGACCACGCCTTGGAACAGGCGCTGCGTAATGAACTCTGTCATCGTTCCAGAACCACCTCTCTATGGGTCTCGGTCATTTGCGTCAAGGGGAGTCTTGGGGGGTTGGGGAGGTGTCCCCTCCGGAGAGGAGACACCTTGGAGTCATTCGGCGATGTGCCACTCGACTGCGTGCTGGAAGGCGGTGGCCGCAGTGATTTCGGGGAAGCCCTGCAGGTTCACGTTCTTGGCCGTGAGGATGTCGGGGTACCAGAGGTAGAGGTAGGGCAGTTCGACCGCGAGCAGCTCCTGCATGCGGGCGTAGATGTCGATCTGGTCCTCGAGGGTGATGGCGCGCCGGCCTTCGGCCATGATGGCGTCGAGCTCCGGATTGCAGTACTTGGGAATATTGTTGCCGCCACTCTCGGTCGCTGCGCACGAGAAGTAGGGGTCGACGTCGGCGGTCGGCGGCATGCTCCACCAGGCGAGCGTTACCTCGTAGTTGTTGCCGACCACCACGTCCTGGATGTAGGCGTTCCACTCCATGACCTGGACGTCGGCTTCGATGCCCACGTCCTCCCAGTACTGCTGGACGAGCAGCGTGGCGGGAACGAGCTCACCGAACTGCCCGGTGGGCATGTAGAAGGAGAGACGCTCGCCGTCCTTCTGGCGCACGCCGTCGGAGCCCATCGTCCAGCCCAGCTCGTCGAGGAGCGCGGCGGCTGCTTCGGGATCGTACGGGTAGGTCTGCACGTCGGGGTTGTAGAGGGCGCCGAGCATTGGCGCTACCGGACCGGTTGCGACTTCGCCGAAGCCCTGCAGGAGGGCGTCGATCATCGCCTGACGGTCGATCGCCATGAGCATCGCCTGCTTGAGCTGCGGGTCTTCAAAACGGGCATCGCCGTGGTTCGGTGCGATGAAGTAGAAGAGGTTCTGGGACTGGCGCAGCACCTCGAGGCGGCCGCCACCCTCGATGCCGGCAACGTTCTGCGGGGAGAGCCTGGTGACCACGTCGAGCTGACCGGCCATAGCCTGGGCGACCTGGGTGTTCGGGTCGGGGATGACGCGGAAGATGAGGCCGTCGAGCTGTGGTTCTCCGCCCCAGTAGAGCGGGTTCGGTTCGAGGCGCAGGTGCGAGCCGGTGACGAACTCGGCAACCTTGAACGGGCCGGTGCTTACCGGACGGCTCTTGTTGAAGGAGGCGACGGTGAGCGGGTCGGGCGCGTCACCGAGGACGTGCTCGGGCATGATGCCGGCGTAGGAGGCCAGGTAGTAGGGGAGGGCGCTGAACGGCGTGTTGAGAACGAACCGCACCGTGAGGTCGTCGACGATCTCGACGCTGTCGATGGGGTCGAACTGCGAGGCGCTCTGCGCACCGAGTGATTCGTTCAGCACGATGTCGTTGAAGGTGAACGCCACATCCTCGGCGTCGAACGGCTCGCCGTCGGACCATTGGACGCCCTCACGCAGCTCGAAGGTCCAGGCCAGGCCATCTTCGCTGGCCTCCCACGCCGTCGCCAGCGCAGGGATCGGGGTGAGGTCCTCTGGCGAGTAGCGGGTGAGCTGGTCGAAGAGGATCGTGTTGATGAGGTTGGACTCGATCACCGCGCCGGGCGACCAGGGGTTCAGGGTCGGGTCGGCGTTCGTCGCCAGGTTCAGCACCTGGGCGTTGGCCGTGCCGATGAGCATGATAGCCAGCAGGCCAGCGAGAAACGTTCGGTGGAGTGTACGCAGGGAATTCATTCGGTTTCTCCTCTTAGTCATGTCCCGTCAACGCGAGGCGCCGGGAGATCTGCACGGCCGCTTCGCGTACGAGCTGAGCAAAATGCGCAAGCTTCTCCTCGGTCACCCGGAACGAGGGTCCACCCACGCTTATCCCGCCGGCAACGGAACCGTCGCCGGCGATGATCGCCGCCCCAACCCCCCTCGCCGAGGCATCGAAGTCCTCGTCGGAGACGGAGTAGCCCTGCGCGGTAATCTCGCGGAGCTGCTCGCGCAGGAGTTGGGGCGTGAGAACTGTTTTCTCCGTATAGCGGGGAAGCTCCGGCAGGCGCGCGATGATCCGCTCCCGCTCGTCTTCAGGCAGAGCAGCCAGCATCGCCTTCGGCACCGCTCCGGCGTGCAGCGGCAGGGAGCGCCCCAGGATCGAGACCAGCCGGACGGTTTGCGGGCTCTCGCGCTTGTCGATGCACACGGCGCGATCACCCAGCCGCACGAAGAGGTGCACAGACTCGGAGGAGTCGTCCCGCAAGCCGTCGAGGAACGGCGCCGCGACCTCGAGGAGCGAGGTGCCCTCAAACAGGGTCGCGCCGGTGGCCAGTTCGGAGGCGGCCGGGCCCAGCTCGAACTTGGCGTCCTCGGACTGGCGCAGGAAGCCGGCGGCCTCGAGGGTCTTCAGGGAGCGGTAGGCCTGGTTGCGCTCCATGCCCAGTTGCTCGGTGATCTGGGCCAGGCCCAGCCGATGCGGCGGGCCGGAGAAGGCGCGCAGCACATGTAGGGTCCGCAGAGCGCTGGCGATCACGTAGCTGCCGTGGTCTCGCTGGGTGCTCCTCGGTTCGGTTGTGGGAACTGCGTTTTCGTCTCGCATGATGATATAAGCGCGCATTCTAAGACGTGATCGCTTGAGCGTCAATATTTATCCATGGGAGTGAAAGTTTCCCAAGGGGAGGGGGAGACCGGTAGCAGACCGCTTTGCGTTGGGCTTCCGGTCGTTTCCGGTTAGCGCGCTTTGTAACCGCGGCATCGGTTTGCAC
>CALKAI010000144.1 GCA_937983275.1 uncultured Trueperaceae bacterium | reverse complement strand
GCCGGTGGCCCGTCGGCTGGATCTCGGGCACCACCCGCCCGACCCGCTTGCGGGCTGTGCTTAGGACTCGCCCTCGCACCGCCTCGAGGACGTCGACGCCAACTCCCAGCGTAATGATCTCCTCGTCGGTATAGCCTGCCTCCAGGTGGGCGAGAACGAGATCGGCCTCCGCGTAGCTGAACCCGAAATCCGCCTCATCCGTTTGCCCCGGCTCCAGGCCGGCCGTGGGCACCTGGTCAATGATCTCGGCCGGAACGCCCAGGTAGCGGGCCAGCTGGCGCACCTGTGTCTTGTAGAGATCGGCGATCGGGTTCACCTGGGCGAGGTCGTCCCCGCCCTGTGTGAAGTAGCCGAAGAGGATCTCGGTCCGGTTGCTGGTACCGATCGGCAGGGTGCCAAGCTCGGTGAGCTTATCGAAGAGGACCATGCTGCGCACGCGCGCCTGGACGTTGCCCAGCCGGTGCCAGCTGATGTCCGGCTGGGTCGAGGCGTAGGCGTCGACGATGGGGGAGATGTCGAGGGTCTGGGCCTGAACTCCCAGTGCGTCGACGACCAGTGCCGCCCGGGCGCGCTCCTCCCGGGCCAACTCCCGATAGGGCAGCTGCATCGCCAGGACATTCCGTGCGCCGAAGGCGCGGGCGCACAGGTAGGCGACGACTGAGCTGTCTACTCCGCCCGAGAGGCCCAGGACCACCCGCTCGAACCCGAAATGGCGAGTGACTACGTCCTGCAGGTAGAACTCCAGGCGAGCCGTCAGGGAGGGCGGGTCGATCAGAAGGCGCGGATGGACGTCGCTGCTGCTCCACATGGCCTCAGAGTAGGCCGCAGCGACGGGCGTTGGGCGGTCGGGTTCACAGCGCAAGGCGGAAACGGCGATTAAGGTGCGGGGGAGGGGGTTGTCGCACATGGCCTTTGACCGAACCGCCGCCCAGGGGTTCCTCTACACCGACCTCTACCAGCTCACGATGGCGCAACTCTACTTCGAGGAGGGCCTTCACGAGCAGGAGGCCGCCTTCGAGTACTTCTACCGGCGCAACCCCGACTACGGCCAGCACCAGGCCGGCTACACGATCTTCGCTGGACTGGAACGGCTGCTCGACCGCATCGAGGAGACCACGGTCACCGATGCCGACGTGGAGTACCTGGCGGGCCTGCGCGGCAGCAGCGGCCAGCCGCTCTTCCGCAGGCCCTTCCTCGGCTGGCTGCAGGAGCAGGGTCCCATCTACCGGGAGCTGGAGGTCCGGGCGCTCCTCGAAGGCCGGGTGGCTCACCCCAACACGCCGCTCGTCACCGTGCGCGGGCCGCTGGCGAAGGCGCAACTCATCGAGACCGCCCTGCTCAACGACCTCAACTACCCGACGCTCATCGCCGCCAAGGCTGCCCGGCTGCGCGAGGCGGCAGGGGAGGCCCGGGTAGTCGACTTCGGCATGCGCCGCG
The DNA here is from genome assembly GCA_937983275.1 of uncultured Trueperaceae bacterium. Lineage (GTDB taxonomy): Bacteria > Deinococcota > Deinococci > Deinococcales > Trueperaceae > CALKAI01. Next base: position 5,187 of record CALKAI010000144.1, on the reverse strand, counting down.
GCCAGTCCTCAGGCGTGACGGCGGGATCGCGTGCAGCGCTGATAGGTGGGGTGGATGCGAGTTCGTATATGGGGGTCTCTGCCTCAACCGGCGTGCAGCCGGCCGGGACGCACGCGCACAGCATGGTGCAGGCGTTCATTGCGAACGGCGGCGGCGAGCTCGCCGCGTTCCGCGCCTACGCCCGCTACTACCCGGACGACTGCGTGCTCCTGGTCGACACGATCGACACGCTGGGCAGCGGCCTGCCCAACGCGATTACAGTCTTCCGCGAGCTGATCGACAGGGGCCACCGGCCGCTGGGCATCAGGCTCGACTCCGGCGACCTGGCGCACCTCTCCGTCGAGTGCGCGATCGAACTCGACCGTGCCGGCCTGACCGACGTGGGAATAACCCTGTCCAACCAGCTCGACGAGCTGACCATCTGGCAAATCCGCGCCCAGATCGAACAGGAGGCGCGCGCACGCGGCATCGACCCGCAAGGGGTGCTGGCGCGCCTGAACTACGGCGTGGGAACCCGGCTCATGGTCAGCTCCGGCGCGCCGGCACTGGACGGCGTCTACAAGCTGGTCGCTGTACGCTCTAACGGCGACTGGCGGCCGGCGATCAAGGTCTCGGACAGCCCCACGAAAACCATCAACCCGGGTGTCAAGGCGCTCTACCGGGTGTACGACGAGCGCGGCATGGCGACAGCCGACCTGGTCGCGCTGGAGGGGCAGGACCCCGACGCCAGCGCACCGCTCACGCTATGCCACCACAGCAAGCCGGACGTCGGACGAACCCTGCAGCCGGAACAGGTAAGCGGGCTCGAACCGCTGCACGAAAGCGTGTGGGCTAACGCCCGAAGGCAACTCCCGCGGGAGTCCATGGAACTCCTGCGGGAGCGGCGCCGCCGGGATCAGGAGCGGCTCGACCTGGGTGTCAGGCGGCTCATCAACCCGCACGTCTACCACGTGTCGATCACGCCAGCGATCGCCCAGCTGAAGGCGCGCCTCATCGAAAAACGAGACGAGGTCGCCCGGCCCGGTGCGCCTTAGCCGGCAGCCGTTTCCAGTTCGCTGGCGGTAGCCACCGGCAGGTTCGCCTCCCGCCAGGCCCGGAAGCTGCCATCCAGTTCATGGACGTTGTCGAACCCCGCGGCGGTCAGTGCGCTGGCAACCACGGCGCTGCGCGCGCCGCTCAGACAGTGCACCACGACCGGCCGGTCGCGGGGGATGCGTTCCAGCTGCCAGACGACCCGGCCACCATGGATCTGGGTGGCACCCGGGATATGCCCGGCCGCGAACTCACTGGCAGAGCGCACATCCAGCACGAACACATCCTCCATGGCCTGCAGCTCCTGCGGCGTCACGGCACGGACCTGCCCGGTAGCTGCGCTTTCGGGAACCTCAGTGACGAAACCGGCCACGTTGTCGACCCCGATGCGGAGGAGGCGGTCGCGGAGTTCGTGGGCGAGTTCCGGTCCTGCTCCCAGGAGGTAGATGGGCCGGTTATCACGCTCGGGGTCGAGAACCCACGAGGCGTAGGTGGCGAAGGGCCTTGCTGCGGGGATGTTGAGCGAACCGGCCACGTGACCCGCCGAGTAGAGCTTGCGGGAGCGGACGTCGACGAGCTGGACGTCCTCCAGGGGGAGGTCCTCGAAGTTTGCCTCTTCCAACGTCGGCAGCTCGCCCAGCAGCGCGGGCCCGTCCCGATTGAGGCGCTTCATGCGCCCGAAGTAGCGGGGCGCGTCGGGCTGCCCCTCGAGCAGCGCCGCCACGAACCCGGCCTCGTCGTTATCGAGGACGAACGGTGCCCACCAGGAGGTGAGCTTCTCGAAACCGACTGAACTGGTCGGCACGGCACCCAGCGACTTTCCGCAGGCGCTGCCAGCCCCGTGACCGGGCCACACCTGAATGAACTCGGGCAACGGCAGGAAGCGGTCGCGCAGGCTGTGGAACAGCAGCGGCGCCAACTCGAAGCGCGTGTCCCTGGCGCCCGCGGCCTCGTCCAGCAGGTCGGGCCGGCCCAGGTCGCTCACGAACACGAAGTCGCCGGTGAGGATGTGTCCCGGCTGGTCGCTCACCGACCGGTCGATGACCAGGAAGGACAGGTGCTCCGGGGTGTGTCCCGGGGTGTGCAGTACGCGCAGCGTCACGTCGCCAACGGAGAACTCGTCGCCATGGCGCAGGGGCTTGTGGTCGAAGCCGTACTGCCACTCCGCCCCGCCCTCGGCCGAGAGGTACAGGCTCGCACCCGTCGCCGCCGCCAGCTCGCGCGCGCCCGAGAGGTAATCGGCGTGGATATGCGTTTCCGTCACCGCCACGATGCTCATCCGGTGGGTGCGGGCCAGATCGAGGTAGACGTCAATGTCACGCCGGGGGTCGACGACGATCGCCTCCCGGCTGTGTTCCGACCCTATGAGGTAGCTCGCCTGGGCGAGATCCTCGTCATAAACTCTTTCCAAAAGCATGATTACTCCTTGAACGGCTCCTCAATTCACACCATACGACCTCAAGTGGAGATTCGAACAGCGCCACGATTCATGGCAGGCTAATCTCGTTCTGTGGCTCAGGTGAGGGTGTGAACAGGACAGTCCAAGTGTACTTCGTGAGGCATGGCGAGGCCAATTACGACGTTGTGCGCGAGCGCGGCGCCAAGGGCTGGTCCTCCTCCTTCGCGCCCCTTTCGGAGCGGGGAAGGCTGCAGATCGACGCCATAGCCGGCGATTACCGGCTGCAGGAAGCCAGTGCGCTGCTCACCTCGTCGTACGCGCGGGCCCTCGAGTCGGCCGCACGGCTTAGCCGCCTCCTCGACAAGGAGCTGTTCGTCGAGTACGACCTGCACGAGTGGCTGCCGCACCGGGACTCGCTTGTGGAGTTCTCTGCCGAACTCCTGGAGGCCGCCCGCGTCGATATGCGCAAGCAGCTCGCCGGTGCAGAACCGGCCGGCACGAACGCCTGGGAAAGCGTCAACGACGTGCGGGAGAGAACGCTGAACGTCCTCTCCCGGTATGTGCACCTTCAGAGTGTCGTCGTGGTCACCCACGCCGTCGTGATCAACGCGGTGACCGGCCTGAACAGGAACATCGAGAATGCGGAGATCGTGCCGTTCGAGTTCGACCCGCGCGCCGCAATGGAGCACGGCCCGCTCGCTGTCTGACTTCCCTGCAGGGTTTCCCTACAGGATCAACGGATCCCGTGCAGGATCTCCTCCAGCCCCTCGGCGTCGGTAATGACGATCTCCTTGGGCTTGGTGCGGATCACGCCCTCGCCCTCCAGCGCCTTCAGGGCCCTGGTGACGGTCTCGCGGCTGGTGCCGGCCAGGTTGGCGAGCTCCTGGTGCGTAAGGCGAACCAGGGCGCTGCCATCCGTCAGGTCGATGACACCCGCCCGGTAGAGGCGCAGCAGCACGTAGGAAACCCGCCCCTGGGCGTCCTTGTAAGAGAGGATCTGCGCTTCGTCGTCCATGCCGCGCAGGCGGTTCGCCAGCGTGGCCGTCAGGTTCAGGCTAATCTTCGGGTACTGCTCCATGAGCTTCCGGAAGTCGTCGTTGAAGAGAAGGTACGCCTCGACCTGCGAGAGGGTCACAGCGGTCGCGCTGCGCATGTCCTCACCCAGAAGGGCCATCTCACCGAAGAACTCCGGCGGTTGCAGTATTGCCAACGTCTTCTCGTGCCCGCCAAGGTCGATCTTGGAGAGCTTCACAAGGCCGTTGGCGAGCACGTAGAGTGCCTCACCAACATCGCCTTCCTGGAATATCGTGGTGCCGGCCTCGTAGGTGCGGCGCTGCATGGCATCGGCCGCAATCTCGAGCGCCCGGTCCGGAGCGTCCGTGAACAACGGCACCTGTTTCAAAAAGTCTTTCATGTCCATTTGATTACCCCACCTGCCGTTCTAAGTCGCTGGGACGGCGTCAGCGTAACACGTGGAGAACATATAGTGGCCTCATGACCCCCGTTCTGAGCTGCAAGAACCTGACACGTACCTATCAGTCGGGCTCCGCCGAAAAGCTGGATGTCCTGACCGGTGTCAACCTGTCCCTGCAGGCGGGCGAAGTCGCTGCCATCCTTGGCCCTTCCGGCTCCGGAAAGAGCACTCTCCTGCACCTGCTCGCCGGCCTGGACACGCCCACCTCAGGCGAGATCTGGTGGGGCGCCTTCCCGGTCCACGAGCACCGCCCCCAGGACCTGGCTGCGCGCCGGTCCGAGAACGTGGGCCTCGTCTTCCAGCAGCACTACCTGCTTCAGGAACTCTCGGTACTCGAAAACGTCACTCTGCCGGGCAGGATCCACGGCCGCCTCGACCTGGGCCTGGGCCGGGATCTTCTGGCCGCGGTAGGCCTCTCGGACCGCGCGGGTTACCTCCCCCAAAAGCTTTCTGGCGGAGAACGACAGCGTGCCGCCGTCGCCCGCGCCCTCTACGGCCGTCCCAGGATCATCCTGGCCGACGAACCGACCGGTTCCCTCGATCGCGCGAACGCCCGGAACGTCTACGAGCGCCTTGTACAACTGGCTCGGGAAACGAACACAGCGATTCTGATGGTCACGCACGATGAAAGTCTCGTTCAGGATGTTGACAGCCGTTATCGTCTCGAAAACGGAATCCTTATGCCCCTGCATACATTTGCAGTAAGCTAGACTCCACTAAACCCTGTTGGTGCCGGCGCCGACCTACAACTGGCCAGCGCAACGGTAGCCGGGGCTTTGGAGGTGTCAATGAAAAGAATCGTACTCGTCGTCTCCCTTCTCTCCATCCTGGCTTTGGCGGCTGGCCAGACGCTCGTATACGGCGTGAGCGGCCAGCCGTCCTCGCTCGACTCGGTCGACGCGCAGGATGGAAACTCGCTCGTCGTCGCCGGGCAAATCACCGAGAACCTCGTCTACTACGAGATGGGTGGCACGGAGCTCGTACCCGGTCTGGCCACCGAATGGTCGGCCAACGACGACGCCACGGTGTGGACCTTCAACCTGCGTGAAGGCGTCGAGTTCCATGACGGCACGCCCTTCAATGCAGAGGCCGTGAAGTTCAACATCGACCGCTGGAACGACCCGAACCACGAGTTCTCCCACCGTGACGAGGGCAAGACCTTCGTGCCCTGGACCTGGGTATTCGGCGGCACCATCGGTGAGGGCAGCATCGTCGACGAGGTAATTGTCGCCGACGAGCACACCGTCGAGATTCACCTCAACCAGCCTGCACCGTTCCTCCC
>CALKAI010000143.1 GCA_937983275.1 uncultured Trueperaceae bacterium | reverse complement strand
GCGAGTGAGAGCAAACCAGGCAAACACCCCACTGCAGAACGACCAGCTGCGCGAACACAACCGCCTGCTCGTCTACCACTGCCTGGTCCGGCACGCAGACGAGAAGCTCACCCGCGTCGACATCAACAAGTCCACCAACCTGAGCATTCCCACGGTAGGTACCATCCTGCGCGAATTCCAGGAGCTGGGCCTCGTCGAGCAGGTGGGTCGCTCCACCGCCCGGGGCGGCCGGCCGGCACAGCTGGTGCAGTTCAACGCCGCAGCCGCTACCGTCCTGGCGGTCGACCTGGCGGGCTCACGCTTCCGGGCGGCCATCGTCGATCTGCTGGGCAAGCCGCTGCAGCGCTTCGAAGGCCCGGCCAGCGGCCCCCAGGCGGCGGACGGACTTGGGGGCTGGCTCGCCGGACTGCTGGCGGAACACGGCGAAGAGTACAAGGTCGCGCACCTCGCGCTCTCGGTGCCCGGCGTGGTCGAACCGCGCACCGGCACCGTAAGGCTGGCGCCCGCGCTGGGCTGGGGTGAGTACGAACTCGCTCCCAGGCTAGGCAGTGAACTGGGCCTGCCCATAACGCTCGAGAACGATGTAAACGCGCTGGCGCTGGCCGAGCTCCACTACGGCGAAGGCGGCGATGCCGCGAACGTCGCCTACCTCTCCATCACCAGCGGGATCGGCATGGGCGTGGTTATCGACCGGCAAATCTTCCGGGGCAGCAACTACGCCGCGGGCGAGATCGGCTACAGCACGCTGGGCCATCTCACGGGCGACACTTCGACCGTCGCCCTGGGCGAACCGGGCGCACTCGAGGCGCACCTGTTCGGGATAGCCCGCGCGTTCGAAGGGCAGGACGGCATCGACACCGAGGCCGGCAAGGAGGCGCGGGAGGCGTTCGAGCACTTCTGCAAGGACCTGCTCATCATCCTCCACAACGCCGTGTGCCTGCTCAACCCCGAGCGGCTCGTCGTCTCCTGGCCGGCCGATACCCGCGGCGAGCTGTGCGCCTACCTGGAGAAGAGCCTGAAGGTCCCCGTCCCGCTGGAGATTGCCCCTGCCACCCTCGGCAAGGATGCCGGCCTCCTGGGCGTGGCCCGCCTCGCACTTGATCGATTGGAGATGGACCTGTGCAGGTCGCAGCGCGAACCGGTCGCCTGACCGGAAGTAGGAGAATATGAGTCGTTGGAGTCCTGTCTACCAAGCCCAGGTGCTGGCGCCCGATTACGAGTACGCCGCCAATAACCTGAAGAACCACTTCCTGGACGCGCTCGTCGCCCACGTGCGCACCGTTGCGCGCCTGGACGAGCCGCGGCTGCCCGACAAGCCCGAGCGCATCCAGGCCCTCGTGGAGCTCCTCCAGGAGCTGCGCGACACGCCGCTGCCGGAGTACGACGGCACCTACGAGGATTTCTACTTCACCATCCAGGCGCACCTCGAGGAGCGGCTGCCCCGCGAGACCGTGAGCCTCCTGCGCATTGGACTTAGCCGCAACGACCTGGACATGACCGTGTACAGGCTCGCCGCCCGCGAGCGGCTGCTGGCCGCCATGGAGAAGGTCAACGCCCTGCGCAGCGAGCTGCTGCGGCTGGCCCGGGAGCATGCCGAGACGGTGATCATCGCGCACACCCACCACCAGCCCGCGCAACCCACGAGCCTCGCCCACTACCTGACAGGGGCAGAGTCAACCATCTCCCGCGACTACGCCCGCATGCAGGGTGCCTTCGAGCGGCTCAACCAGTCGCCGATGGGCGCGGCGGCGCTGACCGGCTCCAGCCACCGGCTGGACCGGCACTTCACCGCCACGCTCCTGGGTTTCGAGGCCCCCGTCGAGAACACCTACGACGCGGTGGGCGGCAGCGACTGGCAGCTCGAGCTGGCGGGCGTCATCCAGACCTCCGCCGTGGGCCTATCCAGGGTGCTCTACGACCTCCTCTACTGGGCGTCGCAGGGGCTCCTGAGCCTGCCCGACGGACTGGTGCAGGGGTCCAGCATCATGCCCCAGAAGCGCAACCCGGTTGCGCTGGAGCACGCGCGGGCGCGCTTCTCGAAGGCGGTCGGGCACGCCCAGGCCATCGTCTACTCCAATCACAACATCCCCTACGGTGACCTGAACGATCCGGGTCCCGACATTCAGAACGCCCTGACGCTGGTCTCTTTCGAGTTCAGCAGCGGCCTGGAACTCCTCACAGCCTGCCTGGCAGGCCTCCGGGTAAACCTTGATGGGTGGAGTGCCATAGTCACGGCCAGCGACACCACGGCGACGGAGCTCGCCGATGTCCTGGCACAGCGGCATGGTGTCTCCTTCCAGGACGCCCACCGGATCGCCGCGACCCTCGTCAGGACGCTGGCGCAGGAGGGCCGTACGCTCTCCCAGGCCACGCCCGAGGATCTGCAGGCGGCCGGCGGCCCTCAGGTCTCCGCAGAAAGCCTGCGTGAGGCGATCTCGGCGTTCTCGTTCATCGAACGGCGCGCCGGTTACGGCGGGCCAAATCCCGCGACAGTGCGGGATCATCTACTCTTGGCGACAAGACGGCTCGAAGCCGATTGTCAGCAAACGAACGCGTTAGCTCAGGGCTGCCGCGAGGCAACCCAAGCCCTCAGCACACCGCGGAAGGAGAAAGCATGAAGAAGGTCCTATTGGCGCTTGCCACGGCTGCCTTCGTGCTGGTCGGTGCGAGCACGGCACAGACGACCATCACGTATTGGCAGTACGACTTCGAAAGCAAGATCAAGACGATCGACCGGCTCATCGAGGAGTTCGAGGCTCAGAACCCTGACATTCAGGTCGAGCACGAAACCTTCCCCTACGAGGCCTTCCCCCAGCAGGTCGCAACCGCGGTTCCTGCCGGTGACGGCCCCGACGTCGTGAACCTCTTCTACGGCTGGCTCCCCGCCTGGCAGCAGGCCGGCTACGTCGTGCCCCTCCCCGAGGAGCACTTCGACCCCGCAACCATCGCCGAAGAGTTCATCCCCATGGTTGACGCCGCCAAGATTGGCGACGACTACTACGCCCTGCCCACCGGCGTGCGCAGCCTCGCCCTCTGGTACAACCAGGACATCTTCAACGACCTGGGCATCGAGAACCCGCCCGCGACCTGGGAAGAGTTCATCGAAGTCGCCCAGGAGATCACCGTCAAGCGCGGTGAGGGCCGTTACTCGATGATCGGCTACGGCGTTGCCCCCGACGGTCAGGACCACCACGTCATTCGCGAGGTGCTCTTCCGCCAGTTCGGTACTTCGCCCTACAGCGACGACAACACCGAGGTCACCTACGACAACGAAGCCGGCGCCGAAGCACTCGAGTTCTACACCGACTGGGTTACCGAGTACGAGATCGGCACTCCCGACTTCTTCCCCGGCCGCGGCAACTACCGCGATGGCTTCCTCGCCGGCCGCATCGGCATGATGATCGACGGCTCCTTCGCCATCGCCCAGATCCGTGACAACGCCCAGTTCGAATTCGGTATCGCCGAGCTGCCCGTCCTCGAAGAGGGTGGCGAGCAGTCCAACTTCGGCTCCTTCTGGATGCACGGCCTTACCCCGCGTGCCGCCGCTGATGAGGCGCGCCTTGAAGCCTCTGCCAAGTTCCTCCAGTTCATCACCTCTGAAGAGGCCATGAGGATCTGGGTTGAAGAGGTTGGCGAACTGCCCGCCCGCGCTTCCGTGCTCGACGACCCCGAACTCGCCGAGGATGAGATCCTCGCGCCGTTCCTCGCCGCCCTGCCCTACGCACACGCGACCTTCTTCGTCGACGAAGCAGGCCAGCGCACCGTCATGCTCGACGCCGTAAACCGCGTCCTGCTCGAGGGTGTTGACCCTGCCGAGTCGCTCGAAATCGCCGCCCGCGAAGAGCAGCAGATGCTCGACGCCTTCTGGCAGGAGTAAACCCGAAGAACCGTCTGGCCCCCTTTGTGGGGGCCAGACACCCAACCCGAACCATCGGAGCCTAGAAAGGCCAGGCCCTTGAAACTCAAGCTATCTACCCGGCGAGCTATCTGGGCGTACGCCTTCCTGCTGGTACCCCTGCTATTTTTCCTGCTCGTTCGTATCTACCCCACCCTGCAGTCGTTCCAGCTGTCGCTGTCCACATGGCACGTCGACCCGCTGCAGCGCGAGTTCGTCGGGCTCGACTACTACGAGCGGATGCTGAACGACGGGAGGCTGCACCAGGCCTTCCGCAATACCCTCTATTACGCTCTGCTGGGCGTTCCGGCGCTCATTATCATTGGCCTCACGGTCGCCATGCTGCTGCACGGGCTCAAGAACCCGTTCGGCCGGGGACTGTTCCGCGCGATCTACTTCGCACCCTATGTCACCCCGGCCGTCGCGGTGTCGTGGGCCTGGAGCCTCATGCTCTCGCCGCAGCTGGGCATAGTCAACGAGATCCTCTTCTCCCTGGGCCTGCCCACCCAACCGTTCCTGAACAGCCCCGACACGGCGCTGGCCACGGTCACGGGCGTGGTCGTGTGGCAATACCTGGGCTTCCAGGTGATCCTCTTCCTGGTGGGCCTCGAGGGCATCCCCCGACAGTATTACGAGGCGGCCGCGATCGACGGCGCCAACGGCTGGAGCCGCTTCCGGTTCATCACCCTGCCGCTCCTGCGCCCCGTCCTGGTGCTCTCCATCATCATCGCCACGGCCTCCAACTCGACGGGCTTCCTGCAGCTCTTCACGCAGGTCCTCAACCTGAACTTCAGCGACCCGGGCGGCCCGCTGGGCAGCACCCTGACGATCGTTCTCTACATGTACCAGGTGGCGTTCAACCGCTTCGAGTTCGGCTACGCCGCGGCGATAACGGTCGTCCTCTTCCTGATCATCATGGTCATCACGATCTTCCAGTGGACCTTCCTCAACAAGCGGGTGGATTACTAGCATGCGGCGCGCGAACATCATCAGCTATGTGATCCTAGCCGCGGGCGCGATCATCATGGTCTTCCCCTTCGTGTGGATGCTGCTCACGTCGTTCAAGCCCATGCCGGAGATCTTCGACCTGGGCCTGCTCCCCAAAGAGCCGACGCTCGACAACTACCGCACGATCTTCACCGACTACCTGTTCGGCCGCTGGTTCTGGAACAGCATCCTGGTCGCGGTGATCACCACCGTGTCGGTCCTGTTCTTCGACTCGCTGGTGGGCTACACGCTCGCCAAGTACGAGTTTCCCGGCAAGAACATCATCTTCATCATGATCCTCTCGACCCTCATGGTCCCCACCGAGATGCTCATCATCCCCTGGTACGCCACGGCCTCGCAGTACGGCTGGACGAACACCTATTGGGGCCTGCTCTTCCCGGGGCTCATGACCGCCTTTGGCGTGTTCTTCACAAGGCAAACGTTCAACACCGTTCCCGACGAGCTGCTCGACGCCGGCCGGATCGATGGGCTGTCCGAGTTTGGCCTGTTCTGGCGGGTGGCTCTGCCCCTGATCCGCTCCACCCTGGCCGCGCTGGCGATCCTCACCTTCCTGGGCAACTGGAACGCCTTCCTGTGGCCGCTCATCGTGACCCAGTCGCAGCGGATGTACACGCTCCCGGTAGGCCTGGCGCTCTTCTCGGGCGAGGCCGGCAGTCAGTGGAACCTGATTACCGCCGGCGCCTCGCTCGCCGTCTTCCCCGTCCTCATCGTGTTCATCATCTTCCAGCGGCAAATCATCGAAGGCGTCGCCTCCTCGGGCGTGAAAGGCTAACTGGCATAAGGTGAAGCTGTGAAGACAATCCATTTGACCGGCAACCTGAATGTCGACGTCCTGCTGGGCAAACTGGGCGAGTGGCCACAACCCGGCACCGAAACCCTGCTGGAGAGCTACGAGCTGCGCGTGGGCGGCTCCTTCGGCAACATGGCGCTGGCCCTCGAAGCCCTGAACGCGAACGTCCGCTACATCTCGAGCGTGGGTGACGACAACTTTGGCCACTGGCTGGAGGAGCAGCTGGGCGCGGCCGGCGAGCAGCTCCACTCCGTGCCCGGCTCCACGGCGCTCACGGTGGGCATCACCCATCTCGACAACCAACGCACCTTCTTCACGCACGAGGGCCACTTCGCGCAGCTGCCCGTCGCTGCCATCCGCGACTCGCTCGCCCAGGCCAGCCCCGGGGACATCTTCTTCATGGGCGGCTACTTCCTGCTGCCCACCCTCAGGGAGGCGGCAGGTGAACTCCTGTCGCTCGCCCGGGAGCGGGGCGTGCGAACCGGTCTCGACACCGGCTGGCCCACCGAAGGCTGGACGGAGGAGGTCAAGGCCGAGGTAACAGCACTCCTCCCCCTCCTCGACTACTTCATACCCAACGAGGAGGAGACGGTCGAGCTGCTGGGCAAGCCGGCGACCGGCCTGAAGGAGTTGCTGGAACTGCTGCGCGAATTCGACCGCTGGGAAGACCTCACCGTGATCGCCAAGCTGGGCGAGTACGGCGCCGCCCTGCGCCGGGCCGGCAAGACCGTGCACCTGCCCGGCAGCAGCGTCGACGTTGTGGACACCGTGGGCGCCGGCGACAGTTTCGATTCCGGGTTCCTCACCGCCCTGCAGCGCGGGCTCAGCGTGGAGGAGGCCGTCGCCATAGGCAACCGCGTCGCCGCCATCGCCGTTTCCAGCAACCCGCGGCGCTACCCCGGCTGGGCTGAGGTCGCCACCAGCCTGAACGTCACCTGAGGATCAGGCGCAGTTTCAAGCGTGATCGGGCGGGCCGCAGCTGCGGCCCGCCCGATCACTTATGTTGGCTTTCGGTCCGGTTGCCGGCTAGGCCCCGGAGCGAACCCGCCGGTTACCTGCCGCTGCCGTAGAAGCGGGCCTTGTTGATCTCCCACTCGACCTCGACGCTGCCGTCGTCGTCATCCTCGACTTCGAGCTCGAGCCAGACGCCTTGCCTGCTGTACTCTGCCTCGAACTCGCCATCATCGTCATCGTCGACGTTGTCCTGCGTCCAGCCGTTCGCCGTTAGCCAGGCATCGTAATGGTCGAACACTTCCTGTGGAGTGCCGGTGGAGTGCTCGTAGCTGAAGTCCCACTCCACGTCATGAACGTCCTCGGGGAAAAGCGGGAAGTTCTCGTCGGAGAAGGCCAGGATATCGAACTCGGAGCTGTCGAATACGTCCACGTCGAAGTCGAACTCGACGCGGCCGTCATCGAGGTCGACCGAGATCTCGCCCTCGAAGTCTCCTGTCCTGGAGAAATTCGCCTCGATCTCGTCCCCTGCGCGCTCCTCCTCGATCACCGTGGCTCCCAGCTCATCCTCCAGCCAGGCCACGTAGAAGTCGTAGACCTGCTCCAGATCGCGCGTGTCGAACTCGATCTCGATGTCCCACTCTAGGTTGCTTACAGGCTCGGCGTAGTAGTCGATGTCGAAGCCGCCCTCCTGGATCACCTGGATGACCTCTATGCCCAGCGGCCGGCCTTCTCCCGGCGGGGGCGCACCGTCCCCGTCAGACTGGCCGCCACCCGAGTCCTGCGCACAGGCCGAGAGCAGCAACGTCAGCAGAAGCGCAACAATACTGATAAACCTGGTTTTCACGTTCGTCCCCCTTCTTGAAGGCTCCCTGCAGGTTCGTACACAACCCCGCCGCCGACTTGGTAAAAGCACTCATTCCCCATGCCAAGGGTCTGGAGGAAACCTTCATCAGCGGCGCCCTGCTGCCTTTGACGCACCGCCGCTCCCACTTGATATATTGGAGCGTCATGCACAGTGGGGGGAGAAAAGAAGAGGTGGCGGGAGCATACATTGCGGGAGCAACCTCGGACACTGAGCAACAACTGCTCGCTGCGGCACTGGAGCAGCTGAGCACGGCAACACTGATCCTTGCTGACAGCGGAACCATCAGCTACGCCAACCCGGCGGCCTGCACGCTGACCCGTATCGCCCGCGAGCGGCTCGTCGGCACGACCTTCGATGAGCTGCTGGCCGGCCTGACCGGCTCCGGCGCCGGACGCCGTCCGCGCGGCACGCCTCGACCCCAACAGAATGGGACGCGCTCCGGAGTGCTCTTCGTCCGGTCGTCCTCGGGCACGCCCCGCTCCATTACCTACCGGATCAAGCCTCTGGAGATGGCGGGTAGCGAGGCGTGCAGCCTGGTCGAACTGGCTGAATCGACCTCCCGGAACGAAACGATAGAGCAGTTGCGCCGCAGCAGCGAACGGTTCCGCTCTGTGGCCATGAGCGACGCCTCCATAGTCTGGGTCGGGGATGAAAAGGCCCGGGTTGTCGAGTCTCCCGAGTGGGAGGCGTACACGGGAACCGATGAGTGCAGGGCGCTGGGCGACCGCTGGTTCGACTTCGTGCACGAGGAGGACCGCACCCGCCTGGAGTCGCTGTGGAAGGAGGCGGCTGCCCAGGCCAAGCCGGCCAGCTTCGAGTACCGCCTCCTTCACAAGGACGGCGAGTACCGGCACGTGCGGGAACATATCGCCCCGGTACTCGCCGAGGATGGCAGCGTACGCGAGTGGGTGGGGGCCGTCACCGACCTGCACGAGAGGCGCCAGTCCGAGGAGATGCGGGCGCGCCTGGCCGCAATCGTCGCCTCCTCCGACGATGCGATCATCAGCAAGGACCTGAACGGCTACATCACCAGCTGGAATGAGGGCGCCACGCGCATCTTCGGCTACACCGCCCAGGAGGCGATCGGCAAGCACATCACCCTGGTGATCCCCGAGGAGCGGCACGCCGAGGAGGCGCACATCCTTTCACGCCTGCGGCAGGGCGAGCGGATCGACCACTTCGAAACGGTGCGCCGCCGCAAAGATGGCGAGCTTCGCCACCTGTCGCTCACGATCTCGCCGCTTGTCGACTCCCGCGGCCGGATCGTCGGCGCCTCCAAGATTGGCCGGGACATCACCGAGCAAAAACGGACGCAGGAGCAGATCGAACAGCAGACGCGCACGCTCGAATCGCTGTTGAAGGTCGCCAGCTCGCTCTCGGCCAACCTCGATACCGAACGGCTCATCCAGGTGGTCACCGACGCCGGCACCGAAATGAGCGGCGCCCAGTTCGGTGCCTTCTTCCACAACGTCTCCGATGAGGGGCAGGGCAGCTACTCCCTCTACACCCTCTCGGGAGTGCGGAAGGAGGAGTTCGCCGGACTCCCCATGCCGCGGCCCACGGGCGTACTGGATCCGACCTTCTCGGGTGCCGACGTGATCCGCAGCGATGACGTCACGGCCGACCCGCGCTACGGGAAGCGGCCGCCCTACTACGGCATGCCCGAAGGACACCCGCCGGTACGTAGCTACCTGGCGGTGCCGGTCAGGTCGCACTCGGGAGAGGTGATTGGTGGCCTCTTCTTCGGTCACGAGGAGCCGGGCAAGTTCAGCGAGCAGGCGCAGAACACCGTTCGCGCCCTGGCCAGCCACGCTGCGACCGCGCTCGACAACGCCCGCCTGTACGAGCACGCCCTCTCCCTTAATGCCACCCTCGAGGAGAAGGTGCGCCAGCGTACGGCCGAGCTGCGCACCCTCAACCAGGAGCTCGAGTCGTTCAACTACTCGGTGTCGCACGACCTGCGGGCGCCGCTGCGGGGCATCGACGGCTTCAGCCAGTTGCTGCTGGAGGATTACGGCGACAGCCTGGATTCACACGGCCGCGAATACCTGCAGCGCATCCGCCGGGGCACGCAGCGCATGAGCCGGCTCATCGAGGACCTTCTGCAACTCTCCTACCTGACGCGTACCAACCTGAAGATCGAATCCGTCAACCTGAGCGACCTCGTCGTCGAGCTGTCTGACGACCTGGCGAAGAGCGACCCGCAGCGCCGGCTGGAACTGACGGTGCAGCCCGGCATGGTCGCGCTGGGGGACCCGTCGCTGCTGCAGATCGTGCTGGAGAACCTGCTGGGGAACGCCTGGAAGTTCACGGCCAGCCGTCCCGTAACGCAAATCGAGGTGGGCGCGCACGACGGCGACAAGGAAACCACCTTCTATGTGCGCGACAACGGTGCCGGATTTGCGATGGAGTATGCCGACCGCCTCTTCACGCCCTTCCAGCGCCTGCATGGCCAGGAAGAGTACGAGGGCAGCGGCATAGGCCTGGCGACCGTGCAGCGCATAGTGCGCCGCCACGGCGGTCGCATCTGGGCGCAGGGCGAACCGCAGCAGGGCGCAACCTTCTCCTTCACACTCCCGAAGCGGCTTATGGTGGTAGCGCAGCAGGCCAGGAACGGCCGCGACTGATTAACGCGCATTGTTCGAAGAACTGAATAACTGACAAGGGAAGAGCAGCAAGGATGGAACTGATGACATTGGCACTTGGCCTGCTCGCGGCAGGAGCCGTGGCGGGCCTACTGGCGGGCCTGCTTGGCGTGGGCGGCGGCATCGTAATAGTTCCCGCCCTCTACGCGCTCTTCTCGCTGCTCGAACTGGACGTGAGCATCCGCATGCCGCTGGCGGTTGGTACCTCGCTGGCCACCATCGTCTTCACGGCCACCTCTTCCACGCTCGCCCACCGCAGGCGGCAGAGCGTCGAAGTCTCCCTCCTCCGCTCATTCCTCCCCTGGCTCATCCTGGGGGTCGGGCTGGGCTCGCTGGTCGTCAACTTCGCGGCTACGGGCGCCATGCTCCTGATATTCGCGACCATCGCAATCCTGGTCGCCATTTATATGGCGTTCGTTCCTCAGGGGGTAACCCTCGCCAGGGGCCTGCCGCGCGGGCCAGTGCGCTGGCTCGTCGCCACCTTCATCGGCGCGGTCTCCTCGATCATGGGGATCGGCGGCGGCACTCTGTCGGTGCCAACCTTCACCCTCGCCGGCTACCCGGTACGCCTCGCAGTGGGAACAGGGGCGGCGATAGGATTCATCATCTCCGTGCCGGCGACGATCAGCATGATCCTGCTCGGCTGGGGCAACCCCCACCTGCCCGTGGGCTCGCTCGGATTTGTCAACCTGCTGGGCTTTATCATCATCGTGCCCATGACCATGCTGACAGCCCCGCTGGGCGCCCGCCTGGCGCACCGCATCCCGCCGCTCATGCTCAGGAGGGCGTTCGCGTTGTTCCTGGCAATTACCGGTGCCCGGATGTATTTCGAATGGGCCGGACTGGCGTAGCGCCGCTAGTTGGGCGAGCCTGTCTCTTTGAACTGGTCGAGGCGCAGGTCTTCGGTCGACTGCTCCCCCTCGACCTGCTGCCAGCGGGTCCAGTTGCCGCCCGGCCGCTGGCGGTAGGCCTCATGCACGTAGACGCGCCCGCCGCCCAGCTCCTCGACCCGCAAGCGTACGCGACTGCGCGTCGAGAGGGTGCGCTCGAGGTAGCGGGTGGTGTCGAACATGGTGTTCAGCAGGTGCGGGGCCAGGGGTCGTGCCACACGACAATGATAGCCGCCTGACTGCTGCCGGCCTCCAAGTCGCCCGGCCACACTGCCGCTAGAGTCGGGGAGACATGGAGGCGAACATGCAGGCACGCCACAGCACACCGGTAGATGCGGCAACCGGACACAGCCCGGCTCAACAGTTCAGCCGTGAGGCGGTGCAGCGCATCAGCGCCGACGTTACCTACCTGCGGACGCTCATCAGCAACGTTTTCTTCATCGGAGCGCCCGGCGCGCGTGACCGCGAGTGGACGCTCGTCGACGCAGGCCTGCCCGGCCTGACCGGCAGGATCGAACGGCTCGCCCGCGAGCTGTACGGCGACAGCAGGCCCAACGCGATCCTCCTCACGCACGCTCACTTCGATCATGTGGGTGGCCTGCCGCAGCTCGCCAGGAAGTGGCAGGCGCCCGTCTACGCGCACCGCCTGGAATCGGCCTACCTGACCGGGCGCGCCCAGTACCCGCCGCCCGACCCGTCGGTGGGTGGCGGCCTGATGGCGCGCCTCTCCCCCCTCTACCCGCGCGGGCCAATCGACGTGAGCAGTCACTTCCGGCTGCTGCCGGCCGACGGCACCGTCCCCGGACTGCCCGAGTGGCGCTGGATCCACACGCCGGGGCACACCGCAGGTCATGTCTCCTTCTTCCGTGACAGGGATCGCCTGCTGATCTCCGGTGACGCCGTGATCAACACCCGCCAGGAGAGCGCCCTGGCCGTGGCAACACAGCGCCCGCGCGTGTCGCGGCCGCCCGCCTACCTGACGGAGAACTGGCAGGAGGCACGCGCCTCGGTCGCGGCCCTTGCCGCGTTGCGCCCGCACCTCCTGGCCTCCTCGCACGGCATCCCGGTGGCCGGCGAGAGACTGCAGCAGGGTCTGGAACGGCTGTTGCGCACTTTCGGGAACGAAATTCCCCAGCACGGGCGGTATGCAGCTTCGCCGGTGCTTTCCGACGAGTCCGGGCCGGTCATCGTGCCACCGCCCCGTCGCTCCCCCCTCACTCCTGTAGCGATCGGGCTGGGCGCGGCAGCGGTGATCGGCACCGGTCTCCTTCTGTATGCCCGCAGGCGCCGGCACGACTGAATGCAGCACCTGTAATACAATTCACACGTCAGAAACGCAAAATGCAACACTGTGCCCGGCCGGCACGCAGTAACCTGCAACAACGCCCGCGGAAGCGCTGCACCCCAGCACCTACCTTTACCCGGGACTCTTACCGAAGATCCTGCTGTTGACCTCAACCCCCTGCTTCGCCCCCTGCAACCGGCAGTCGATCAACCGAAAGGTCGATTCACATGCCTCAAAGCCCCCGCGTACGCACCCCTGCGTCGGTTCTTGCCATGCTGAACACGCTGTTTCTCACTCTTCTGCTGGCCGCCTGCGGCTCGCTGGACACCGGCCCCAGGGCCGGTGCCGACAGGGAGGACGGCCAGGAGCGGCAGGCGGGCGCGATCGCCCGCAGCGCCTCGCAGCTTCAGCTCCTGCCCCAGAACACCCGCTACTTCCAGTACAACGGACTCCCCATGGTCCTCTTCGGCAACCAGGCCGGCCTGGCGCCCACCCCTACGGCAACCTTCGATCCGGACCACCTCGAAAAGGTGAGCCGGCACGGCAACTCGCTGTTCACCGCCGCCCACCCCACCTGGGTTGATGCCAGCTACGAGGAGCTGCTCGCCACCCTGAACGACGACGCCCACTGGGCCAACCTCGGCGAAATTGCCCGGGTCGCCTACGAGCAGGACGTCATCCTCCACGTCTACTTCTGGAGCTACAAGTGGAACTTCCAGGGCCAGGGCTGGACCGGCAGCGACATGATCTGGAGCGACCCGGCCCAGGACGGCGGCGAGGTCGTCGACGGCCTCACCCGCAAGGACCTCCACGAGCTGCTCATGGATCGCGTTCTGGAAGCCACCTGGCAGTACCCCAACGTCGTTTACAACATGATGTGGGAGTACAACACCCGCGTCGACGAGGGCTCCGGCCCGCAGGCGCAGTTCGATGACCGGAACGGCGACTTCCACCGCTGGTGGATTGGCGAGCTGCGCGAGAGGGGCAGCAGCCTGGACCCCGCCGTGCACCACCTCATCGCCACCACCGACGGCCGGGCGGCCCCCGGCGACGCCAGCGCCACCTTCGGTACCGCCACCACCCCCGACTTCATCGTCGAGGAGGACGGCAACGGCTTCTGGTACTCGCATGAAACAGGCAGAGAAACCCTCCTCGACTACCACGTCCCCCTCGTCTTCATGTCCAGCGACTACCCCTTCGGCGATAACGCGTTCAGCGGCTGGGAGAACGTCGCCCACGGTGACCGGACCTGGGACACGAAGGAGCAGGGCCCCGAGTACCGCGTGAGCGCAGCAGACGTGCGCGAGATGCTGCTGGGCGGCTTCCACCCGGCGCACGCCTGGGCCCCGGCGCAGGACGAGGCACTCGACTACTACCTGCAGGCCCGCTGGTACATGGAGAACCGTGGCGTGCTCGACGCAGACATGAGCGGCGCCCTGCGCGAGCTGCCGGACTACACTCCGGGCGAACGCCCGAGCCTGAGCAACCCTGACGGTTACGGCGAGAATGGCCGCCGCGGCAGCCTCTACGGCGTCGTCTACGAGCACCCCGAGGGGCTGGCGCCCGCGCAGGCCCAGGTGTGGATCGACGTCAACGGCGACGGCGTCTTTTCACCCGATCCGGCAGACGGCGAGCGCTTCGACATGCAGGCAGTGGGCGGCGACTACAGGACTGGCATGGTCTATGTCGTGGATGCAGTGCCCGACCGCCCCTACGTCTTCCGCTTCGCGGACGCCAACTGGAACCCGCCTGTCACCGGCGGCCTCGTTCCGGGCGAAACCTCCGGCATCTCCTACAGCTACTGGCAGTAACCCCCAGAGTAAAGCCGCAAGGTCATGACACCGTCCCCGCGCAGGTCCGCTGCCCGGGGACGGTGCCGTATTTGCCTGGCTCAGGGCGTTACCCCAGCCGCCCGCCCAGCCAGTCGGTTATGTCGTCCAGGCACTCCTGGGTCAGGTGGTGGCCCATGGGGTACTCCCGGTACTCCAGGTCGACGTTCAGCCGCTCGAGCAGCGCACGGGACCGCCGCGCATAACTCACCGGGATCACCTCGTCGTGGGTTCCGTGCGTAACGAGCACGGGAAGGCCGTTGTGATCGGGCAGGGAGTCCTGAGCCAGTTGCGGCGGTATCCGGCCGCTCATGGCGATGACGCCACCGTACCGCTCGGGCTCGCGCAGCGCCAGGATATAGCTCAGCATCGCTCCCTGACTGAAGCCCATGAGCAGGAGCCTTTCGGGCGTCAGCTGGTGCCGGTCACCCAGTTCGCCCAGGAAGCGGCGCAGGGTCGTGATGCTCTCCTGTGCCTGCTCGAGATTGGGGACGGGTTCGGGAGTCCACTCGATGTCGAACCAGCCGAAGGCGTTTCCGCCCATCTCCCTTGGCGCGCGCACGCTGACCAGATGGAACCGCTCGTCCAGGAGCGGCTGGAGGCCCAGCAGGTCCAGTTCATTGCTCCCCAGCCCGTGCAGGAGCACGATGGTGGGTGCACCCTGAGCGCCGGGACGCTCCCGGTAGGCAAGCGGCAGGTCGGTAATCAAAGGAAACTGTTCGCTCACCTCCAAAGAGTAGCAGGGCACGGATATAGTGCCTGGTAGTGAAACCCAAGCGTCTGTCCAGAACCACCGTCTACGAAAGCGATTGGATCACCCTGCACCGCGACGTCGTTGAGCTGCCCACGGGAACGGTCCTGCCCGAGCATCACGTGCTCGACTACCCGCGCGAGGCGGCGGCCGCGGTTGTTTTCGACGAGGCCGGCTCGCTGCTGTTCGTACGTGCCTACCGCTACCCCACGGATGCGCTCAGCTGGGAGATTCCGGCAGGCGGCATCGATGACGGCGAGGACCCCATCACGGCCGCCGCCCGCGAGGTGCTGGAGGAAACCGGTTACGAGACCAGCGACCACCGTTACCTGTACCGCTACTATCCCTCCAACGGCATGTCGAACCAGACCGTCCACCTGATCGCCTGCACCGCGGCGCGGCGCAGCGGCGGCATCGCCCCGGATGAGGTCGAGAGCGCCGCCTGGTTCAGCACCGGTCAGATCGAGCAGATGCTCTCCTCCAACGAGATCACCGACGGCCTTACCCTTACCGGCCTGCTCGTTTCGGGCGCCCTGGCTTCCGGAAGGTAGGCTGGTCCGGGACATGATCGACTCCATCTGGGTACCCACATCCGTTCACTTCATCTTCGGCACCATCACCGTGCTCGCCACCCTCCTGGCCTTCGCCGCGGGAGTCGTGAGCGCGGTCCGCAAGGCGGCGCTGCCCCTGTGGGGCCACATCGCGTTCATCGTCGCCCAGGTGGCGCTGGCGGTGCAGGTCCTCATCGGGATCAAGCTCCTCGACCAGGGGTTGGGGCCCATGCAGCTCTACGTCCACTACCTGGGCGGCACGGGCGCGCTGTTCTTCTTCCTGCTCTACTACTGGCTGCCGGAGCGCGTCCGTCAGGGCCGCTGGACCGCCGCGGTCCTGAGCGGCATGGCCTTCCTGTTCACCATGATGGCGTTCGGCATTGGCGAGAGTTACGACCCGACCGAGGCAGCCAGGCTGGTGCCCTACCTGTTCGGATAACCGCTCGCCACCGGCCGGCTCTCCGCAATCGTGCGCGCTGTACCTTCGGGCGCCTCGCGGCTGCTACCATGAACGGACAGTGGGAAAACCGTAATCGCCCATGATGTCCGATGTCGAAGCATTGCTAACCGAGGCATGGGAGCTCCTCCAGTCCTCGCCTACGCGCGCAATGGAGCTCGCCCAGCGGGCACTGGAGATCGCCGGAGGCGCCGGCGATGAGCTGGGCCACGCGAAGGCGAGCCTGGTGCGGGGCGTCGCCCTGCTCGAGGCCGGTGATCTGGAGCGCGGCGAGGCCCAGCTCCACGAGGTACTCGCGGTCCTGGAGGCGTTGGAGCACAGGGAGGGCATCCTCGAGGCCAACCGCTTCCTGGGCCGGCTCTATGTGCGCAGAGGGCAGCTGGACAGCGCCGCCCGGCACTACCTCACCGCCCAGGCTGCGGTGGGGCCAGACACTGCGCCTGCAATCACCGCCCGGCTCCACAACGAGCTGGGCATCCTCTACTCCAGCATGGGCGCGTACAGCGAGGGGCTCGAGCAGTTCCAGGCGAGCCTGGCGCTGGTCGATGACGATGAGCAACTGCTGCCAACGGTGCTGAACAACCTGGGCAACGTGCACGCCATGCAGGAGAACCACGAGCAGGCGCTGGCCTGCTTCGAGCGCGCCTTCGCCGCGGCGAAGGACGCAGGCATCGTGCGTGCCCGGATCGCCATGCTGGGCAACCTCGCGCGCAGCAGCAGCAAGCTGGGGCAGCACGGGCGGGCCCGGGAACTCGCCGTGGCCTCGGTACAGGTAACGTCCCTCCTGGACGACCAGTTGCAGCTGCCCACCGCGCTGGCCAAGCTGGCCCAGGTGCTGCTGGAAACAGGTGACCTGGAAGGTGCCGTGAGGACGAGCGACGAGACGCTGGCGCAGCTGCGGCCCGGTTCGCCCTTCCGGGAGGAGGTGCTGCTCGCGGTGGCCCGGGTGTACCTGAAGGCCGGCCGGCCGGAGTACGCCCGGGACCTGGCTCTTGAGGTACTCAGCCTCTCTGGCGACAGCCCCATGGGCAGCAGCGCCCACGAGCAACTGGCGCACATTTATGAGGAGATGGGGCAGTACCGGGAGGCGCTGCACCACCTGCGGCGGCACCAGGAGCGGGAGGATGCGTTGAAGCAGGAGTTGTTCTCTGCCCGGTCACAAACCCTGCTGCTGCAGCAGGAGATGGAGCTGGGCAGGCGGGAGAGCGAGTTCCTGCGGGAGAGCAACCGCCGCCTGAGCGAGGCGTACGAACGGATGAGCCGGCTGCACGATGAGCTGGCCCTGAAGAACGAAAAGCTGGAGCGCCTCACCATCGAGGACCCGCTTACCGGTGTCTACAACCGGCGCCACTTCGAGGCGCTCATAAACGCGGAGCTGACCAGGCTGCGGCGCGGCGAGGTGCCCTTCAGCATAGTCATGATCGATATCGACGACTTCAAGTCGATCAACGACCGGTTCTCGCACAGCGTCGGGGATCAGGTCCTGGTCATCGTTGCGCAGCTGCTCACTGAAAGCCTGCGCACCGGCGACAGCGTTGCCCGGCTGGGCGGCGAGGAGTTCGGGATCCTGCTGCCCGGCACCAGGCTCGCGGACGGGGTCCTCGTCGCCTCAAAGCTGCGCGATGCCGTTGTGGGTCACGAGTGGACGGCGATACGCCCGGGTTTGCGGGTGACGATCAGCAGCGGTGTCGCCCAGGGGCAAGCCACGGACGAGTTCAGCGCGGCGCTGCACAGGGCCGATCTGCAGCTCTACCAGGCCAAGGGGGCGGGCAAGAATCAGGTGTCGCCGGGCGTGCCCTGATCCCCGGCCTGGCCCCCCGAAAGGGCGTTCGCGATGATTCTGGCGTTGCTCCGCAACAGCTGCTGGTAGGTTTCGACGCCCTCCGTCCCGCCTATCGGGTCGATGATGAAGAGAGGGATCCCGGCCGATTCGGCGACAACCTGAGCCGGCCGCTCGGGCAGCTGCGGTTCAGTGAAGATCGCCCTGGCACCGCTCTCGCGTATCAGGGAGATCGCGTTCGCCAGGTAGGCCGGCGAGGGTTCGCGTCCTGGGAACGGTTCGATCTCGACGATCAGGTCGAGCCCGTAGCGACGGGCAAAGTAGGGCCAGGCGTTGTGAAACGGGACGAACGCCTCGCCGGCGACGCCTTCCAGGGTCGTTGCGATCTCGCGGTCGAGCTCGTCGAGGCTCGCCCGCAGCTGCTCCCCGTTCTCCCGGTAGAGCGCCTCGTTCTCCGGATCGATTTCGACGAGCGCGGCTACTATCAGTTGCACTGCCTCAGCCGCGAAGTGCGGGTCGAGCCATACGTGCGGGTTCAGGTAGCCGTGCTCGTGAGCATGTTCCTGCTCGTGGTCGTGTTCATGGTGGTGGTCGTCCTCCTCGAGGGCGGCTTCGTCCAGGTACTCCATGATCTGTAGCGGCGGCCTGGGATTGCCGGAGGCGGTAACCAGCCGCAGCAGCCACTCGTCGACACCGATCCCGCCGTTCATCACGACCAGGTCGGCAGCGGCGATATCGCGGATCTGGCTGGGGCGGGGCTCGAAGGTGTGCGGGGAGGCTCCGGCGGGCAGGATGCGCACGATGTTCGCTTCCTCGCCGGCGATCTGACGCACCAGGTCGTACCAGGGGTGGATCGAGACCACGATGTTGGGTTGTCCCATGCCGCTGCCCAGCAGGAGCAACGCCAGGAGGATCGGAAGCAAGGGTTTGTGGAGATAGGTCATGTGGCCCTTTCGGTGTGGCAGCAGAGTCGCGGGACGCTATTGATAATCCCTTCTCAATAGCAGTGACTGCTGATGATACCCGGCGGTCACGGCCGGGTCAACGGGTCCACGGTGAGCTTATATACTGGCGCCGGAAGCGACCCGAGAAGTCACTTCAGTGAGAGCAGGTTCTACATTGGAAGGTTTACAGTGAAGCGGCTGACGCCCCAGCGGCGGGCGATTGTCGAGGTGTTGGGCCAGGCGCGCGGCCCCCTCACCCCGCAGGAGATAACAGAGCTGGCAGCGACGAAGCAGCCAGGCATCGGTCTGGCCACCGTCTACCGGAACCTGGCCACCCTGGAACGGTCCGGCCAGATCCGTCCGGTCGACCTGCCGGGCGAGCCGCGCCATTACGAACCCACGAACCGCGGTCATCACCACCACTTCAAGTGCCGGAGCTGTGAGGTCGTGTACGAACTGCCGACCGAGTGCCCCGTACAGGCGCTGGAGGGCGCGACGCTGCCGGGCGGCTTTCACGTCGAGGATCACCACCTGACCTTCTACGGAGTGTGTCCCACGTGCGCCTAGTCGAACTCCCGCCTTTTGGGAAGGCAGTGAGGGGATTGACGCTGGCGTTCCTGGCGGCCCTTCTTCTTGCCGCCGCCGGTCACGCCACCGGGCAGGGGCAATACTTCGAGGGGCGCATCCTGGGGATCGACGAAGCAGCAGGCGAAGCGCATGTGGACCTTGGCAACGGCCAGGTGATACGTGCTGAGCTGGGCTACGACCCCGCCCAGGAGGCGGCCGACGGCCCGCCCCCGTTCAGCGTTGGCGACCGGGTGGAGATCTACCGGTCCCCGGGGCCGGGCGGGCAGTCCAGCTACGCGGTTTCGGACTGGGTACGCAGGCCGGCGCTGCTGCTCCTGGCGGGCCTCTTCCTGGTCGTGTCGGTAGCGGTGGCCCGCTTCAAGGGCCTGCGCGCGTTCGTGGCGACGGCGGCAAGCCTTGTACTGGTCATCACGTTCGTGATCCCGAGTATTCTCGCGGGCCACAACCCGGTGATCATCTCGCTCGCCGGTGTGGGCGGCATCCTGATCCTCGCCATCTACTTCGTGCACGGAATCAACTGGAGCACCACCGCGGCGCTGGTGGGAACACTGGTTGCGAGCATCGTGACGATGGTGATCGCCATCATCTTCAGCGACCTCGCCAACCTCACCGGATTCGGCACCGAGGAGGGGATGATGATCAGCTTCGCGGCTGCGCAGGTAAACCTTAAGGGGCTGCTGCTGGCCGGGCTGCTGATCGGCGCGCTGGGCGCCCTTACCGACATCACCATCGTGCAGGCGAGCGT